>CANJPG010000042.1 GCA_947476065.1 Fidelibacterota bacterium
AACGGGTGCGCTCGAACCGCTGCCACCACAATGGGTTGACGGCTACGGCGCTCAGCAAATGTTCGGCGATGTCTGGGAATGGACGCAAAGCCCCTATACGGCCTATCCGGGCTTCAAGCCTTCAACTGATGCAATTGGCGAATACAACGGCAAGTTCATGATCAATCAAATGGTCTTGCGCGGCGGCTCCTGTCTCACGCCGGCAAGTCACATCCGCGCCACCTACCGCAATTTCTTCTACCCGCATATGCGCTGGCAGGTTTCCGGCCTGCGCCTGGCCGACACCCTATGATCCGCACGCCGCCGGCAATGCGGGCTCTGCACCCCGGCGACGCCGTGGCGGTTGCGATGGCAGCGCGCGCGTCTTTGTGCGCGGACGTCATCGTTGGCCTCTCACAGGCGCGGAAATCCATCCCGTGCAAATATCTCTATGACGCCGCGGGCGCAGCCCTTTTTGAAGGCATCTGCCAAACGCCCGAATACTATCCAACCCGCACCGAATTAGCTCTGCTGCGCAAACATGCAGGCGATATCGCCGCCTGTGCGGGAGGCGGCGTGAACCTGATCGAATTCGGCAGCGGTTCCAGCGCAAAGGCCCGCATCCTGCTTGATGCCTTGCCGCGCGCCTCGTCATATACGCCGATCGATATTGCGCTGCCGGGGCTGTTGGCCGAGGCCGACGCCTTGCGCAGCGATTACCCCGCGCTCAGGGTCGTGCCGATCTGCGCCGATTTCACGGAAACCGTGGCTCTTCCCGAAAGCATCGCCGGCGAACGGCGCGTCGGATTCTTTCCCGGATCCACCATCGGCAACTTCACACCCGGTGAGGCCGGGGCCTTCTTGCGCCGGGCTGCGACCATGCTGGGTAACGACAGCCTGCTGATCGTCGGCGTTGATCTGCGCAAGGATCAGCGGCTGCTGGATGCGGCGTACAATGACGCGGCCGGCATCACTGCCGCTTTCAACCTCAACCTGCTGCGCCGTCTGAACCGCGAGCTGCGCGCAAACTTTGACCTTGCTGCGTTTTCCCACGGCGCGCATTACAACGCCGCCCAGGCGCGCGTCGAAATGCACATCTACAGCTTGGCTTTCCAGACGGTCCGCGTTGACGGCCGCTTGTTTTCGTTCACGTCCGGGGAATCAATCCACACCGAGAATTCCCACAAGTATTCCGTCACTGAGTTTCAGGCCCTTGCAGGCGCCAACGGCTTTCGGCCCCTGCACTGTTGGACCGACGCCGCCAATTTATTCAGCCTTCACTGTCTCGTCACGACCGCGATACACTAAAATTCTCTATATTTCAGATACTTGAAGGCCGCCACAATTAGGGCAGAGATGTGCCACAGGCCCGCCACAGGCCGTGGCCATTATGTCGGCCAGTTGTTTTGGAGGAGGAGGCGTTATGTTGAAGTTCTCAAAGCCCGTGAAAACCGGAATCGCGGCCATCTTGGTCGCCGTGACGACCTTCGGCGCTCTTGCGCCGGCGGCCCTCGCCCAAGATCGTGATCATCGCGATGACCGGCGCGACGACCGCCGCGGCGGACGCGATAACGATGGACGCGACCGTGACGGACGTGGCCGCCCCGAATGGCGCGGCGACCGTCATTGGGATGGACCGCCGCGCGTCGTCGTCGTCAGGCCGCGCCCGTCCTATTATCGGTATTACGCAGTGCCGCGCACACGCTATTACCAAAGCGTGCGGGTTTATCGGCCCTACGGCAACGTCTATCCCGGCTTTGGATTCTACTATCGCGACAGCGATGCATTCCGTTTCTTAGGCCTCACCGCGCTGAGCATTGCGGTCTTCAATCAACTGAATGAATCGCAACAGCGGGCGCACGAAGAGGCCATACTTGAGGCCACGTCCGCGCCGATCGGCGAACCGATCACGTGGAATGTCGGCAGCCGTTCAGGCACCGTCACCGCCGTGCGCGACGGTACGACAACCGATGGCCGTCAGTGCCGCGAGTTCCAGCAGGATGTGGTGATCGACGGCCGCAATACGCAGGCCTACGGCACCGCCTGCCTGCAGCCCGACGGCAACTGGCAGACCGTCAACGACGACTAACCGTAGAATTCCGGACTAGAACTTCCTCCCGCTTCTGACCCCTCGGAAGCGGGAGCTTTTTTGCCTGTCATGCTGAGCCCGACTGCTTCGGCCACGCGGATCCCGTCGACCGAAGCCGATAGAATACCGCCCGCATAGCCTGCGCCCTCTCCCGCCGGATACAGTCCCTGCGTATTGATGCTCTGCAGATCCGGGCCGCGTTTGATGCGGATCGGCGCCGAGGTGCGCGTCTCGACGCCGGTCATGATGGCGTCGTCCATATCGTAGCCCTTAATTTGCCGCGCAAAGGCGGGCAGCGCCTCGCGGATCGCCGTCACCACATACTCCGGCAGACAGGCGCTGAGATCGGTGAGATGCACACCCGGCTTGTAGGAGGGCAGCACGCTGCCGAATGCAGTGGAGGGCTTGCCGGCCAAGAAATCGCCGACCCGCTGGCCGGGGGCCTCGTAAGTGCTGCCGCCGGCGGTGAAGGCCTTGGACTCCCATTCCCGCTGAAAGTCGATGCCCGCCAGCGGGTGTCCGGGATAGTCGGCAGGCGTAATGCCGACGACGATGCCGCTGTTGGCGTTACGTTCGGCGCGCGAATACTGGCTCATGCCGTTGGTGACCACGCGGCCTTCCTCTGACGTGGCTGCTACGACCTGTCCGCCGGGGCACATGCAGAAACTGTAGACCGAGCGCCCGTTGGCGCAATGATGCACCAGCTTGTAGTCGGCGGCCCCCAGCAGCGGATGACCGGCGAACTTTCCAAAGCGCGCGCGGTCGACCATGCTTTGCGGATGCTCGATGCGCACGCCGATGGAAAAAGGCTTGGCTTCTACGTAGACGCCTCGGTCATACAGCATGTGAAAGGTATCGCGGGCGCTGTGGCCCACGGCGAGGACGACATGGTCGGTTTCAATGCGCTCGCCGCCGGCCAGGATGACCCCGCGCACACGGCGCTGGCCGTCGGCCGTGGTTTCAATATCGATGTCATCGACCTTGCTCTGAAAGCGGATTTCCGCGCCCAGTTTCTCCATGGTTGCGCGCATGCTTTCGACCATCGTCACTAGGCGGAAGGTGCCGATATGCGGCTTGCTGACGTAGAGAATTTCCTCAGGTGCGCCGGCCTTGACGAACTCCGTCAGCACCTTGCGGCCGCGATAGGACGGGTCCTTGATTTGGCTGTGCAGCTTGCCGTCGGAAAAAGTGCCGGCCCCGCCCTCGCCGTACTGGACGTTGGACTCAGGGTCCAACACGCGCTTACGCCAGAGAGCAAAGGTATCCTTGGTGCGCTCACGCACGATTTTGCCGCGCTCGAGGATGATGGGACGAAAGCCCATCTCCGCAAGAATGAACCCGGCAAACAGCCCGCAAGGCCCTGTCCCGATCACCACGGGTCGGGACGCCAGGGTGGCCGGTGCCTGTGCGACCTGCTTGTACGAGGTGTCCGGGCTTACACTGACATGACGGTCTCCACCCAGGCGCTTCAGCACACGGGCCTCGTCCTTAACCATGGCGTCGATCGTATAGATGAGATGTATGGCCGACGGCTTGCGAGCGTCGTAGCCGCGGCGGAAAATGTTGAATGCCACCAGCTCGGCCCCTGAAATGCCGAGCTTTTTCAGGATGGCACTCCTGAGAGCCGATTCGGGGTGATCGAGCGGAAGCTTGATTTCGGTGAGGCGTATCAAGGTCAAAATCCAAGGTTGGGCCGGGTCTATCAGCCGCCGCCACCATAAAGCGATTTTTAGGCGCCGCCTATAGGCGAAGGAGACGCACGCGAGCGGCGGCGGAACTTCTATCGCCAGCTAACGTTTGATCAAGGACACGGTATTCGCCCGGTTTGAGCCGGCCCTCTTATAGGAGTCTCAGATGTCCCTGATTTCCATTATCCTCACCCTGATCGTCGTCGGCGTTTTGCTGTGGCTAATCAATAGCTACGTCCCCATGGACGGCAAAATCAAAAGCATCCTCAATGCCGTGGTGGTCATCGCCGTAGTGGTTTGGCTGCTGCAGGCCTTTGGCGTGCTGGGCAGCTTGAATGGTATTCACGTCAGCTAAGGTTAAAACCCTTGAGGCTAAATCCGCTCCTCCCGCTGATATTGCTTTCGCTCGTCAACGTCCCGGCGCATGCCGAGGACGTTGGCTGCGTTTCTACGACGATCCGCATGCTGGGTGCGGCCAATGACAAGATCTGCGTTGAATCCTTCAAAGACCCCGAGGTGGAAGGCGTGGTCTGCCATGTGAGCAGCGCCAAGACCGGCGGCATCAAGGGCGCGGTTGGACTGGCCGGAAGACACCTCGGACGCCGCCATCGCCTGCCGCCAAGTGGGGCCGATCACGATCAAGGGCAATCTCAAAGACGGCGATGAAGTCTTCAAGGAGCGCCGCTCGCTGCTGTTCAAGAAGCTGCAGGTGGTGCGGTTCTACGACAAGCCGAACAACACTCTGGTCTACCTCAGCTACTCGGACCGTGTTATCGAAGGCTCACCGAAGAATTCCATCTCCACTGTCCCCATCATGCCTTGGGGCAACCGCTAGCCGCTTTTATGAGCAAGGCCTTCACCAAAGAATCCGATGCCGATGACGAGGCATTGGATGACGCCCTCGATGACGCGCAGGACAATCCCATTCCTGGCGGCAAAAACTATGTCACGCCCGAGGGCTTTAAAAAGCTGGAAGAGGAACTGGCGCAGCTGAGCCGCGTCGAGCGGCCGAAGATCGTCGAGATCGTGTCCTGGGCCGCCGGCAACGGCGACCGCTCCGAGAACGGCGACTACATCTACGGAAAAAAGCGCCTGCGCGAAATCGACCGGCGCATCCGCTACCTCATCAAACGCCACGAAAGCGCCGAGGTCGTCGATCCCGCCCGCCAGAAAAACCACGATCAGGTGTTCTTTGGCGCAACAGTGACCTACGCCGACAAAGACGGCGCGGAAAACACCATCCGCATTGTGGGGATCGACGAAGCCGACCTCGAGGCCGGCCTCGTCAGTTGGGTTTCTCCCATTGCCCGCGCACTGCTGAAGGCGGGCGTAGGCGATACGGTCAAGTTGCGTACACCCCACGGCGAGGAGAGCATCGACGTCGTGGATATCCGCTACGCCTGACTACTTGGCGGCGACCACGGTGACTTCCACCAGGTAATCTGGGGCAGCCAGCGCTGCTTCCAATGTCGTGCGCGCCGGGCAGTTGCCCGGCGGCACCCAAGCGTCCCAAGCCTTGTTCATATCGGCGAAGGTCTTGATGTCGGCGAGATAGATCGTCGCCGAGAGAATCTTATCTTTGCTCGAGCCCGCGCGCGCCAGAAGCCCATCGATTTGCTTGAGCACATTCGCGGTCTGGCCGGTGACGTCGGCAACGTCCTTGTTGACCTGGCCGGCCAGATAAATGGTGTCGCCGTGGACGACGCCCTGGCTCATGCGGGGACCGGTATCGAGGCGGGTAATCTGCGGCATAGGTTCTGTCCTTCTACTGAACAAGTTCGCGTGTTTTGAGGAACGTGATGTCGGGATTATCTTCAATCGTTCGGTTGAGGTGCCAGGCATTGCGCGCGAGGAACACCGGCGCATTGTCGTGATCGTCGGCCACGGCCACGCGGTTTGTATCCATGAATTTCTTCAGCTCGACGTGGCTCTTGGCCTGCAGCCAGCGGGCGGTATAGAGCTCGGATTGCTCGAACTTCACGGCCACATCGTATTCGGTGCGAATGCGGTCGGCGAGCACGTCGAACTGCAGACTGCCAACGACGCCGACGATCCAATCCGTACCAAAGCGCGGTTTGAATACGCTGGCTGCACCTTCTTCGGCGAGCTGTTGTAGGGCCCGGCCCAGGTGCTTGGCTTTCAGCGGATCGATGGGCCGCACGGTCTGCAGCAGCTCCGGCGCGAACACTGGGATGCCGGTGAAGTGCAGCGTCTCGCCCTCGGTCAGCGTGTCGCCGATACGCAAGTTGCCGTGGTTTGGAATGCCGACGATGTCACCGGGCCAAGCGTCTTCCGCTGTCTGTCGATCCTGGGCCAGGAACAATTGCGGCGCGGAAATGCTAAGGATTTTGCCCGAGCGCACGTGCAGAAGTTTGGCGCCGCGTTTGAAATGCCCAGACGATAAGCGCACGAAGGCAATGCGGTCGCGGTGCTTGGGATCCATGTTCGCCTGAATCTTGAACACAAACCCCGAAACCTTGGCCTCCTCCGGCTCGACTTTGCGCTCGAGCGCGGCCTGCGGCTGCGGTGACGGCGCGATCTCGGCGACACCTTGTAAGAGTTCAAGCACGCCGAAGTTATTGAGCGCCGAGCCAAAGTACACCGGCGTCATATGGCCTTCGAGATAGGCCTGCCGGTCGAAAGGCTTGCAAAGCCCGCGCACCATAGCGATGTCGCTGCGCAACTTTCTGACCGCATCGGGCGGCAGAAGTTCATCGAGCTTCGGGTCATCGAGACCATTGACCTCAATCCCCTCGCCCATCTTCTCGCCCTTGGTGCGGGCCATCAGGATAAGGCGGTCGCGCACCAGGTCGTAACAGCCGAGGAAATCGCGGCCCATGCCGATGGGCCAGCTGACCGGCGAAACATCCAACGCCAAGCGCTGCTCGATCTCTTCCAGCAGCGCAAAGGGGTCCTGGCCTTCGCGGTCGAGCTTGTTGATGAAGGTTGAGATCGGCATATCGCGCAGACGGCAGACTTCGAACAGCTTCAAGGTCTGGGTTTCAATGCCTTTGGCGCAGTCCAGCACCATGACCGCGGAATCGACCGCAGTCAGCGTGCGGTAGGTATCCTCGCTGAAGTCTTCGTGTCCCGGCGTGTCGAGCAGATTGAAGGTATGTTCGCCGTACTCGTAGGTCATGACGGCGGAGGTAACGGAGATGCCGCGTTCTTGTTCGACCTTCATCCAGTCGGAGCGCGCGCGGCGGCGTTCGCCCTTGGCCTTGACCGCGCCGGCCAGCTGGATGGCGCCGCCGAACAGCAGCAGCTTTTCGGTGAGTGTCGTCTTGCCCGCATCGGGATGCGAGATGATGGCGAAGGTGCGCCGCCTTGCAATTTGCTGATTGAGAACGGCGTTCATTTAACCCTCGAAGGCATCCAATTGCAGCGTGACCTTTAGGCCATCCAGGGAGTCCGTCAGTCGGATCTGGCACGATAGCCGCGAATTGCCGCTGCGATAGTCCGACATGTCGAGCAGGTCGCTTTCCTCGTCGCCGGCGCGCCCGGTCTTGGCGATCCAGGCCTCGTCCACGACCACATGGCAGGTTGCGCAGGCCATGGCGCCGCCGCATTCGGCCCGAACGGGCAAGCCGGCTTTGCGCATGGCATCCATGAGGGAGCCGCCCGCCTGCACCGTCAGGTCATGGACGGCGTCATCTGGCAGCGTAACAACGATCTTCATGCCGGCCTTATAGCTTCTCTAAGGCCGCAGCGCGATCAGGAAACGCCGAGTTTGGCCTGGATGGACGAGCTCGAGGTCGTGTGCTCGAACCTCAGCTTTTGGTTGGGCCTTGCATAATGGAAACAGGCATGGGCCATCAAGGCCGATTCATGGAACCCTGAGAGAATGAGCTTCAATTTCCCGGGGTAGTAGCACATGTCGCCGATACAGAAGATGCCGGGCGTGCTTGTTTCAAAGGTCTCGGTGGAGACCGCGACCCGGTTGTTATCCATATTCAGGCCCCATTCGGCGATGGGCCCCAATTTCATCGTCAGGCCGTAGAAAGCCAGCATGACATCGCAGGGCACGTCGAATTCGCCCTTCTCGGTACTTTTCAGGGTCACGGATGTCAGTTGTCCGCCCTCGCCGTTGAGCCTGAGGATGTCGCCAATAGCAAGGTTGACCTTGCCGGCGGCCACCAGCGCATACATCTGATCGACCGTTGCTTGCGCGCCGCGGAATTCGTTGCGCCGATGGACCAGCGACATGCCGCTGACGATCGGGTTGAGGTTCACCACCCAATCGAGGGCGGAATCCCCGCCGCCGGCAATCAGCACGTTCTTGCCGCGGAACTGCTCCATCTTGCGCACGGCATAGAAAATCGACTCACCGTCGAATTCCTCCAGCCGGTCGAGCTTGGGTTTCTTCGGCATGAAACTGCCGCCGCCGCCGGCGATCAGCAGAACAGGAGCTTCCAGAGTCGTGCCCTGATCGGTGACCAGCCGCCAATGGCCGTTCTCGAGCTTTTCAACCTTCTCGGCCATCTGCTGGAAATGGAAGGTGGGATGGAACGGCTCGATCTGCGTCATCAGGTCGTTGGTCAGTTCCTGTCCAGTGATCTTTAGGCGGCTCGGGATGTCGAGGATGGTTTTCTCGGGGTACAGCTCGGCGCACTGGCCGCCCGGCCGGTCGAGGATATCGACAACATGGGCGCTGAGCCCGAGCAGCCCAAGCTCGAACACGGCAAACAGCCCCACGGGGCCCCCGCCGATGATGATCACATCCGTCTTATACGACTCGCTTTTATGAGAGTCGCCGCCGGCGTCAGGCATGGCCCCTCCCTCCCAGGAGTTTTACGCAGAAACATGCCGCGCTGTGACCATCGTACTGCCGCAAGGACACAGAGCTTAACTGTCGGATTTACCTAGGTAGTCCGACCACTGTTCCGGCGTATCAAGATCAGTCAGAACCGCAGTGTCCTCAAATTCCACCTCGTAAACAAGGGACTCATTGGCGCCGATCAGCGCCTTGGCGCCGACGTCTCCGGAAACCCCTTGCATGTCCTCGAAAAACCGCCGGGCCCAAAGCACCGGATTGCCGCGCTTGCCGTCGTGAACCGGCACGCCGATGGCCCGGTCGGCCTCGGGGTCGAAGGCGGCAATCAGCTGGTTGACATGCGCCGTAGTGACTGCAGGCATGTCACCCAGACCGATCACCGCTGCCGCCACGTCGGGCGCCAGGGCGCCGATCCCGGCCTTGAGCGAGGTCGAGAGGCCATCAGCATAGCGCGGGTTGTGGACGACGGTGACATTGAGCCCATCCAGAGCACGGCGCACCTCGGCGTCCATGTGTCCGGTGACCACGACCACCTGCCCGACGCTGGCAGCGCGTAGCGCAGAGACAGTCCGGCGTATGAGCGGCACGCCCTCGATCTCCATCAGCAGTTTGTTGGAAGGCCCCATGCGCTGGGACCGCCCGGCGGCCAGGATCACCGCCGCGATGCGCGGCACTGTGACGGTTGCCGGCTGCACGGCGCTCGCGCGCGGCAAGGGGCGGCTCGGCGTATCCACCAGCAGCCCGCCCACACCCATTGTCATGATGTCCTTGGGTGTCACCGCCACGCCGGCGGCAAGGCGTTGCATGATCCAATCGACGCCATTCAATTTCGGCGAACGCGCGCAGCCAGGCAGCACCAGCACCGGCACAGAACCGATATGCGCCAGCACCAGGAGATTGCCCGGGTCCACCGGCATGCCAAAGTGATCTATGACGCCGTCGGCGGCAACGATGCCCGCGGGCACCACGTCGCCGCGATCGAGCGTGGCCGAGGCGCCAGTGATGAGAATGATCTCGGCGCCGCTCGCCAGCGCACTGCGCACTTCTCGGGCGACATCCGCGGCACCGTGATCGGCCTGGGTAGAACTGATCATGGCGCCGCCGAGCGCGACGATGCGCTGGCGCGTGATCTGCTCGGTCGAGGCCACGACAGAAGGCTTCAAGCCGGGGGACAGTGTGCTGATGAGGGCAAAGCGTTTGGGGGCGTAGGGAGCCACCACCGCTGCGCCGGTGCCCAGGGCGTTTTCCACTCGCGCCATCACCGCCGCACTCACGGCGAAGGGAATGACCTTGACGGTGGCGACAATTTGGCCGGCGGTAACTCCCTGTCGGTCCGGCAGCGTGGCAATGGTGACGGCCTCGCTGATCACATTGGCGGCGGTGATGGCAGCGGCATTGATCAGCACGACACCATCGTTCGCCGCCACCAGATTGCAGCGTCCGGTGCGGGCTGCGGAAGGCGTGAGATGGCTGCCCATGAGGCGCAGTGCAATACGTCCGGCGGCGGTATCCTCGCCGACATCGTCGGCTTCCAGCTTGGCGCCGATGACGTCCTTCACGCCGGCGGCGCGCAAGGCACCCACATCCGCGGCCGTCAGCACGTGGCCCTTTTTGAGAACAAACCCTTCGGCCTTGAAGGTATGCGCGAGAATCAGGCCAGCGGCGTCATCTATGGGAAAAGAGCCGAACTTCATGCTGCCCTTTCGCCTTTCTCGGTGCGTAGTCCTTCGATTACTTGGGCCATGATGGAGATGGCGATTTCGGCAGGCGTCAATGCATTGATGTCCAGACCGACAGGCCCGTGAATGCGTGCGGTGTCCGACGGCGTAAAGCCCAGGGCGCCAAGGCGTTCCAGCCGTTTGGCGTGGGTTTTTCGGCTGCCGAGTGCGCCGATATAGAAGGCATCGGAGCGCAACGCCGCGGCCAGGGCCGGATCATCGAGCTTGGGATCGTGGGTAAGCGTCACCACCGCCGTCCGCATGTCGGGCTTGACCTGTTGCATGCCGTCATCGGGCCATTCGACGAGTGCCTGGACGTCACCCAGGGAACCGGAGCGCACGAAAGCCTCGCGCGGATCGATCACGACTACGTCGAAGCCCGCGAGCTTGGCCATGGGCGCCAAGGCCTGGGCAATGTGCACGGCGCCCACGATCACCATACGTGCAGGCGGCGCATAGACACGCACGAAGAGACCTTCGATGGTCACGCCCGAGTGATCGGCGGCGATGCGGCTGCGGATGTCGGCCATTTGCGCTTGTGAAAGCGTGAGATTCCCCTGCACAGCCGTCGCCTGAACGACAGCGCGGTGGCCGGACGTCATGTCCGTGACCGTTGCGAAGGGATGCTTCTCGGCACGGAGTGCTTCTATCGACGGGATGTCTTGCGGCGCAGGCTCGACAAATACCTGCACCCGGCCGCCACACGCCAGCCCAACTTCCCAGGCTTCTTCATTGCTGACGCCATATTCGAGCAGTTTAGGCGCGCCCGTCTTGATAGCATCCAGAGCAGCCTCCACCACCGCACCTTCGATGCATCCGCCAGAGACAGAGCCGGCGAAATCGCCACTGTCCTGCACCGCCATATGACTGCCCACCGGGCGCGGGCTCGAGCCCCAAGTGGCGACCACCGTCGCCAGCGCCGTTCTTTTGCCGTCGGCTGTCCAAAGGGCGAGGTGTGCCAGAGGATCCATGATGTCCTTATGCCGCCATACGCCGCACTGGCATGCTCAAAGCCGCGATCAAGTCCACCAAGCTATCGAGATTGTGCACCGGGCGGAAATCATCCACATGCGGCAGCATCGCGCGGATCCCTGCCGATTTGGGTTCGAAGGCGGCGTAGCGCAACAGGGGATTAAGCCAGATTAGACGGCGGCACGACCGATGCAGGCGCTCCATCTCCGTGCCCAGCCCTTCGCCGCCGTCGCGGTCGAGACCGTCTGAGATCAACAAAGTCACCGCACCCTGCGCCAGCACACGCCGCGACCACAAGCGATTGAAGGTGGCCAACGCGTCGCCGATCCGGGTGCCGCCCGACCAGTCCTTCACCGAGGCCGTTACGCGCGCGATGGCCTCGTCCGGGTCCCGGTGGGCCAATTCGCGCGTCACATTGGTCAGCCGCGTGCCGAACAGAAAGACGTGCACGCGGTCGCGGTCGTTTGTCACCGCATGGAGAAAGTGCAGGAGCATGCGCGCATAGGGCGCCATGGAGCCCGAGATATCACAGAGCACCACCAGCGGCGGGCGGCGCATCGCCCGCTGTTTGTACTTCAGCTCGACAACGCCACCGCCGCGCACCATAGATTTGAACATCGCGCGTACATCGACGCGGCCCCGCGTGGCGCCGCTACGAAAACGTCGCGTGGCCACCTCGTGGATCGGCAAACGCAACGTGGCGATCAAACGTCGCGCGTCCGCGATCTCCGTGGCATTCATGCTTTCAAAGTCCTTGGCGCGCAGACTCTCGGCGGCCGACCAACCGGCAATGACGTCCGGCAGATTCGTAGGCGCATCCGCTCCCCGTGCGCCGAAGGCCTCATCGATGCGGCGCGGATGTTGCGTCGTCGCTTCACCGAGCCCGGGTGCCGACGGCGTGTTCGGCGCCACATCCTCGGGCGCCCGCCAGAAGCGGTCAAAGGCCAGACGGAACAGCTCGCTCTGGGCATGGCGTTCAACAAAAACCGCCTGCAAGGCGTGGAAGACATCGCGCCGCCGTCCGACGTTGAGAACCTGCAGAGCTTCCAGCGCGACCGTCACCTTGTCAGGCCCGGCCGGCAGGCCGACGCGCCGTAGGACGCGGGCGAAATGCATCACGTTGGCGGCCAGCGCGTTCATCGAGCCGCAACGAGGGCTTGCTCGATCCCCCGCGAGGCAATCTCGCCGCGTACGCGCGTGATGTCGTCCTGGTACTTCAGCACGACGCCAAGGGTGGCCTCGACGGCGCCCTGTTCCAGCTCGACGGCATCGAGCACCATCAGTGCCTGAGCCCAGTCGATGGTCTCGGCAAGGCCCGGCGGCTTGAACAATTCCAACCCCCGCAGCATTTGGACGAAGGCGACGACCTGGGCACTCAGCTTCTCGCCGGCATTGGGCAGGCGCGCTTTCAAAATCGCACGCTCGCGCGCGGCGTCGGGATAATCCAACCACTGATAAAGGCAGCGGCGCTTGATGGCGTCGTGAACCTCGCGCGTACGGTTAGAGGTGACGATGACAATCGGCGGCTCCGTCGAGCGCATCGTTCCCAATTCGGGAATGGTGATCTGGTAGTCCGACAGAATCTCAAGCAAGAACGCTTCGAAAGGCTCGTCGGTGCGGTCCAGTTCGTCGATCAGTAGGACCGGAGCGCCGGATTTATGGGGCTCCAGCGCGCGCAGCAACGGACGCTTGATGAGGTATTCGGGCGCATAGATATCCCTGGCGAGCGCTGCTTCCTGGCCGCGGCCTGAGGCTTCGGCGAGACGAATGGCCATCATCTGGCGCGGATAGTTCCACTCGTACACGGCGGTGTTGATATCAAGTCCTTCGTAGCACTGCAGCCGGACGAGATCGCGGCCCAGGGTGCGCGCCAGGACCTTGGCGACCTCGGTTTTGCCGACGCCCGCCTCGCCTTCGAGGAACAGCGGACGCTTGAGTTTGAGCGCGAGAAACAAGGACGTCGCCAGCGCGCGGTCGGCGATATAGCCGCCGCCGCGCAGAAGTTCGGCGGTGTCGTCGATGGAGGATGGCAGGGCCGTTGCGGGGGAAGACACGCTGTTTACACCGCGAAAAATGGATGGGCGATACCCACCTCTATACACGCCGTCCCGCGACAAAACCAACCGGCCGGCCCACGCGCAGCCGGATGTTCGCAACAAGCTATAGGGGTATCACAACACTTAAACACAAAATAGCGTGACAAAACTCGGATTCTTTGAGATGATTCATTCAGATTTCAGGGGGACGCCACCATATCCCATGCAGCCGGCCCGTACTCACGGCAAGCCAGGAGAGGCCCAAGGCCTCGATCCGGCATTGGATACTGCGGCCCGTATAGCCCAAGGCTTCGGCGACTCTCCGCTTCCAGCATTTCTGAATACGCCTCCCGACGTGGGAGGCGTTTCTGTTTCTCCAACCCCCAACACAGACGAAGGAGGTCCTAGAGGTCAGGTTGAATACCCGGCGTCCGGCACCCGTCGGCGCGGGTCGTTGAGCGAGAACAATTTTCAGGAGCAAGACAACCAGATGGGCAAGCGGTCAGCTCGGTTCAAAAAGCCATCACGCGACAACGCAGAGGAATTCCAGCTTCACGCCCTGCCGGGCGCCTGGGACCCCATAGAGGAACGGCGCGATCAAAGTTTCGTCCGCCACGTGAAACCTCGCAGCGACGGCCAGCAAATTTTGATGGAGGCCATAGCCAACCAGGCGCTGACGCTGGCCCTGGGACCCGCAGGCACCGGTAAGACCTATCTCGCCATCGCCGCGGCGGTAACGGCGCTCGACGAAGGCCGCATCGACCGCATCATTCTCTCGCGACCGGCCATCGAAGCCGGTGAACAGCTGGGTTATCTGCCCGGCACGCTCGAAGACAAGATGTCGCCGTACCTGCGCCCGTTGTACGATGCTCTGGCGGACAGATTGGGCGGCAAGCGTTTGCGCCAGTACATGTCCGACGGCACCATCGAAATCGCGCCGATCGGCTACATGCGCGGACGCACGCTCAACAACGCCTTTGTGGTCATCGACGAAGCCCAGAACTGCACGTACGTGCAGATTAAAATGCTGCTGACCCGGCTGGGCTGGCATTCAACGATGGTCATTACCGGTGATCCGGATCAGACTGACCTTCTGCCCGGCATGTCGGGGCTCTCCGACATCGCCGCCAAACTTGAATCTTTGAATGACATCGCGGTTGTGCGGTTGTCGAAGACGGATGTCGTACGCCATCCGCTCGTCGCCTGCATGCTCGCCGCGCTTTAGAGACACAATCGGCCCCAACCGAGGTTGGGGCCGATTTTACCGGGGTGCGTCCCTGAAACTTGGGGCGGTACGTAAGTGCCGCCCCTCTTTTTTTGTCGTCTTACCCGTGAAGTTCATCACAAAGCGGGCGCCAAACCAAGGCTTTCGGCGATGAATTTTATGCGGCAGAAAACCACCAGATATCGTTACAAATCAGGCTTCCGAACTAGCTGTAGGGCTAGGCTAGAGCGGACTGTAACGCGGCCAGCTGGATGGGGGTCATCCCAGCGATTTGGGTGCCGGTAAAGCCGGCAATTTGCACCGGCATGAGGGCGTCGATCTGGGCGGTGGTCAGAACGCCAATCTCGGTGGAACTCAGTGCGCCAATCTGCGTCGAGGTCAGCCCCGAGAGCTGATTATAGGTCAGCGCCGTCACTTCGGTGGTGGTGAGGTTCTGAACCTGCTGCGTCGTCAGGCTGCCGATATGGGCCGGCGTCAATGCCGCAAACTGCAACGCGGACAGCTGCGCGATCTCGCCCACCGTCAGGTTCGATATCTGCGTTGTCGTCAAGGAGCCAATCTGCGCCGGCGCGAAGGCCGCCAGCTGCGTCGTATTCAGGGCGCGCAATTGGACGCGTGTCAAAGCACCCAGCTGGCCAGAGGACAGCGCTGCGATCTCGGCGCTCGTCAAGCCGGCGATGGCCGTCGCGCTCAGCACTTCAACCTGCGTCGGGCCGAGCGCGCTGAACTGTGTGAGTGAGAGGCCGGCCATCTGCGTATCGGTGAAGCCCGACATAGCGCCGGTGGACAGCACCGCGATTTGCGCACCGGTCAGCGCATTCAGTTGAGTGGTATTGAGAGCGGCGATGTGGCTTGCGGCCAAGGCGGCGACGGCGGGTGTCGTCAGGGCGGCGATCTGCGTCGCGCTCAAGACCGCGAGTTGCGTGCCGGCCAGGGCGGTCAAGCCTGTCGCCGACAGGCCCGAGACTTTCGTTCCAAGTACCGCGATTTCGTCGGCCGACAGACCGCTGATGCCGTCCGCCGAGAGGGCCCCGATCTGCGTCGGGGTCAGTGCGGCAACCTGGCTGGTCGAAAAGGCTGCGACCTGCGTGCTGCTCAAGCCAGCGATGGACGTGGCCGCCAGCTTGCCGATCTGGGTCGAGGTCAAAGTACCGAGGTGGGCGCCGATTAGGCCGCCGAGGCCAGCGCTGGACAAGGCGCCGATCTGCGTCGCGGTCAACGCCGTGAACTGGGTGACGCTCAGACCGCCGACCTGGGCTGCGGTCAGACCGCCGACGCCGGCGGCCGACACGGCGGCGATCTGGATGGTCGATAAGGCGCCGATCTGATCGGCGCTCAACGCAGACACACCGGTGCTACTGAGGCCGCCAATCTGGGTATTGGCGAAGGCCGCGATTTCGGCGGGTGTAAAGGCGCCAACTTGCGTACTGGCCAGCGCGCCGATCTGTGCGGCCGTCAGACCGGCGATCTGCGTGGTGTTCAACTGGGCGACCTGGGTTTCGTAAAGTCCGGTGATCGCTAACGGCGTCAGGACTGAGATCTGCGTTGACGCCAGCACCCCGAGCTGATCGATCGAAAGAGCGCCGGCTTCCGTCGAGGTCAGGCCTTTGATCTGGGTTGTGGTCAGCGCCGCGAGGGTTGTCGGCGTGATGGCGCTAAGCTGCGTCGTGGAGAGGCCGCCGAACGCCGTGGCCGTCAGGCCGTTGAACTGCGTCGACGTCAGCGCGGCGATGTCCGACGACGACAGACCGGCGATACCGCTGGCCGAGAAGGCCGCGATCTGAGTCGATGTCAGCGCTGCGAGCTGGGTGGGCCGCAAACCGGCTGCGGCGTTGCTGTCCAGGCCACCAATGGCGGTGGCCGTCAGCGCGGCAATTTGAGTAGAGCTCAGGGCCGCCGACTGCGTCGCATTGAACGCCGAGAGGCCTGCCGCCGTCAGGCCCTTGATTTGAGTCGTCGTCAGGCCGGAGACTTGCGCTTCTGCGAGTCCGTTCAGCTGCGTCGACGTCAAGGCACCGATTTCAAAAGACGTCAGCGCCCCGAACTGAGTGCTATTCAAACTCGTGAGTTGACCTGCCGTAAGGCCCGGGATCGCCGAGGTGCTGAGCACGGCAATCTGCGCGGCACTCAGCGCATCGACCTGTGAGACCGTCATGGCGGAGATCTGAGTCGACAGCAGATTGGACATCACCGATGTTGGCATTCTGCCAACTTGGGTGTCATCGAGTAGCGCGATTTGGTTGGTTGTCAGCGTGCGGATTTGCGCCGCCGACATGACCCCGAACTGCTGCGACGTCAGCGCGCTCAACTGGCCGGCATTCATCGCCGCGATTTCCGCCGTTGTCAGGCTGCGTGTTTGATTGACCGTCAATGCCGCGATCTGCGTCGGCGCCAGAGCGCCGAACTGAGTAGATGTGAGTCCCGCAATGGCGAACAATGATAGGCCGGCGACTTGGGTCGAGGTAAGCGCCGCTACCTGCGTTTCGCTCAACCCCGTCATGGTCAAGGCCGTTAATGCACCGAGTTGAGTGGTCGTCAGGCTGTCGATCTGCGTGGCCGCCAGTGCGCCAAACTCGGTCGAGGTGAGACCGCCGATCTGCGTCGCGCTGAGGCTTGCGACCTGTGTTTCCTTGAGAGCTGCAATCTGCGAGGTTGATAGAGCGCCGATGACCGATGACGAGAGGCCGCGCAATTGAGATGTCGAGAAGGCCGCGAGCTGGTCCGGGTCCAGGCCGACGATCTGGCTGACCACCAGACCGCCGATCTGGTTTGACGTCAGCGCAGCCAATTGACTCGCACTCAAGCTATCGAGAGCCGTCGACGTCAGGCTGCGCAGCTGGGTCATGGCGAGTGCGGAAATCTGCGACGGCGCAAGCGCCGCCATCTGCGCGGAATCAAGGGCGCCAATCCCGGTAGTCGAAAGGCCCAGCACTTGCGATGTATTGAGCAGCGCGATTTGCGCGGGAGTAAGGGCGCCGATCTCGGTGAGCGTCAACACCGCCAGCTGCCCCGCGGTAAGCCCACCCAGTTGCGCCGCCGAGAGCCCGGCGACCTGCGCGGTGGTGAGACTTTTGACCTGGGTTGCCGACAGTCCGCCGATTTGCGTGGCTGCGAGGGCGGCGAATTGTGTGCCCGTTAGCGCACCCAGCGCCGTCGTGTTCAAGTTCTTGATCTGTTGCGCGCTGATGGCACTCAGCTGTGATGTGTTCAGGGCTGCGATCTGCGAACTGGTGAAGGCCGCCAGAGCCGCCGCCGAGAGCGCCTTCATCTGCGTGGCGGTCAGGCTGGCCATATCGCCCGGCGAAAGCCCAGCAATCTGCGTGCCGGTCAACCCCGCTAGCTGAATAGGCGTCAGGCTGGCCAGTTGTGCGCCGGTCAGCGCACCGAAGCCGTCGGCGCTAAGGCCGCGCACCTGGGCTGCCGATAGCGCCCCGAGCTGGGTGACGCTGAGCACGCTGACCTGCGTGGCGGTCAACGCGGCGAGTCCAGTCGCACTGAAGCCGACGAGCTGTGTTTTACTGAGGGCCGTGATCTGGTCCGGTGACAGAGCCGCAACCTGGCTGGCTGTCAGCGCACCGATCTGCGCGCCCGTAAGCGCGCCGAACTGTGTCGCCGACAAACCTGCCAGGGCGACCGGGTTAAGGCCTTTGACCTGCCCCGGCGTCAGCGCGGCGATTTGCGCTGTGCCGAGCGCGCCCAGTTGCGTATCCGCCAGCACCGCCAGCTGCATGGGCGCCAAGGCCTTGATCTGCCCGTTATTGAGGGCGGCGATCTGTGTGGCCGTGAGGGCTCCGATCTGCGATGCGCTGAGGGCGGCCAGCGCCGTGGTGTTCAAAGCGCGAAGCTCGCCCTCATCGAGGGCCGCGACGCGGTCCGGTGCGAGTCCACCGATCTGCGTGGAGGTCAACTCAGCCAGCTGTGCAGATCCCAAGGCGGCAAATTGCGTGTCGCTGAGGCCGGCAAGGCGCGTCGCCGAAACGCCGCGCACCTGGCCGCGGCTGAGCGCCGTGATCTGATCAGTCGTCAGGGCATCGAACTGCGTCGCGTTCAGGGCTGCAATCTCAGCCGCCGTCAGACCGCGAATCTGGGTCGTTGTCAGGCTCGAGACCTGCTCGGTCGTCAGAGCCGCAATATCCGCCGTGGTAAGGGCGCCAAGCTGGGTCGCCGTCAGGCCTTTCATCTGGATGGTCGAAAAGGATGCTATCTGCGTTTCGCTCAATGCCCTGAGCTGCAAGGCCGACAAGACCGACAATTGGGTGGAGGACAAGCCGGCCATCTGCACGGTCGTCAGGGCGGCCAGCGTCGTGGCGGTCAGGCCTTTGACCTGGCTTGTGGTCAGCGCCGCGATCTGCGCGGGCGACAGCACCGCCAATTGGGCCGGTGTGAAGGCCGAGAACTCTGCCGGCGTAAGCCCTTTGATCTGTTGGGTGGAGAACGATGCCACTTCATCAACGCCGAAGGCTTCGATCTGCGCGGCAAGAAGGACGGAAAGCTGCAGGCCGCTAAAGCTGATCTGGCCAACATCAAGGGCCGCGATCTGCTCCGGCGTCAGGCTCTTCATCTGCTTGGGCGACAGCACCGAAAGCTGCGTGCCGCTGAAGGCGCCGATCTGATCGACCGTGAAAGCCTGAATCTGGGTGGTCGCGAGTCCAGCGATATCGCCTGTGCTCAAGCCAGCAATCGCCGCGCCCGAAAGGCTAGCGATCTGCTCGACGCTATATGAGGATATCGAAGACACCACTGAGCCACGCTCCACAACGACAATCATCCCCGTCTCAGCAAGATTCATGCCGCGGCGGTTACTGTCGTTAAAGGCCATTAATGCTGCGTTAATTGCCGGCAGTACGAGAGGGTGTCGCCAAAACTAGGCAATTCTTGCCCTAGTCGCGGAAGTTGCTGCCCCGTCTTTGCCGGCACTAGAATGCCTGCCGCATATCTCTCGTTACACAAACTGAACCGATGCCCACAGCCCTTAAACTCCTTACCGCCGGCATTGCCATTTTTGTCATTCTTTTGGCCGGCTTGGTGGCCGATGCCAACGTGAGGATTGCAGGCGAGGAAACGCTGGCGCTGGACTTCGGTGCGCCGGGACGCTTTGTTACTGTCGATGGCCGCAGCCTGCACGTGGCGACCGTGGGCGACGTGGCTGCCGACGCAACCGGCGCGCCGCTTCTGCTCGTGCACGGATTTGCAGCGCCAGGCCACGTGACCTTCCTGCCCTGGGCAAGCAAGCTTGGCGCCAAGCGCGCCTTGATCATGCCCGACCTATTGGGTTACGGGCACTCGGCGCATATTCCCGTTCCCGGAAATTACTACTCCTTGAAAAATCAGGCGGCCGCCCTCGCCGCGATCCTGGATGATCTCGGCGTCGCTCGGGTGGATGTGGTCGGCCATTCGTATGGCGGCGCTGTTGCGGCCCAATTCGCGCTCGACTATCCGGCGCGCGTACGGCGCATCGTCTTTATGGACGCGGCGATCTACGTGCCGCGCAGCCGCGGCGAAGACATCATCGCACTGCCATTAGGCATCGGCCGCGCAGTCGCCTGGCATGCCTTCGGCGGTGGACCCTTCGGCCTTATCGCCCAGTACTGCCGCGATCAACCCAATTGCCGCTGGATGCGCCTTGCCCACGTCAGGGATACAACCGATACGTTGCGCGCAATGATGGCGACGCACAGGGATTCACCCGACGGCGCAACGCTGGCCACGGATATTTCTAAAATTGCCGCCCCCTCACTGGTGATCTGGGGCGGCGATGACCGCATCGTGCCAGTCGCGGATGGCGACCGCCTGGCGCGGGCGCTCAAGACCAACATCGCCATCATCGCCGGGGCGCGTCACATGCCCTATTTGCGCGAGCCCGATAAAGTGGCCCAGCGGATATTGGATTTTCTCCAGCCGCGCTGAGGACTGCAAAAAAAATCAGGCGCCGAAGATGGCCGTTAGGATACGCATCACATGGGTTTGGCCGAGCGGGTCGAGCCTGACGCCCGTCGCGGCAAAATAAACCGTGAGATTGTTGAGGGCATCGTCCTTCTGCTCGGCCGGGGAGCGGGCCATGCCCTCGTCTGCGCCATCGGTGACCAGCGAGTAAAACGCCAGGGTCTGCAGCTGCTCCATGTCGAGCTCGCACTGCTTGATGCGTTCGCGCAAGGCCGACGCCGCGCCGCGGTCGCTGCCGACCAGCGACGACGTGTCGATGACGGTCTTGAAGTTCTCGCGGCAATTGCGCAGCGGCTCAACCAGATTGCTCTGCCACTCCCGAGAGAGTTTCAAAGCCGCCCCGAGGTAGCGCGCGAGGTGCGACGTGCCGGTGCCCCGATACGCCAGCCACGTGCAGAACAGCAGCATATTGACGTCGATACCCATGCGGTTCTGGAGCGCCAGGCACGCTTTATCGACACCGGGCTCGGCATAGGCCCAAGTGACGAAATCCCACAGCGGGTTGCCCTTGGCAATCACTTGCGCGGCAGCGTTCATTGATCGTCTGAGCGCCAGCGGCGCACCAGCCCGGCGTCGACATCAAACAGGTCCAGCACGCGCCCAACGGTGTGATCCACCAGATCGGCCAGGGTTTCGGGCTGAGCGTAGAAGGCCGGCATCGGCGGCGCAATGATGGCGCCTATCTCTGAGGCCTGGGTCAACGTCCTCAAGTGCCCCGTATGCAGCGGGCTTTCGCGCACCACCAGCACGAGGCGGCGGCGTTCCTTCAGGACGACATCGGCCGCGCGCGACATCAGCGACGACGTCACGCCCGTGGCGATCTCGGACACGCTGCGAATAGAACACGGCGCGATGATCATGCCCCGCGTCTTGAAAGAACCCGATGATATCGCCGCTGCGATATCGGTATTGGAATAGGTCGTATGGGCCAGCGCCTTAACAGCGGCCACTTTCACGGTGGTCTCGTAGGCTAAAGTGACCTCAGCCGACTTTGACATCACCAGATGTGTTTCGATGCCGATGCCCTTCAGCACCTCGAGAAGTCTCAAGCCATAAACGATTCCCGACGCACCGCTGATCCCGACAATCAGGCGATTTGAGCCTGAAGCGATGGAAACCGATTTTTTGGCGGCCGATTTGGGCTTACGCGGCGAAGGCATGGCGATCCTTGAGCGGGAGGTCCTTAAACCAGTCTGAGCGCCCTTTTATATAGGCAAATGGGCATGCGGTCATAGGCTCCTATTCCCGAATTTCCGGTTTGTGGAAACGCCGCAACCGGGTAGCCTCGCTCAGGGAATTTTCGCCCCTCAATCAGCGCAAAGACAGACCACACCAAGGAAACGCACATGGCAGGCAAAGAGATCACCATTCCGGGAAAAGACGGAACCTTCGGCGGCTATCTGGCGACACCGGTCGGCGGCAAGGGCCCCGGGGTTGTCATAATCCAGGAGATTTTTGGAATAAACCGTTGGGTGCGCAGCGTAACCGACTGGTATGCCAGCCAGGGCTATATGGCCTTGGCTCTCGACCTGTTCTGGCGCCTGCAGCCGGGTGTGCAGCTTGACCCAACAATAGAGTCCGAGATGAAACAGGGGTTTGAGCTATACGGCAAATTCAACCCCGACACCGGCGTCGACGACATACAGGCCACCATCACCGCCTTGCGCAGCACGCCGGGCTGCACCGGCAAGGTCGGACATATGGGCTTCTGCCTCGGCGGCCTGCTGACCTTCCTGGCCGCGGCGCGTACCGACAGTGATGCGGCCTCAAGCTATTACGGCGGCGGCATCAACACCAAGCTGGATGAAGTGTCCCAGATCAAAAAGCCGACACTCGTCCATCTCGCCGGCAACGACGACTACATCCCGGCGGCGGCCCAGGAACAGATCAAAGCCGGCACGAAGAGCAATCCGAACATCACAGTGCATGTATATCCTGGGACCGTACACGGCTTCTGCCGGTCTATCGACGCCGTCCACTACAATGCCGAGGCCTGCAATCTCGCGCACAGCCGCACGCTCGAACTTTTCAAAACGGCGCTGGCATAAGGCCGCGTCACATTAGGGGGAATAAAAGTGGATATTTATGGATCGATGCTGTCGCCGTTCACCGCACGTGTTGTATTGGCGGCGCGTATAAAGGGCATCAAGCACAAAATCCTGATGCCGAAGGACGGCATGAAGAGCCCGACCTTTCTCAAGATGAACCCGCTCGGAAAAATGCCGGTGATCAAGGACGGGGGCGTCACGCTCTTTGAGTCCGCAGTCATCATCGAGTACTTGGAGGCCAAGTACAAAAAGAAGCGCCTTGTGCCCGCGGTGGCCAAGGCGGCTGGACAAGCCCGCCTAATCGGGGCCTTGTTTCAGGAATACGTCCAGGGGCCGGTCTTCCCGCTCTTCCGTCAGGTCGACCCTAGCAAACGCGATCAGGCCGTGGTCGATGCCAAAATGGCCGAACTCAATACCGCGCTGGATATTGCCGAGAAGATGATCTCCGCAAAGCCCTACGCCGCCGGCGCGAAAATCACCATCGCGGACTGCTTTGCGGTGCCCACGTTGTTCTGGGTCCAGGGCACTCTATCGCTCTTGGGCGTGGAGAAGCCCTTGGGGAACCGCAAGAAGCTGACGAAATATTGGGCCAAAGCCCAAAAGGACAAGCTGCTGGGCGGGCTTCTGAAGGACATGGATGCCGCTTTCAAACAGTGGCAAGGCCGCTAAGCCTATTTCAATCGGTTACTTGCCCGATTGGTATTTGCACGTAAGTAACATCCCCGCGAATAAAATCGCGGGGATGGAATTTCAGCGTGCCTTTGGTCCCGTGCGTGCTTTATGTAAGGAGTCCGCCACCACTTTCGCAGTGTTCTGAACACGCCAATAGGTTCCCCTAGCCCTCATGGAAAGCATCAGCCTCATCAATGGTCTGCTGCTCTTCGGTGCGCTTTTGGTGGCACTGGGCATACTCTCAAGCCTGATCGCTACCCGCTTTGGCGCGCCATTGTTGCTGGTCTTTGTCGGCCTGGGCATGCTGGCCGGGGAAGACGGGCCCGGCGGAATCATCTTCAACGACTACCGCCTGACCTACATGATCGGCTCGCTGGCGCTGGCCGTGATCCTGTTCGACGGCGGATTGCGCACCCACGTCAAGGCGCTACGGGGCGCCATCGGTCCGGCCACGTTGCTGGCGACCGTGCGGGTCATGGTGACGGCGGGGCTTGTCGGCTGGGCAGCGACGTATATTTTCGACATTCCGCTGATCTACGGCTTTCTGCTGGGCGCCATTGTCGCCTCGACCGATGCCGCCGCCGTGTTCTTCCTGATCCACACGGGCGGGCTGCAATTGAAGCAGCGCATCGGTGCCACGCTCGAGATGGAATCAGCCACCAACGACCCCGTGGCCGTGTTCCTGACCATGGTGCTGGTCGAGATGGTCATGGCCATGACCGCGGGCGGCACATGGCATATCAATGTCCTGTCGTTGCTCGGCACGCTGGCCGTGCATACGATCATCGGTACCGTGACCGGCGTGGCCGGCGGGCTGGGCGCCTCGTGGCTGCTCAACCGTGTCAATCTGCCGGGGGGACTGCACCCGCTTCTGGCGATCGCCATTGCCGTTACCCTTTACGCCGCAACGTCGGTGCTCGATGGCAGCGGGTTTCTGGCCGTCTATCTCGCCGGCATGATCCTCGGCAACCGGCCTTTGCGCGCGCAGGCCAGCATCGTTACCGTCAACGACGCGGCCACCTGGCTCGCGCAGATTATAATGTTCCTGGTCCTGGGCCTTCTGGTGACGCCCAGCAAGTTGATCAACTACGCGATCCCGGCGGCGCTGATCGCGGGCTTTTTGCTGCTGGTCGCACGTCCTGTCGCCGTGTGGCTGTGCCTCTCGCCCTTCGGGTTCTCCTGGCGCGAGAAGACCTTCGTGTCTTGGGTGGGTCTGCGCGGCGCGGTCAGCATTTTTCTGGCCGCCATTCCGACACTCTCAGGCGTGGCTCATGCCGAGCTTTATTTTAACGTCGCCTTTGTCGTCGTTCTCGTGTCGCTGCTGATCCAGGGGTGGACGCTCACGCCGGCCGCCCAGCTTTTGAAACTTGCCCTGCCCCGCACCAATGCGCCTGTGCAGCGCTTCGAAATGGATCTGCCCGGCCAGCTGGCTTTGGAGATGGTGGGCTACCCCGTGCTCGCCGACAGCGCGGTCATGAACGGCGGCGCCGTGCCGGTCTGGGCGCGGGCGGCCTTCGTGATCCGCAACCAGAACATCCTGACTCCGGCCCAGGCCGGACCGCTTAAGACCGGGGACTACGGATATTTCCTGGCGCCGCCGGAGCGCGTGCCGCGCCTTGACCAGCTCTTCGCCGCACACGCCGAGCTATTGGTGTCCGACGAGCCGTTCTTCGGCGAATTCGCCTTCCCGGGCGAAATCAAGCTGAAGGAGTTGGTCACTTTCTATGGGCTGCCCATCGACGCCGACCTCGTTGATTTCAGCATCGCGGAGCTTTTTTCCACCCGCTTCGACGGCAAACCCGACGTCGGCGATCACTTACCCATCGGCGGCGCCGAACTGATCGCCCGTGAAGTGGACGAAGACCGCGTTACGCGCGCAGGTCTGCAGCTTGACGCACTGTCGGTCGTCACAGTGCATTCCACCAGCCGGCTCACGAGACTGTTTTCCCAACTCCTGAAGCGCTGATCTTCGCATAATTGATTGAAATCGGCATGCTACGACCTCACATGTGGTGAGGCGATCCCATCAACATTCCAAGAGGCGGTGCATCCATGGAAAACGCCCTCCATCAGACGCCGCTGATCGCGACGATTGTCATGGGCCTCGGCCTGGCCTTCGTTTTGGGAACAGCCGCAAATTATCTGCGCCTTTCGCCTTTGGTCGGCTATCTGCTGGCCGGCGTCCTGGTGGGCCCCTTCACGCCCGGCTTCGTGGCCGATCAGGCCTTGGCGCCGGAACTTGCCGAAATCGGCGTCATTCTGCTGATGTTCGGCGTCGGCATGCACTTCTCGCTCAAGGACCTTCTGTCGGTCAAAGCCATCGCTATTCCCGGCGCCCTGGTGCAAATCACCGTCGCCACGCTGCTGGGCCTGGGCCTCGCATGGATGCTGGGATGGGATTTCGGTGCGGGTTTTGTATTTGGCTTGGCGTTATCGGTCGCCAGCACCGTCGTGCTGATCCGCGCGCTGCAGGAGCGCCGCCTGGTCGAAACCCACCGCGGGCGCATCGCCGTCGGCTGGCTGATTGTCGAAGACCTCGCCATGGTGCTGGCGTTGGTACTGCTGCCGGCCTTGGCCGGTATTCTCAAAGGCAGTGGAGCAGCAGCAGCCGGCGATGCCCCTCTGCCGATCGGAGATATCCTCACTGCACTCGCCGTAACGCTGGGAAAAGTCGCGCTCTTCATCGCCCTGATGCTGATCGTCGGGCGGCGCCTTATTCCCTTCATCCTGCATCACGTCGCCCACCTCGGGTCGCGCGAACTTTTCCGCCTGGCCGTGCTCGCGATTCCCTTAGGCGTAGCCTACGGTGCGGCGCAGCTGTTCGGCGTGTCCTTCGCCTTGGGAGCCTTCTTTGCCGGCATGATGATGGGCGGATCAGAGCTTAGCCAGCGGGCCGCCGAGGAGACCTTGCCGCTGCGCGACGCCTTTGCGGTGCTGTTCTTTGTCTCAGTCGGGATGCTGTTCGATCCCAGCATCCTTGTCCGCGCGCCGCTGCATGTCTTGGCGACGATTTTCATTATCCTGTTCGGAAAGTCGCTTGCCGCCTTTCTGATCGTGCGCGCCTTTGGTCACACCCGCTCGATGGCGCTGACGATTTCCGCCAGCCTTGCGCAGATCGGCGAGTTTTCATTTATCCTAGCGGCCCTCGGCGTCGAACTTGGCCTGCTGCCGCCCGAAGGGCGCGACCTGATCATCACCGGCGCGCTGCTTTCGATTTGCGTCAATCCTTTCTTCTTTACCGCCCTCGACCGCTTTAATTCCCGGACGGACGCCAAAAAGGCCATGCCGGCAGCGGCGCCTATCGACCCTGTGCCGTCGCCGATGCTACCCGTGACCGCCCTCGCCGACCACGCCGTGGTTGTGGGCTTCGGCCGCGTCGGCAGCCTTGTCGCGGCGGACTTCAGAAAACACGGCCGGGCGGTGCTGGTGGTGGAGGACAACGAGAAATATGCCTCAGCCGCCCGCGCGGCCGGTTTCGAGACCACCGAAGGCAACGGCGCCAAGTTCGAGGTTATCGCCGCCGCCAATCTGGCCGCCGCGCGCTGGCTGGTGGTCGCCATTCCCAATGCCTTCGAGGCCGGTCAGATCGTGCAAAAGGCGCGCAAGGCCAATGCCAAATTGGACATTATCGCCCGCGCGCATTTCGACGCCGAAGTCGATCACCTGACGAAATGCGGTGCCACGGTCACGATCATGGGCGAGCGCGAAATTGCCCGCAGCATGATCGAGTATGCTTTGAACGACGGCGCCT
>CANJPG010000043.1 GCA_947476065.1 Fidelibacterota bacterium
ATTTAGAAGAGACGCAGGATCGACTGCTCCGAACGCTGCGCGATCGAGAGCGAGATCGTGCCCAACTGCTGGCGCGTCTGCAGCGACAGAAGATTGGCCGACTCTTCGTTCATGTCGGCGTTGATGAGGTCGGCGGCGCCGCCCTTCAACGTGTTGATGATGTTGGTCGCGAACTCGGCGCGGATCGAGAGCATGGCTGCGTTGGTACCGAACTCCTGAGCCGACTGACGCACCGTGACCAGGGCCGAGTCGATGGCGCGGATCGAGCTGGTGATCGCCTTGACACCCTGAGCGCCGGTCTGGCCCCATATCGCGGGGTTGGTGCCGGGCGTACCAGTGGCAACGGCCGAACGGGCCATGATCGTCGAGAAATCGGAGACCTTGAGGCCGCTAACCACCAATTGGTTGATGGCAGCGTTTTCGGTGCGCTCGTTGAACTTCACCGTCAGCGAGTCTGCACCGGCCTGGAAGGCGCCGATGCCGTTCTTGAGCAGGTTGACGCCGTTGAAACTTGAGTCTTCGGCGAGGTTGTCCACCTGGCTGCGCAGTTCATTGAACTGGCTGGCGAGTTTCGCGCGCGTCGAGCTTTCCGGGGCGGAGACCGCGGACTGTGCCAACGCTTTCATCTGCTTCAGCACTGACTCGATCGACTCAAGACCCTGTGTCGCGGCGGTGATGACGCTGATACCACCGTTGATCTGGTCTTTAATCGACTGCAGGTCGGAAGCGCGGCTATTGAGGTTACGAGCGCGGAAGAAAGCCAAGGCGTCGTCGATGGCGCTGTTGACCTTCAAGCCGGTGGCAAGACGTTCTTGGGTCTTGCCGATAAGGTTAGTCGTATTCTGAAGCGACAGCAGATTTGAGCGCGTCGCCGTAGATAGCGTGATTTCTTGAGCCATTTTTCCAAACCCCTTTCTAGGAGTAGCTACAACACGAACAGTCCGCCGAACCGAGACTTGTCGCTTTGCGCCGGTAAAGACGCCAAATGCGTGTGAACAGCGGCGTTCACCGCGTTGGTTTTACGAAGCATTGGCAAAGAAATGGTTAATGGAGGAATTTACTCGCGCCGGCGGACGGATGGCCGGGAGCGGATAAAAGCAAACCCCAGGCCGCGGCCGGCCTGGGGTTGGGGATGCGCCGGAGTGGCCGGCGCGTGCTTTAAGACCATATAGCGCTTAGAAAAGTCTCAAAATCGACTGCTCGGACTTCTGGGCAATGGACAAGGACGTCGTACCCAGTTCCTGGCGAGTCTGCAGGGAGAGGAGATTGGCGGATTCTTCGTTCAGGTCTGCGTTCACCAGGGCGGCAGCACCACCGCGCAGCGTATTGATGAGGTTCGTCGTGAAGTCGATTCGGATCTGCAGCTGCGCCGAGTTGGTGCCGAAGTTCTGCGCCGCCTGGCGTACGGTCACCAAGGCCGAGTCGATGGCCCGGACGGCAGAGGTAATCGCGAGGATCGCGGCTGTGCCGGTCTGGCCCCAGACTTTCGCGCCGCTGCCTGTCGCGACGGCAGATGCCCCAAGTATGGTCTTAAAATCGGCTATCTTGAGTCCGCTGACCACGAGCTCGTTGACGGTGTTATTGTCGACGCGCTCGTTGAATTTCACGGTCAGATGATCGGCGCCGCCGACGAAAGCGCCCGTCGTATTCTTGAGCAAATTGTAGCCGTTGTAGTGCGCGTCTTCCGCTAGGTTATCGACCTGACTGCGCAGCTCGTTGAACTGGCTGGCAAGCTTGGCGCGCGTCGCACTTTCGGGAGATGAAATGGCCGACTGCGTCAACGCCTTCATCTGCTTGAGCACGCTCTCGATCGTTTCCAATCCGAGAACGGCGGCCTTGATGGTGCTGATGCCGTTAGCGATTGCGTTCTTGATTGTGGAAAGGTCGCTGGCACGACTATTCAGATTGCGCGCCTTGAAAAAGGCGAGCGCATCATCAATGGCGTTATTGACCTTGAGGCCAGTCGCCAGGCGTTATTGAGTTCGTCCAATCAGACTCGTCGTATTCTGCAGCGAGAGCAGATTCTGACGCGTCGAGGACGACAGCGTAATGCCGTCAGCCATGTCGGGTCTCCATCCCTAAGAGGACGTGTCTCCCTCAGCCTACGCGGTGGAAGTAAATCAAAGGTGACCAGCCGCGCTCGCGGAAAAACAGCGCCTCGATACGTACCCAGGTAAGGATTTGGGTGGGCAGGGTGGCGAGCCTTATGGCCCGCCACCCGCTCAACGTGGTCCGTCCTAGAGCTACGAGTTTTAGAACAGTCGCAGGATCGACTGCTCAGAACGCTGCGCGATCGAGAGCGAGATCGTGCCCAACTGCTGACGAGTCTGGAGAGACAGCAGGTTGGCCGATTCTTCGTTCAAGTCCGCGTTCACCAGGTCCGACGCACCCGCTTTGAGGGTGTTGATCAGGTTGGTGGTGAAGTCGGAACGGATCGAGAGCAAGGCCGAGTTGGTACCGAAGGCCTGCGCAGACTGGCGCACCGTCACCATGGCGGAGTCGATGGCCCGGATGGCGGAGTTGATCGCCGTGACAGCGGCAGAGCCGGTCTGGCCCCAGCGAGCTGCGCTGGCGCCGGTGGCAACGGCCGAGGTGGCGACGATCGTGCTGAAGTCGGCAGACTTCAGGCCACTGATGATCAGCTGGTTGACGGCCACTTGGTCTGTGCGTTCGTTGAACTTCACAGTCAATTGGTCGGCACCGGCTCGGAAGGCACCGGTTGAACTCTTCAGCAAGTTGACGCCGTTGAAGCTTGAGTCTTCCGCGAGGTTGTCGACCTGGCTGCGCAGTTCGTTGAACTGGCTGGCCAGCTTGGCGCGCGTGGCGCTTTCCGGAACAGAAATGGCCGACTGGGCCAACGCTTTCATCTGCTTCAGAACCGACTCGATTGACTCGAGACCCTGCACCGCGGCGGTCAACACGCTGATACCACCGTTGATGACGTCCTTAATGGAGGCCAAGTCGGAGGCGCGGCTATTGAGGTTGCGGGCTTTAAAGAAGGCCAGCGCGTCGTCGATGGCGCTGTTGACCTTGAGGCCGGTGGCAAGGCGTCCTTGCGTACGACCAATGAGATTGGACGTGCTTTGCAGCGACAGCAGGTTGCTGCGCGTTGCACTCGAAAGAGTAATATCACTCATAGTAAAGCTCCTTTTCTAGGACACACGTTGCGACATTTCTGTCGTCTCAGCACACTTCTGCTCGGTGCAGAAACCACCTTCTGGGGGTTATGCTGAGCCCGACAGGTATAAATCTTCCATTTGGGACTGTCAAATGCTGTCTCTGCGGAAATAAATAGTATTTTAATACAAATACTTAGAATGATTTTCGGGCCAGCGCGGCCCAGGCCACCACACCGGCCGATAACAACTTTTACGCGTGGGGATAGTTTCCGTGGGGTCAGATCAAAGCGAAGGATATGTCGTCCTGGCCTTTGACGATGAGCGCTACCTAGATATTGCCGCCAACCTCGCATTGTCCTTGCGACGCCATGACACGCGCCCTGTCACGGTGCTTATCAACGCCGCCGTCAATTTCAAACCTGCCTATGCCGACCTGTTTGCCAGTGTGGTGACGGTTCCCGACGATCTAGCTTTGCGCGGGGCCATGAACAAGGCGCGGCTGTTCGCACTCAGCCCCTATGAACGGACCCTCTACGTGGATGCCGATTGCCTGCTGTTCAGTCCGCGCATTGAGTTTTTCTGGCGCAAGTACCGCGGGCATCCCTTTGCGGTCGAAGGCCACAAACAATGCACCGGCCCTGCCTTTGCCTGTTCCCTGGGCGAAAAGGATGCTGCAGCATTGTGCGCGTTGCTGGACCTGCCATTTTTGACGGTCTTCAACGCGGGCGTGATGTATTTCGAACGCAGCGAGGCCTCGCGCGCGGTCTTCGACAAGGTGATAGCGTTCTACAATGGCCCCCATCGTGAGGCGATCAGCTACCGCTACAAACACGCCGGTGAATATGCGGACGAGCCTTTTTTTGCCGCCGCCCTGGCGAGCCTGGGAATCGCGCCTTTCGAGCCGCCGTTGACCCAGCGCCTGCAGGTCACGACACCCAACCTAGTCGAAGCCGCGATGGACATCGACACCGGCGATCTCAGGCTGGTGAAGCAGGCATTTGGTAGCAAGCCTCAGCTCTGGTCGGGAGTGGTGTGCCACTTCTGCGGCCTCGCGCCAATGAACGACTATTTCAGGCTGGCGGATCAGCTTCGCCGTGAAGCCAAATTGCCGCCGATGAATCGAGCCGTGTTTGAACCGGTTGTGCTCACCGCCGGGCAGCATGCCGAACACGGGACGGACGACGCTTCTTCGGGCGTTTGATGGTAAACTGACCCATGCCCACGCCCGCGCCGCTCATCATCGCTACCAGTATCGTGCCCGACCGTGACATTGAGTTGCACCGCGCAACCATCGAGTCATGGCGTGCGGCCGGATGTCAGGTCATTTCGGTCAATGGCCCATCGGAAGCCGGCCGTCTGCGCGCCATCTATCCCGAGCTCATCGTCGTTACCGTGCCGGCTACCGCCGAGCGCTTTGCCAAAAAACCGGTGCCCTATGTGCATGACCTGCTCAAAGCCTTGCGCAGCGCCTGCGCTGCCTATGAGGTGCCGCTGGCGCAATGCACTGTCGGCATCGTCAACGCCGATATCTATTTCAGGAATGTGCCGGAACTCAGCGCAACCCTGCGGCGCGAAGCCAAGGGTTCGTTGATCCTCGGGCCCCGTGTCGACGTTGACGCCTCGACATCATTCACGGCTTTCCTGCCGACGGGCGCTGAAACCTATTCCGTCGGTTACGATTATTTCTTCATGTCGGGCGAGTTGCTTGATGACTTCGCCGATAGCCCCTTCTGTATGGGCATGCCCTTCTGGGATTATTGGATGCCGCTTGCCGCGCTGCTGCAAGGCCGGCCGCTCAAGTCGCTTAATTCACCGGTGGCGCTGCATGTCACGCACGACACGCGCTGGGATGACTCGATCTATCTTTTTTTCCATTCCCTCGTCGCCTACGTGATCGAGTTGTGCCGCAAAACGACCAAGCGCGACGAGACAGCTGAGGCACGTCAGTTCGACCTGATGTTCGACGTCATTTCGCATCTGTATGGTGGCGTGTTTGCACGGGGTACCGACCCCGCGCCCGGAACATCCGCCCCCGATCCCGCCGGCATTGCGGCCCTCGCCGACTTCTACGACCGCTTTCAGCAAGTCGCAGTTCACCACATCAAGTCCCGGGCCACGACGCTCACCATCGCCGAGCCCCCGGCGACCGAACCGCGATGAACACAGGCGACGCCGCATACGGGCAAGGTCTTGCGCGTCATCAGGCTGGTGATCTTGCCGGCGCGGCGGGATTTTATCAGCAGGCTCTGGCGCAAAACCCGCGTCACGCCGAAGCCCTGCACATGCTGGGCATTGCCGCCTTCCAGTCGGGTCAGAACGAGACGGCCGTCGCAATATTGCAGCAGGCCGTAGAGGCACAGCCAAACTTTCCAGAGGCACACGGCAACTTAGGTACCGTGCTGCAAAGCTTAGGACGTTTTCCCGAGGCCGAGGCGTCGCTACGCCGGGCTATCGCGCAATCACCGGAGACGGCGGCGTTCCATTTCAATCTTGGGAATCTGCTCGCCACGCAAAGCCGCGGTGACGACGCTGCCGCCTCTTATGGTGCAGCTTTGCAGCGGCAGGCGGTCTACCCTGAGGCCTACTGCAATCTTGGTAGCGTGCTGCGAGACCAGGAAGACCTCGCCGGCGCGACGGCCGCCTTCGAAAGCGCCGTGGCGCAAAAGCCTGACTATGCCGAAGCCCGCTACAATCTGGCCAATGCCTACCGCGATCTTGGCCGCCTTGGTGCCGCTGAAGCGGAGATCCGCGCGGCCATAGCGCTGCGTCCGGACCACGCGAAGACGTTCAACAGCCTTGGCGTGATTCTCAGCGACCAGGGCCGATCCGAGGAGGCCGCAACCGCCTTTGCCGCGGCGATGGATCATGATCCAGGGTATATGGCGGCCGCCAGCAATTGGCTCTCCGCCCAGCAATATGTTCCGGGAATCAGTAACGCTGCTTTGGCGCAAGCTCATCGCCGCTGGCATGAGATGCACACTGCACACATCAAGCCGCAGACTGGATTTAGCAACGCACGGACCGCCGACAGGCCGCTGACCATCGGTTTTGTTTCTCCCGACCTTGGCATCCATCCCGTCGGACTTCTGAGCGTCCGCTTGTTTGAAGCCCTCGACCAGAAGGCCATCCGTCCAATTGTCTTCAGCACGCGCCCTATTTGCCGCGAAGACCCCATCAGCGCCCGCATCCGCGCCGTGACAGAGTGGCATCATGTCGACGGCTTGGGCGACGAGGAACTCGCCGCCGAGATCCGCCGCTGGAATGTCGACATCCTGTTTGACCTTTCCGGACACACGGCCGGCCACCGCCTGCGCGTCTTCGCCCGCAAGGCGGCGCCGGTTCAAATCAGCTGGCTGGGGTATGTCGGCACCACCGGATTGCCCGCCATGGATTATGTGCTGGCCGATCCGATTCAGGCGCCGACCGATGCCGAACAGGTTTACGTCGAGAAGATTTTGCGGCTGCCTCACGGATATGCCTGCTTCGACCCGCCGGCCGAAGCACCCGACGCAGGACCATCGCCCGCCGCGCAAAACGGCTTTGTCACATTCGGCCTGTTGAACAATCCGGCCAAGATCAATGCTGCCGTCATTCAAAGCACCGCTATAATTCTGGCCCGCGTGCCCAAAAGCCGGCTGGTCATCAAGTTCAAGGGCCTGGACGACGCCGGGGTCCAGACGCGGTTGCGGACGGCTTTTTCGGCTCAGGGCATTGCCGCCGATCGTCTGGAAATTTCGGGCGGCGCAACCAGAGCGGCTTTTCTGCGCGCTTACAATGCCGTCGATATTGCTTTGGATACATTCCCCTATGGAGGCGGCCTATCCACCTGTGAGGCGCTGTGGATGGGTTGTCCGGTGGTGAGCTTTGCGGGTGCAACCTTCGCCGGGCGTCATGCTGCCGCCTACCTTGGCAACGCAGGTCTGGGTGAATTAGCGGCCTCGGACCAGGCCGGCTATGAGGCTTTGGCCGTCGCCCTTGCGGCAGACCTACCGCGCCTCGCGGCATACCGGCGCACATTGCGCCATCAGCTTGCCGCTTCCCGGGTTTGTGACGGCGCGGCTTTCGCGGCGGATTTCACCGCTGCCATGCGCTCGGTTTGGGCAGAATGGTGCCGCTAGGGCCTGCCCCTATCGGGGAATCGTGTTTCTGATTAAAGTGTTGTTTACCAGTCGTCCGTTAAGCGTGGCAGCAACGCATAGACCAAAGGCCGCCCGCAGGGGCGCAACTTTTGTGGGAAGGAATCGTAGATGTCAGATTTCATGATGAGCCAAGTTCAGGGCCTGCTTGGCAAAGTCTCCGACGATATCGAGCGCATGAGCAAGACGACGGCGTCCCAGTCCGAGGTCCTCTTTGGCGCGATCAACGACCTGGCCGCCAACCTCTTTGCCACCCAGGCCATTCTTTGTGTGCTGCTGCGCGATCATCCAATCGATCCCGCCAAGGTGAAGGCTTGGATTACCACGCAGACCACGGCCGGTGGCACCGATGCTCCTAAGGCGCTCGCCATTGTCGATATGCTCCTGGCCTTCGATAAAAAGTAGCACCCCCTGGCGGCTCGCCCGCCCGCGCCGTGCGTGAGCATCATGCTGTACGGCGCCTACCGCAACTTGACCAATATCGCCGGCGTCTTCCTGCCGCGCTGGCTCGCCTACCGGGTGCGCCGGGGCAAGGAAGATCCGCTGCGCGTCGCTGAGCGAACCGGGTTTGCCCGCACATCGCGCCCAGTGGGCCGACTTGTCTGGTTTCACGCCGCCAGTGTCGGTGAATCCTTGTCCATTGTGCCGCTGATCGAAGCGCTCGCGGCGCACGGCTGGCAGGTATTGGTGACGACCGGCACGATGACTTCGGCCCACCTGCTGGCCGGCCGTCTGCCCCCCGGGGCGATCCATCAATACGTGGTCTTGGACTACCTGCCCTGGGTCAGTCGCTTTCTCGATCATTGGAAGCCCGACCTCGTGCTGTGGACGGAGTCAGAGCTGTGGCCGAATACCCTGAGCCAGATTGGCGCCCGCGGGATCTCGGCAATTCTGCTCAACGGCCGTCTGTCAGACAGTGCCTTTAAGGGCTGGCATCGCTGGCCGGCCTTTGCGCGCGCGGTGTTGGGCACGTTTGCCCTGGTGATCGCCCAATCCGACGCCGACAAGTTGCGCTTCGCGGCTCTCGGCGCGCGCCAAGCGGTGGGCGCAGGCAACCTGAAACTCGCTGCACCACCCCTACCGTTCGATCAGATGGCGCTTGATGCGCTTATCACCGAGATCGGCAAGAGACCCCGCTGGCTGGCGGCGAGCATCCATCCCGGCGAAGACATCATTGCCGGCGAGGTGCACAGCGTCGTCAAAGCGAAACACCCCGGCCTATTGACCGTGATTGTGCCGCGGCATCCGCAGAAGGCCGCCGAGATGGCGACGACTTTAGGCGCCGCGGGCCTGCAAGTCGCCCGCCGTAGCCAGGGCGAACGGATAACGCCTATCACCGACATATATATAGCTGACACCATGGGCGAGCTCGGCCTGTTCTACCGGCTATGCGACCTCGTTTTCATGGGCAAGTCCCTGGCCGTGGGCGGCGGACAAAACCCCGCTGAGGCCGCACAGCTGGGCTGCGCCCTGATGCTGGGGGCCGACATGAGTAATTTTCGCGAAATTGCCGCCGACTTCATTGCCAGGCGCGCCGCAGTCGAGGTCCGCAACGCTGCCGCCTTGGCGGCGGCGGTCGACTGGCTGCTGACCGACAGCCGGACGCGCACGCGCATGAGCGAGGCGGGGCGCACCTCCATGGCGCGCCATGCCAATGCCGTCGCGGAAACGCTCGATCTGCTTGCGCCGTATCTTGGCCCCCCCTATCGTGAACGCGCGTAAATCCGATAGCATGTAGATATGGACTCTGATTCCGAACGACGCCTGCGCGAACTCCGCCTCAATCTGGCCGAAGTATGCCTTGAAGGCCGCGTCGACCGTGTGGCCGCCCTCTGCCGCAATCCGGCCGGCGACGCGCTGATGACCATGATCAATTCCGGCGTGCGCCATTTGGCCATGACCAAGGCTGATCAGGCCGTCGCCGAGCGGTGCCACCGCATCCTCAGCGTCGAGCACGATGTCGCGCGCAAAGTGGCGGCCTACTTGGCCCTCAGCCTGTTTTCCTTTCCGCACGGCATCGAACGCTCTTTTGATATTGTTGATGTGCCGACGCCGCTGCTGTCGACGGTCGTCAAAGTAATGCTGGCCGTGCCGCCGTTTTTTACCCGCGACGGCGCGCGCCGACGAGCGCTTGCCCACGTCGAGGCGACCGTGCAAGAAGTCCACAAAGCCGTTACCGTGATCGACGAGGCGGATTTCCGTACCGAAGTCCTGAACGGATTCATGGACGGCTATTCCGTCACGGCGATATATGCCGAAGACGTTCCCTTGCGCGCCCTGGCCCAGCGCCGCGCCGATCTGATCCGCATGTACATCGACGCCAATGGGTTGGCTCGCGACGTCGCGCCGACGCCCCGCGACATCGCCGAGACCACCGTGCGTCTGGGGATTTTGTGTCCCGGCACCATCAGCGAGACGGCGGCTGTGCGCGGCCACTTGGCCGGCCTCGACCGCAACATTTTTCAGATCATCGCTTTTGTGCCGGATGAGGCCGCGACAACCGTCAGCGCGGGCTTTGAGGACATCGCAGACGACTTTATCGCGCTGCCGGTTGGCGACATCGCCCAGGCCGCGGACATCGTGGCCGGCGAATCCCTCGACGTGCTGATGATGGGCGCCAATGCCACCAACACCTGCCGCTTTCCCTGGACGCTGCTGATGGCGCAGCGGCTGGCGCGCCTACAGGTGGCGATGCATTCGTGCAGCCTGACGACCGGCTTCCCGACAGTGGACATGTTCATCAACGGCAAGCTCAATGAGCCAGACGACGCGGCCGACGACTACACCGAGGAACTGGGCCTCACGCCCGGCTCTTCCAATCACTACATTTTTTCAGGCGGAGCGGTGGCACCGGCCACGATATCGCGCGAACAGTTGGGCGTGCCAGATGCGGCGCTGCTTTTGGTGTCAGGCGCCAACTTTTTCAAGATCGGGCCGGACCTGATCAACACCTGGGCGCGAATCCTCGAGAGCACCCCGTCGGCGCACCTGCTGATGTACCCATTCAATCCCAACTGGACGACGCACTATCCGCACAAGGAGGGCTTCCTGCGCTTTGTGCAGGAGCGCTTCGCCGAACGCGGCGTGGGTGTTGACCGCTTGCACGTCCTGGAAGCGCAGCACGACCGCTCGCCGATCCTGGGCGTGCTCAAACTGTCCGACCTCTATCTCGACAGTTTTCCGTATTCAGGCGCCGTATCGCTGATGGACCCCCTCAGCATGGGCTGTCCGCCGGTCGTCCGTGAAGGGCATACGGCGCGCTGTCGTCAGAGTGCCGCACTGCTGCGCGAGATTGGGCTGGATGTCCTCGTCACACGATCGACCGAGGACTACATCACCGTCGTGACGCGGCTTCTGCAGGATCACGTTCTGCGCCGCGAAATGAGCGAAGCTGTGCGCGACGTTACAAAATACGCGCATCTGCAAGAACAGGGGATCGGGCAGCACGTCGGTGACTTGCTGTTGGCGGGGCTTAAGAAAAAACTTAAGACCGCGGCAATTTAAAAATGTCCGATGTCTGATGCGCTGCCAGCGCATCTTCCAGACGCGCGATGTGATCGTTGCGGATCGCGTTCGCCACACGCAAATCACCGATGCGTTTCTCCTCGCCGGCGTAAAGCCGCCCGATCGAGCGCAAGACGGCCACGCGCGCCGGATCGCGTACGCCGATTAAGTTCATCCGGTCCCACTCGGGTGCGGGAAAAGCGTTCATAAGATCAAGGCTGGCCAGACTGCGGATGGCGAAGCTGTTGTCGTCGCGCCAATGGGCCCCCAAAACGCTATACCCCAAACCGGCCAGCGAGGACGCAAGGGCGCTTGCGTCGGCGACATCGGCAAAGGCGCAATTGAACTTCACCATCTCGGGATGCCAAAGCCCGATGCGCGCACCGGTATCGCCGCCCATGAACTTCACCTCGCACGAGAGCAGCGTGCAGCCGGCGGCTTGGTCTTCCGTGCAATCGAGAGCCGGCACTGTCGCGAGGTCGATCTTGGCCGCGGCCTTAAATCCCGGCGCGGCCAGGACGCGCCAGCCTGCGGTGGCGTATTGCTGCATCTGCAGACCCGAGGCCGCCGACAGAAACACCGCCACAGGCGGACTTTTGCCGGCGGCGCGCACTATCTCTTCAGCAAAAATAATCGGGATATCGTCACTCACCGGCCGCCCCCGCGGGAAACTGCATCGTCATGGTAGAAGAGTCCGCCGCTGGCGTCACGCAAAGAGAATGGCACCGCCGGCCCATGTGATATCATCCCGCCTTGACCCATTCGGAGACTGGCAATGACCGACGACCATACAACCCCACCACCCGCCGTTCCCGGGAGCGGCGGATACTTGGCCAATACTGCACGGGGCGTGCAGCGGTTCATTTATGCGCTGAATTCATATGCCGGCCTGATGAACGTGATCCTTGGCGTCGTCGGCGCGCTGTTCCTGGTCAACGAGTGGCACGAGCGCCAGGAAGAGGCGCGCATCAAAGCCATCGAGGCCCTGTCGGGAACGACGACCCAATCGCGGGCAGCACTCGCCTACCTCGCGCGCATTAGCGCCAACCTCTCGCATCAGGATTTGAGCGGCGTCAACGTCAGCGGTTTGGAATTGAGCGATGCGGGCCTCAGCGACGCGCGCTTCGACAATGCCAATCTCATTAACACCACCCTGGACGGAGATCTTGCCGGCCTTAGCTTGCGCTGCGCCGAGATTTCCAACATTTAGCTGCGCAACAGCGACAACAAACGCCAGATCGATGCCCGCGGCACGCGTTTGAGCATGGAGGGCGCGACTTTACGGCAATGGAAGTCGCCGGTTCTCTACACCCCCGCCGACACTCTGCAACGCCTCGCCAAAAACATCGGAAAACCCATGAAGGGTGAGTTGGCCGCCGTCGAATACCTGAGCAAACAGGCGGGCGCGGTGCCGGATGAGAGCTTGCCCTATTGCCTTTATGAGCGGCTGAAAGCCCAGGGCGCCAGCCACGAAAATCTTTGCCGCGGCCTGGCCTGGGACGGGATCAGCTGCGAATGAAGCTCTTCAAGGCCTGAACCATCGCCCTGATGGCCGGCGCCCAGTTTCGACCGCGCTGCTGCCGGAAAAGCCGCGCCGTCGGGTACCATGGGCTGTCGTCGCGGCCGTGCAGCCAGCGCCAGTCATTGCCTTGCGCCAGCAAGATCCATACTGGCTTTCCGAGGGCGCCAGCGACGTGAGCCACCGCCGTATCGACGCTAATCACTAAGTCCAGCGACTGCACGGCTGTGGCAGTTTTGGCAAAGTCCGTCAGCAGTGGCGCGAGATCGGTCAATCGTCCCTGCCACGCGGTGTGCTCGGGGCCGACATCGCCGATCTGCAGGCTGAAGAATGTCACTTCCGGCACATCGAGTAGCGGCGCAAGAAGATCCAAAGGCACTGAGCGGCGCTTGTCGTTTTCGTGCTGCGGATTGCCGCGCCAGACAAGGCCAACACGCAAGGCACTGCTGGCTTTGGGCAATATGTGGACACTGGCCGGCGCGATAAGGTAGGGCACGGACGCCGTAATCGTCGCGAGTGTCGTGCCGAGGACATAGGGCAGACTCATCAACGGCACATAGTATGCGGCCCCGGGCACCGCCGTGCCAGGGGCGACCACTTTCGCCACACCTGGCGCGGTGGCCAACAAAGGGGCCAGGGCCGGCAGGCTTTCTACGACAACCTCGCCGCCGCGCGCCGCGACATCTTGGGCAAAGCGAATGAAATGAACGGCGTCGCCTAGCCCCTGCTCCAGGGTAATCAGCAAGGTTTTCCCGCGCAGATCTTCGCCGCGCCACCGCGGCATCAGGAGGGCGGCACCAGCAGGCCGATGGGCGCGCCCGGCGCGTTCGAAGCGCCATTCGTATTCAGCAAAACCGCGCTCAAACTCACCTGTCACAAGTAAAGCGTTGGCGAGATTCCAATGGGCCTCCGCGTTGTCCGGCGCAAGTTCAACAGCTTTTTCCTGACAAGCCACAGCCTCTTTCACGAAACCCCATATGCGGTAAATCATGCCAAGGTTCATGAATGGCTTAGGCGACGTCCGATCAAGTTGTGCCGCCACATGGAACCACCGCTCGGCGGCCACCAGATTTCCGAGATGGTAAAGGGTCACGCCCCGATTGAAGGCGGCATCGAAGTGTCCGACGCCCTGGGCAGCCAGGGCGAGATAGAGTTTGCTGGCCCCTTTGTGATCACCGCGCTGCTGGCGCATCATGGCGGTGTCATAGAGCGAGGGCCCGTGGCCGGGATCGGCTTTGAGTGCGGCACTTAAGGCCAACTCGGACTCGGCTGGGCGCCCCATCAACCGCAGCGCGGTCGCAATGCCATGGCACAGGTCGGGATCGGCCGGGGCCAATTGGCGTGCGCGTTCGAAGAATTCGAGAGCTACATTGGGATCGCCGCCGTTAATTTCGATGGCCGCAAGCTGACGCAGGGCGCCAGCGTGATCCGGCGCGAGACGCAGTATCCCGTGGCAGAGGGCGGACGCCTTATGAATGGCGCCGCGCTCCAGAGCCGCCTCGGCGTCGCTGAAGAGGCCCTCGAGAATCTCGCGTTCGTCGCTCATATCCGGCATGCTGCACTGCTGTGTATGACTGACTCTGTACCATGACGCCGCCGATCCCAATACCTGATCTCAGCGAAGCCGCCGCCTTGCATGGCGCCGGACGCCTTGCCGAAGCCGGGGCGCTGTATCAGCGCATCCTAGCGGCCAAGCCGGGCAGTCTGGCAGCCGTGCATGGCTTGGCGTTGATTGCGCTGGACCTGGGCGAACCGGATCGGGCTGTGCCGCTGCTGGCCAGGTGTATGGCGCACGAGCCGCAGAATGGCCTCTACCGTACCAGCTTGGGTCTAGCACTCTTACGCAAAGGGCAGTTTGAGCAAGCGGCCGCTCATCTGGTTGATGCCGCCAATCTGATGCCGACGATGCCAGAGCCGCGGCTATATCTGGCGCGGGCGCTTGGGGCGCTGAACAGGTGGAGTCAGGCGGCGGACGTTTTGAGCGGAACGGCTAAAATGTTTCCCGACCGCGCCGATATCTGGGCCGCGAAAGGCAACGCTGAGCGCCTGCTGTCACGGCATGCCAAAGCTGAAAAGAGTCTGCGGCGCGCCTTGGCGCTCTCGCCAGCCGATCCCGACGTCCTCAATAATCTGGGCGTGGTGCTGCGCGCCTTGGCCAGGCCCGAGGAAGCGGTCGACTATTACCGTCAAGCCCTCGCGCAAGCGCCGGACCACAGCGTGGCACACGCCAATCTGGGCAACGCGCTGGCGGGCCTCGGCCACACCGCAGAGGCCGAAGCTCATCTGCGCCGCGTGATTGAACTTGCGCCGTCTGGCGCCGAAGCCCAGGCCAATCTGGCAAGTTTCCTAACGGCCCAAGACCGTCCGGCGGAGGCAATCCCCCATTTCCGCGCGGCCTTGAACATTGCGCCCGATAACATTGATGCCTGGACGAATCTTGGCGTTGCACTGCTTGATGCGGGCAATGTCCTCGCGGCCGAGGAGTCGTTGCGTCACGCCATCGTCCGTGCGCCCGACAATGCCGAGGCCCACTACAATCTCGCCTGGGTGCTTTTGTTGACAGGACGCTGGCCGGAAGGTTGGGCCGAATATGAATGGCGCTGGAAGCTGTCCAACTTTAGCTCGCGCAAACGCAATTTTCGCCAGCCGCAGTGGGACGGCACGACGCGCGGCGAGGCGACGATTCTGTTGCATGCAGAACAGGGCCTGGGCGATGCGATTCAGGGCCTGCGCTATGTCGGTTTGATAAAGGCCCGTTGCGCACGTGTGGTCGTCGAATGCCCCCAGGTGCTGGTGCGCCTTTTCGAAACTGCGCCCGGCGTGGATGCCGTGGTTGCCGCCGGCACGCCTCTGCCGCCATTTGATACGCACGCGCCCTTTATGACCCTGCCCGGCATTTTCGGTACAACGCCTGAATCGGTGCCCGCAGCGGAGGGTTATCTGACCGCCCCGGCGCGCGCGCGCGGCCTGCCTGTGACCGGACGCCGGCGCATCGGATTGGTCTGGGCGGGCTCACCAGACAATAAGATCGACCGGCGCCGCACGCTGCCTGCTCGCTTATTTGCTCCTCTGGTCGCCAGAACCGATGCTGATTTTGTGAGCCTGCAGGTCGGCCCGGGTGCGGGCCAAGTGAAGGACCTGCCGGGTGAGAAGGTTATCTTTGCCTGCGAGGGCGGTGTGGCCGACTTTGCCGATACCGCGGCGGTCGTCAGCCAGTTGGACCTCATCATCGGGGTCGATACCGCCGTAATGCATCTGGCCGGGGCCATGGCTACGCCGGGCTGGATGCTTTTGCCGACCATGCCGGACTATCGTTGGCTCCTGGAGCGCAGCGATACCCCCTGGTATCAATCTATCCGGTTGTTTCGACAGGGGAATAATGAGAACTGGGAGAGCGTCTTGGCCCGGGTCGCTGACGCGTTAACCATTTGGCAACAGCCGGCGGGTTAAAGCGTTATGTTGGAGAAGTCTGCTGGCCGTGTTAACACTTTTTGCGGTGTCCATGGCCAAGGACATCGGCGGCGCGTGAATATGCGCCTGCCTGAGGGGCGAAGCCCCTGATGGAGAAGCGACTGCTATGGTTGGCGTTTTAGGCAGCTTACCGGTCACGGTTACCGGCTCCGCCCTGCTCGGGACGGGCGGCAATAACGCGTCGATTCTGGACGATAATGCCGGAGCGTCGTCGCTGTTTGGCGATATCGCCAGCACCAACAGCTCGCTCTTCAACCAAATCAAGAACAACGCCTCGCAGCGCCTAGCGACGGCTTTAAACCAGGTCAATCAGCAGGCATCCGAGCGCAACGCGGCGATCAACGTCCAGAACGAGCGCTGGATTACCGTCAAGGCGCAGATCAATAACGCGCAAATCGCGGTTTCCAACGGCCAGGACAGCGCCGACAAGGTCGCCAATACCCTCCTGCTTATGCGGGGCAGCGTTGCTGGCACCGGCATTCAGGGCGAAAACACCAAACTCTACGTCGAGCAGTTCGACGCCCAAGTCACCGCCATCAATAACGAAGCCGACAGCAGCGGGCCCGCTTTCAATCTGGTGGGCTCGATCAACCGTCAGGACGGCACCTACAACAGCGTCGAGTACCGCAGCGACGTTAATCTGAACTCGACGCGCCTGACCGGCACTTATATCGGCAGCGACTACCGTATCGAAGCCAATGACGGCACGGTCTGGATTCCCGACCTCGGTTCGGATTTGATTCAATCATTCAAAAACGGCGGAACTGAAGCCGAGAAGTATACAACCAACGACGGTCAAGAGGTGGCCAAGGCTACCTCGACGCGTAACGGCTTGAAGCTGCTCAGCTACAATCAGCAGACAGGCAAAGTCACCGTTCAGATCAGCATAGTTCCAGACGATCCGCCGCTCGTCGTTACGGGCACGCTTAAGAAAAACGGCATCGGCGTCATGCAGTCTTGGTACTACAACGGCTTTGCCACCGACGCGGACCGCAAGCGCGCCTTCACCGATATCAATGCCGCCGAGGTTAACTTGGTATCGGCGCGCGGTGATCTTGAGCGCTCGGCAACACAAACGGCTATCGATCAGCGCCATGCGGATGCCGCGCTGAACGCGCTGTCGGCCCAGACGCAGAAGGCCAACAGCGACCAATCGAAGCAGACGGAAGATATTCGCCTCAAAGCGGCGCAGCAGTACCTGGCCATGCAGGCCAACCTGCAGAACCTCCAGAGCGTGCAATCAAACTACCTGCAAGCCTTCTCGAGCTTTGTCGGCGACGCCTTCACCCAAAGCCTGCTCGACATCAACACTTAGGCGCTCGGCAGAATCTGCCGACAGGTCTGCGGAATCTTTTGCCGCAAGACCACCCCAGCGGGGCCCAGCCCCCGCCGATCAGCACTTAAGTCATTCAAAAACAGATAGTTAGCGGTTTGGCCGAGTCTGGCCCGCGGCTTGCAATACCCCTGTCGGACACATGCGCGTGCCGCCCGAATTTTACGTGTAACCGGGGCGACAGCCGATACGGAGCAAAACTATGGACAGCATTCAGGCGGTTTCGTCGAAGACCACTCAGCCGGCAGCCCCTTCGGCCGCGGCCAATGACGATGTAAGCGCCGCCGGCGTTTTCGCCGCACTGCTTGATATCGTCGGCGGCCGCTTCAAGAGCGACGACGCCAGCATGACCATGGACACCAAATTGATGCGCGGCGACGACGCCGGCGCCAACGACACCGCCCGCAATGCAGCGCGCGATGTCGGCAAGGCGCGCGACGATAAAAACGACGATCGCGCCGCGGCCAAGCCCAAGGATACCAAGTCCCGCGACGACGACGACAAAGACGCCGCCGATGCCAACGATGCCCAAGCCGCGGCCAGAAAAGACGATGCCGCCGCGGACGATGCCGCCGCCAAGCCGGCGCAGACCACGCCTGACCAAGTTGTGGATATGACCGCCCTTGAGATTCCCGTCGCCACCACGGAAGTGCTGGCGCCGATTTTGATTGCCCAGCAGGTTGCGGCTCCCGTTGAAACCGTCGTAACGCAGCAGGCCGCCGTTGAAACCGTGGCCGCGGTTGATGAAGCCGCCCCGATTGCCGCCGCCGCCCAGACCGCCGCCACCGCGGGCGACGCCGCAGCCGCGGTCGCCGCCGCCACAGCTACCCAAAAAGCGACCGTCGTTGAAGCGCCCGCAGCGGTACAGAAGGCCGTAGAGACCACCGGCCAGAACTTCAAGCAGGCCGTAGTCGAGGCTGCAGGCCCGGCGCAGACCGTCACCACCGACGACACCGCGAAAACTGCTGTTGTCGCCAGCGACGACACCGCCGGAAAATCCAAAGACGTTGCGCAGACCACCGTGCAAACGCAGCGTTCGGCAGCGGCGCAAGCCCAGTCGCAGGATCTATCGCGGCAAGTCGACGGCGAAACAAAAGCGCAGGTCAAGGTGACCGTCACCAACCACGCCGCCTTTCAGACCAATACCGTCTCAAGCGTCTATGACATTTACGCGGGCTACAGCAACACGCAGGCGTCGGCCGCCAATACCCTGACGAGTGCCGCCGCCGACGCAGCAGCACTCGCGCAGAATTCAAAGACCCCTGCTGACGCCACCCAGGTCCAGGTCGCGACAGCCTCCCCCGCGCTGGCGCCTCAGGCACCAAGCCCGGCGGCGCAGCAGGGTCCTTCTTCCTCGGCCGTGCGCGCCGACGTAGCTGCCCCCGCCCCGGCTCAGACCGGCGGCGGCAGCGGCACCCAGACGAGCTTCGGCGATACCGGTTTCGCCGGTACGGGCTCTAGCACGCAGAGCAGCGCGACCACCTCGACCACGCAAACCGCCGCCGCTGAACGTCCATTGCCGCCGGCGCAGCAGATCATTGACCAGATCAAGGTCAGCATCACCCGCGCCGCCAAGGCCGGCCTCGACAAAGTCACCATCCAGTTGAAGCCACACGAGCTTGGCCGCGTCGATGTGCAACTCGAGATGTCGGAAGACCACAAGGTGCGCGTCACCGTCACGGCCGACAACAAGGACACCCTGGCGTTGCTGCAAAACGATCAACGCACCCTCGAGCGCGCGCTTAACGACGCGGGCCTGCGCACCGACAGCAATAACCTGCACTTCAGCCTGCGTAGCGACAGCGACGCGCAGAACGCCGCCAACGAAGGCCGTAACGGCGGCAAGAACGCCGCGGCCGCCGACAACGGCGCCACCGACGATGCCGACGATATTGCGATGACCTACGACTACGCCGAAGCCGCGCGGGTGCGCGGTGGCATCGATACCTTTGCCTAATCGGGCAGCAAAAGAGTAGTTCCGATGTCAGATATTGCCGTAAACGCACTCGATGCTTCAAAAACGAAGACAACCAACTCCAGCAACAAGCTGGCGAAGGATCTGGACTCGTTTCTGAATCTGCTGACCGCGCAGCTCAAGAACCAGGATCCGTTGTCGCCGATGGACTCGACGCAGTTCACCAATCAGCTGACTCAGTTCGCGCAGGTGGAACAGCAGATCAATATCAATGCCGGCTTGAACAACCTGATCGGCCTGACGCAGCAGAGTATCGTCTCGAACGCCGTCAACTACATCGGCAAGACCGTCGAAGGCCAAGTCAGCCAGGCGCCCCTGCACGACGGCGCGCTCAAGGCAGCCTACGGTCTCATGGCGGATGCGAAGAGCGTCAACGTCGTCGTGCGCGACGACAGCGGCAATATTGTTTTCTCGAAGACCGGCGAAACCACCAAGGGCGTGCACGAATTCAAGTGGGACGGCAAAGACACCTACGGCGCGCAGTTGGCAGACGGAACCTACTCGATCTCGATCACGTCGGTGGATGCCGCGGACAAACCCGTTGACAACTACGTCACGGCCTTCGGCACGGTCACGGGCGTCACCTCGATCAACGGCACCACAGTGCTGCTGCTCGATAAGGTCGGCGTCCCGGTCGATAAAGTGCTGTCGGTAAGCAATGCCCCGACGCCGAAAACAAACGCAAACGCGACGTAAATTGAGCCGGATTTAGGAAGAAATTAACCCCCACCCTTCAGACTCGCAGATGAGCCAAACTCGGTGCGGCGAAGCGGTTAAGACCAAGGAGAACTGAGATGTCGTTGTTCGGTGCATTATTTTCAGGCGTGTCGGGACTGCAATCCCAGTCCAGCGCCATGGGCGCCATCGCTGACAACGTGACCAACGTCAATACGATTGGTTACAAGGCCACGACGGTCAATTTCAAGACCTTGATCACCGCGCAGACGTCACTGACGCAGTACTCGCCGGGCGGCGTGCAGTCCAGCCCGCGCCAAGGCGTCGACATTCAGGGCCTGTTGCAGGCGACCACATCGTCGACCGACGTCGGTGTCTCGGGCGCCGGCTTCTTCGTCACCAACGCTGTCGCCAATGCCGGACCCAATGACCTCTTCACGTATACCCGCGCCGGTTCCTACAAGGTTGACCGCGAAGGCTTCCTGCAGAACGTCGGCGGCGGCTACATGCAAGGCTGGCCCCTGGGCCAGAACGACCCCAACGTCTCGAGCGCCAAGCGCGTGACCGTCGGCAAGGACATCTTCATGAAGTCCTACACCAACGGCGCTGGCGACACCGTCATCATTAACGACAACGTCATCGACAACACCAATCTGCGGCCCTTGAATCTGCAGACCATCGGCGGCACCGCGGCCTCGACCACGACCTTGTCGATCGGCGCCAACCTGCCGGCGGCAGCGAGCATCAACCAGCAACAGAGAGTCAATGCGCAGATCTTCGATAGCTTGGGCAACCCAGCCAACTTGAGCTATAACTTCGCCAAGATCGGCCAGAATCAATGGGCCGCGACCGTCGAGCAGCCGGCAAAGACCGCTGTCGCCGTCCAGCACACCCAACAGTCCGACGAAGTCTATTTTTCATCGGGTCGTATCGACTTCACCGATACCTTGCAGGCGCCCATCCAGGGGCAGTTCAACTTCCAGGTCAACGGTGCGTCATTCTCCGTGCTTTTCGATAACGCCACGAGCGGCAGCAGCACGGTGGGCAGCGGCACCGTCAACACCAACTCGCGTACGCTGACGCAGGTCATTGGCGACCTCGCGGCCGAAGTGAATAATCAAATGACCGCGGCCTACGGCGCCGTCACGGCGCCCCAGCCGCAGGGTAATTGGTGCCGCCAGGTCTCCGGCGCGAACGCCATTATCTTCGATCAGGCTTCTGCGACTCAGGACATGCACTTCGAAGTCGACTCCGCCAACCCGGTGGTCGATGCCAACAGCAAGCCCATCGTGTTCCAGAATCTTCCCGGTGGCTTCTCCGTGCCGCATTTGGGCGACAATCTGAACGACGCCTCTCACGCTTGGTACGATCTCACCGGCACGCTGCCGCTTTCCGCCCCCACGGGTGTTGCGCAGCGCGGCGTGGCTGCCGTCGAATTCGCCGGCAACGGCACTCCGGCGTTCCTCTACGGCCGTGACGGCGCTGCCGCGCCGTCGCCGCGTACGACGCTGGATCTGACCTGGGCCGACGGCGCGGCCGATATGGGGACGAGCAACGCCACTCCTAGCGGCGCGGCTACGGGGGCGACCGTTCCCGCGATATCGGTCTTCCTCGGCAACTATAGCGTGCCGGACGGCCTCACCCAGCTCTCGGGCGACTACCAGCTTAGCTACCTGCAGCAGGACGGCTCCAAGTTCGGCAACTTCGCTGGCGTCTCGATTGGCTCCGACGGCATCGTCACAGCGCTGTTCGACAATGGCGTGACGCGCCCGGTGTTCATGATCCCGCTGGCTAGCTTCACAAACCCCAACGGCCTCTCCTCGCTGTCGGGCAATAGCTGGATCGCGACCGACTTCTCAGGCAACCCGACGCTGCGCCAGGCCGGCGATGCCGGCGCGGGCCAAATCAACTCGGCGACCCTTGAAGCCTCAACGGTAGACCTGGGTACCGAATTCACGCGAATGATTACGACGCAGCGCGCCTATTCTTCGGCCGCCAAGGTGATCACCACTGCCGACGACATGCTGAACGAGCTCTTGAACATCAAGCGTTAATCGTTCTTCCGACTAAAGGACCGATAAAAATAAAAGACCCCGGTGCCGCAAGGCGCCGGGGTTTCCAATTGGCCGGCCCCCTGTGCATTAGTTGTCTATTAACCCGCTATTCCTATAGTCGCAGGCTGCATGACGACTTCGCACGCCCAGCCGCCCGCCGCCTCTACTGCCGCCGACAAGGACGGCATTGCCACGCGCGTGCTCGGATTCCTGCGCAGCCGCGGTGACCGCATTTTCCTGCGCCATGTCGATGCGCAGATGAAGGTCGAAGAGCTCAGTTTCCGCGATTTCTTTCTGCATGCGATGATCACGTCGAGCCTCTACGACCGCTACGAAGTGCCCATCGGCGGTACGGTCATTCTGGTCTTATCGAACCCAAAGGACGTATTTCTCGCGGTCGCCGGGGCCTTGCTGACCGGACGCGTCCCGATTGTATCGGCCCATCCGTCCGCCAAGCTTTCATTGGGTGATTTCGGCCGAACTTTGTTGCCGCTGATCGACAATGCCGCCCCTGCCCTGATCGTCGGGGACCCGGCCTACTGTTCTTACCTCAGCGCCGCCATCGGCCGCCGGGTCGCCAGCTTCGACGACATCGTCGCACCCAAGACCCTTCCCCCGGTCGGCAACGCCGATATTCCGACACTATTCATTCAATACAGTTCAGGTACGACCGGCACCAAAAAGGGTGTCGCCATTTCACGCCGGCAGTTGCTCTGGCAAGTGGATGCCTATGCGCGCGAGATCGGACTCACTGAAGGCGATCACATTGTCAGCTGGCTGCCCTACTACCACGACATGGGCTTGCTGACATCACTCATGACGCCGCTGCTGACGGGCACGCCTATCACGGTCATGTCGCCCTTCGACTGGGTGAAAAATCCGCTGATGCTGATGAAGGTAATTTCCCGTGATCGGGGCACGCTCACTTGGCTGCCGAATTTTGCCTACAACTTCATGGCCCAGGCTGCACAGCGCGGCGATCTGACAGACCTCGACCTTTCGGTTCTGCGCGGCGTCATCAATTGCTCCGAGCCAGTATCGGCCGCCAGCCATGCGGTGTTCCTCGCGGCGTTCAAGCCTTATGGGCTGGCAGAATCGGCGCTGGCAGCCAGCTACGCAATGGCCGAGACGACCTTCGCCATCACCTCGGGCGGGTTCGGCCGGCCGCTGAAGGCCGATCATATCGATCGCTCGCGACTGGCATCGGGAGCCGAGGTCGTCCCCGGCAATCATACGGTCGTGTCGTCCGGCCGCGCCGTTGCAGGAACGGAGCTGCGCATATTCTCAAACGAGCGCGCGACCCTCGGTGAGCGCTGTGTGGGCGAAATCGGCGTGCGCAGTCCGTCGTTGATGAACGGCTATTTCGGCAATCCCGAGGCCACTGCCAAAGTGTTTCACGATGGCTATTTCCTGACCGGCGACCTGGGCTACATCGACAGCGGTGAAGTTTTTGTGACCGGGCGCATCAAGGACCTGATCATCACGGCGGGGCGCAACATCTACCCGCAGGACATCGAAGCCGTAGTTGAAGACCTACCGCAGGTCATCAAAGGCCGCTGTGTGGCCTTCGGCATCAGCGATGATAAGCGCGGCACCGAAAGCGTGGTTGTCATCGCCGAGCGGGAAACTGGCGCGGCGGCAGACGCCCGCCAGATCGGCGCGGACATATCCCGCGCCGTCACCGCCCGCTTTGACGTGGCGCTCGCCGACGTGTTGGTGGTCGATGCCGGCTGGCTAAAAAAGTCCACCTCCGGAAAGATCGCGCGCGGACAAAACCGGGACCGCTATCTCGCCCAGAAGAGTGCGGCCCCGACCCATCGCGTTGATGCGGCCTCGCCGGAAGATGTGGTGCGCGGCTGCGTGCAGGAAGTGACCGGCGTTTGGGTCGAAGACCCGGCCGCACCGCTGGTGACATCCGGCCTGGTGGATTCCCTCGCACTGACCAACTTGCTGCTGGCCCTGGAATCCGCTTTCAAGAAAAGCCTGCCTTCGCCGGAGACGGCCGGCTATGACGCCTATGATAGTATCGCGGCGATCACAAAAGTCGTTGCCTCCGAATACAAGCCCAGCGCGGTCCCGTTTGTGCTGGTGATTGACCGACAGGTCAAAGCCAACTGCGTCCTGGAAGGCCCGCGCGATTTCGATACGCTGATTTTAGGCTCATCCCGAGCCTATCTGATCCGCGCCGGACAGGCCGCCAAGCACGGGCTGCACGCCTTTCAGTTTTCGGCCGCCGGCGTGCGCATGGAAGAGATCTACTGTATCGCCGCGTTTTTTCGGCAAACCAATCGAGCGCCGCTGAAACACATCATTCTGGGTACCGACCCGATCCAGTTTGCGCCGCACCTTCCTGTTGATGTCCGCCTGGAAAAATCGCCCAGCCTGTTCGGCTACCTCGAAGACATCGACCGCCTTTATCAAGGTGGGCTGATACGCGACGACATTGGGCTGGAAACGCGCTCGGAGCGCGCGAAGTCTCTGATGCAAGTGCGCTACAGCGCTTGGGACGTCGATCTATCGTTTGATCCCAAGAGCGGCGATCTCATCAAACTCTTCGGACACTATGTCGCCGGCATGAAGCCGCTGCACTACGACACGGGTGAGGCGGAGAAAAAATGGGGTCAGCAGTTTCTCACCGCCAACAATCTGACCCATTTGCATCCGCGGCGGCTTCACTACTTCGCAAAGTTATTGGAAGTGGCGAGAGATGTCGGAGCGAAAGTGACGCTCTACACCAATCCGTTGCATCCCTTGATGATCAAACAGCTGGGCGAACGCACACCCTATCTCAGAGTGCAAGACCAGCTGGTGAGTCATATTCGCGCGATAGCCGACGCCAGTGTGACAATTTTTCCGTTTCTGACACCGTCGGATTATGGTGGCGACGACGCCGACTACTACGACGGCGTTCACATGGGTCGCCATAATGGCGATCGCCTGCTCGACTACATTCTAACAAACGCCAGCTGAGCGTCAGCGCCCGGAATGTGCTAAGCGCATTGACCTCACCCGGAACGACTTCATCTTCTCGCTGATCACATCGTGATAGCGGCGGTAGGTCGCCGTCACGCCGCAAATGAACAGCGTGATCAATAGCGCCGGTCCAATGGTCATGGCTAAGACCACTGACACAAACCACACCCAGGTTCTAAGATTTTCACTCATGGAAACGGTCCGATTGAAGGAGTTCAAGGTCGTTGATACCAGCATAACGTCCTTTGACGGTGCGAGTTGCGGAAAATTGAACGCCAAGGCACAGAATCAAAGTCTGTGCGTTATTACTACGACACTCCCGCCAAAGGAGTTCGCCGTAGGAGCGCGCCATGAACACCGCAGCAACTATGATCCTGCTACAGCCTATCGTTGCAATAATCGCCGGAATCCTGATCCTTTTAATGCCGCGACTGCTTAATTACGTTGTCGCGCTCTATTTGGTGGTTATCGACGTCATGGGCATCGCGCAACTGACAACCTAGGAGCGTGTGCCCGAAGTTCGCTGAAAGCGGGAACTTTGTAGCGACGCGCGCGTTTTAGACGCATCTCCAGCACACTTAAAGGATTGTCCCATGAAGCCCATTTCCATCGTCGGTATCGTACTCGTGGTGATCGGGATCGCCGGCTTTGCCATGGGAGGGTTCTCCTTCACGACGAAGGAGAAAGTGCTCGACCTGGGTCCGATTCAAGCTACCGCCGACAAAAAGCATGACTTCCCCATTCCGGCCCTCGCCGCGGGGCTTGCGCTCGCCGCCGGTGTAGTTCTGGTCGTCATGGGCAACCGCAAAGCCTAAGCAGCGAAATCCAAACCGAGATCGAGGCACGGCGCGGAGTGGGTTATCCATCCTGCGGAGATAAGATCAACGCCGGCTTCCGCGATGGCCGCAGCGGTTGACTTCGTGATCGATCCCGAAGCCTCGGTTACGGCGCGGCCGGCTACACGCGCGACCGCGGTTTTCAACAGAACCGGCCCCATGTTGTCGAGCAGAATCTGATCGACACCGACGGCCAACGCTTGATCGAGTTGGGCCAGCGTGTCGACTTCCACCTCGATCTTAACGCCGCGCGGCGCCGAACGTTTGGCAGCATCTATGGCCTGCGCAACACCGCCGGCTGCGGCAATGTGGTTATCCTTGATCAGTACCATGTCGTAGAGGCCCATGCGGTGATTCACGCCGCCGCCACAGCGCACGGCATACTTCTCGAGCATACGCAGTCCGGGCGTCGTTTTGCGCGTGCAGCAAATCCTAGCTTTGGTGTGGGCGATCACCGCCGCAATTTCGGCGGTCGCCGTGGCCACGCCGGAAAGATGGCCAAGGAAGTTGAGCGCAACGCGTTCGGCTTTCAGCAGTGCGCGGGCAGCACCTGAGATTTCGAGCAGCACGGTCCCGGGCACCAGTCGCGCGCCGTCTTCCACTTTCGGCGTCAGACGCACGTTTTCGTCAACCAATTGAAAGACGCGCATTGCCACCGGTAGGCCCGCGGCAACGCCAGGCTTGCGGGCGACGATGACTCCGGCGGCTTGCCGGTCGGATGGAATGACGGAATCGGTCGTGATGTCGCCGGCCTCGCCCAAGTCTTCGGCAAGTGCGCGGCGCACAAGGTCGTCAATAACGGCCAAAGGCGGCGGATTGAACGCGGTCATGTGGGCATAGCCCGGCGGGCGTGTTTACGCGCCCGGCTTCCAGCCCGTGAGCATGCGTTCGACCGAGACGCGCGCGCGCGCGGCAATCGCCGGATCAATGTGCACTTCGATCTCTTCATTCTCCAAAGCCGAGAGGATGTTCGAGAGCTCAATGCGCTTCATGAAAGGGCACAGGTTGCAGGGCCGCACGAAGTCGAGGTCAGGA
>CANJPG010000044.1 GCA_947476065.1 Fidelibacterota bacterium
GCATGGCGAACTCGTCCATATAACTCCACGCCCTTCATCCCTCCGCCTTCCGCCAACCAGGCAAAAGGCTATCTGCTGACGGAGTTTTACTCCGGCGCAACCAGATTATCCGGCCGCTTCAGTGAGGGATTATTGCTCCGGCGCTTACATATCGTTACAACAGTGCGACTGGAGCTTGGTCTGCATTAACCATCGCCCAACTAAATGCCGTTGCTTTAAAGCAAGATGCAACCAGCACGTCAGCTAAGCGCCGGGAGATTATTGATCGACTGCGCGCAGCTACTTTAGTTGAGGAAATTAAATGGGGCCGAGTTAAGGACACCGAGATTCCATGCGCTAACGGGATTTTCGACGTAGAGCGCGGCTTACTCCGGCCCCACTCAGCCGACAATATGCTCGAGCGCTCCTTGCCTATACGCTTTGACCCGGCTGCCGAGGCCCCCAATTGGTGCCAGGCGCTCGATGTGTGGTTTCCGGCTGACAAAGATGGTGGTCGTCGAGCCGCACTGCAGGAGTTTTTCGGCTACATCTGCCTTGCCCACGCAAAATATAAACGCGCGCTAGTACTTTACGGCGAGTCAAACACAGGCAAGAGCGTCCCAGTGATGGTCGCCAAGGCACTCGTAGGCGAAAAGTACACCTGTCAGCTCGGTGTGAGCGATATGGACGATCCCACGCGCCGCGCGGTTCTAAAGGGTAAAGCACTCAATATCATGACCGAGCTGAGCGCCGATGCGTTAATCAACGATGGTGGTTTTAAGACACTCGTATCGACCGAAGAGCCAATCATGCTCGACCAGAAATATGTTGCCGCCGAGATGTACACACCCACCTCCAAGCACGTCATTGCGACAAATAATCTACCGCGCATAAATGATCATACGTCGGCAACTTTCAATCGACTTTTGATCATTCCATTTGACCAGGAAATCCCCGAAAAATTCCAGGACCGCAATTTGCTGGACAGACTAAAACAGGAACTGCCGGGAATACTGCGATGGGCCGCGGATGGTGCGGCGCGCTTGCTTGCCCGGCAAGGGCAGTGGCCCGAGATCGAGGCATCGAACGCTATACTCAATCAATATCGTCTGGAGATGAACCCAATGGAGCAGTTTGTTCGAGAGAGGCTCGAGCGCGCCGAGGGCGGCATAATTCCGACGCAGCACTTAGCGCATCAGTTCAACCTTTGGAATATCGGGCATCGAAACTTCAATATTGGCAAGGTCACCAACCTCCTGAAGAAAGCTTTGAGGAGCGAAGGTGCAGTCATTAAGAGTACTCGCATTGGGGGCCGGGTGATCCGAGCACTGCACGGATATCAGCTTGCGAGAGAAGTGGGGCCGAAGGACTTATGTGCCGGCGAGATGACGGGAACCGTAGACGAAGACGGTGACGAAATTGTTGAGGGCGTCCCTGTGCTTCACGCAGAAAACGAACGCCGTTCGCCTGTTTGTGACGAAGATTGGTAGGGCACAATGACCGAAAATCAGCCAGATCATCACGACAATTCAATGCCCTGCGCAAAAAGGCCGCGTAACGACCTGCTGCCGGTTTCCCTGCCGCCGTTGGGGATTCCCCTGGAGCAGGCTGCCGCGTATATTGGGGTATCGCCTTCCAAATTCTTGGACCTGGTTACAGCGGGTCTGATGCCTAAGCCTAAACGCATCGGTCGCCGCGTGATTTGGTGTGTGGCAAAACTGAATGAGGCCTTCGGTAGGCTGCCCGATGGCGAAGATTACAACGAGTGGGATGAGATAACGCCATGCGCATCATCCTTAAAGATGGGACAGGGATAGTGGACCTAAAATTTCTTAGGTCTGACTTTGATCGTCACGGCAATGTGCGTCTCTATTGTCGTCGCAAAGGACGCAGCATCCGGCTACGTGAGAAAATTGGTACCCCTGGGTTTATTGAAGAGTATAGAGCCGCGCTCGTAGCGATAGACGGGGCTGTAACGCTGCCCTCCATCAAACCAGCCGCACCTGAATCATTGCGCTGGCTTGTGCAGCATTACATCCGTTCGGCGGACTTTCAGCGGCTAAACACAACGACTCAGACTATACGCCGTCGCGATCTTGACGGGCTGGTCGAGAGACACGGCGATAAGCGGTTTGGGTTTCTCGAGAACCGTCATGTGAGAGCGTTGCGGGATGAGCGCAGTAATTCGGCCCAGGGGCCAACGCCACATGCGGCCAATAACTTTCTAAAGACCGTACGCTCATTGTTTAAATGGGCCGTCGAGGTTAACTTGCTTGAGCGCAACCCGGCGCGCGACGTGCCAAAGATTAAAGCGCCTAGCGACGGTCACCATACCTGGACCGAAGACGAAATCCGTCAGTTTCTGGCGCGCCATCCCCCAAGTTCAAAGGCTGGCCTGGCCATGGCGCTGATGTTCTTCCTGGGGGTGCGCCGCTCTGATGTGGTGAAGCTCGGCCCGCAGCATGAAACCCCAGACGGCTATTTGCGCCTGGTGGAGAGTAAGGGGGCCGGACGCCAAAAGAAGATCACCACGCTATTCATTCAGCCTGAGCTGCGGGCGGTGCTCGATAGTCACTCCGGCGCCCACCTCACATACATAACCACAGCCTATAGGGCGCCGTTTAGCGTGGCCGGGTTTGGCAACTGGTTTAAGGAACAATGCCGTCTGGCGGGCCTAGGGCATTGCTCTGCCCATGGGCTTAGGAAGGCGGCGGCCACGGTCGCGGCTAACAATGGCGCGACTGAAATCCAGCTTATGGCGCAGTTTGGGTGGACGACGCCGGGCATGGCCGCGCACTACACGAAGCGGGTAAACCGTAAGCTTTTGGCGACGCAGGCCTCGAAGCTGATCTCGATTGAAGATCAGAAAGGGAACGAAAGTGTCCCACTTTTAGGTGGGGTTGCCCCCGGTGGGACAAATAGGGCAAAATATGACGCAATATCAATGGCCTCAAAGCAAGGTGGCGTCCCCATGGGGGGACGCTTACTCAGCTTGCGCGCGCGCAGCCTTGCTGCGGCGTCCTTCAGCCATTCTATTCTCGGCTTTTATCTCCTTATCCGCGGTATCGGTTTTTAGCGGCGGCGCACTTGCCGCCGATAAGACCTTCAACATCGCCGCCGAACCGTTGAGCCAGGCGCTGATCGCCTTGGCCGCCCAAGCGGACATCTCCATTGGCCTGGCTGGCGTCAATCTTGCGAACAAGACCAGCCGTGACGTTGTCGGCTACACCAACGTCGAAGCCGCCCTCGACCGCCTTCTCGAAGGCACCGGGCTTGGCTTCCAGGCCATTGATCCGCAGACCTTCCGCATTTATGAACTCGCCGCTGTTGCGCCATCGCCCCGTCAGCGCGCCGCCGCCGAGCGCCCGGTCGAAACAGCGCCGCTGCGCCTGCCGCTCATCGAAGAGGTCACGGTCACGGCGCTGAAGCGCCCGACCTCGCTGCAAGCCATCCCGCTGTCGCTGGCCGTCATCACCAGTTCCTTGATACGCGATTACGGCCTGCATTCCGCCGAGGATGCGACCACGCTGGTGGCCGGCGTGTCGTCATCAAACCAGGGCCCCGGCCGCAACAAGCTTTTTGTCCGTGGTCTCTCGGACGGCGCCTTCACCGGCAACACCCAGGCCGCCGTTGGCGTTTATATCGATGAGACCCGGGCCACCTTCAATTCGCCCGATCCCAATCTGCAGCTTTTCGACGTCGACCGTGTCGAAATCATCCGCGGACCGCAAGGCACGCTGTATGGCGCCGGCTCGGTGGGCGGCTTGTTCCGTATTGTCACCAAGATGCCGGCCTTCGGCAAATTCGAGAGCCAGGCGACTGTCGACGGCAGCCTCGCCAGCCTAGCGGATGTTTCGGGTTTTGCTTCGGGCATGATCAACATCCCGCTCGTCGGCGATAAGATGGCCGCGCGCGGCGTCGCCTACGGGCGCCACGACAGCGGCTATATCCGGAACGTCCGTCTCGGCAAGGGCGAACGCAACGACACCGACACCGCGGGTTTGCGTGTGGGCGGCCGGCTGCGCGTGACGCAGGATTGGACCATCCGCGCCGGCGTGATCTATCAATCCATCCGCTCCGGCGACAGCCAGTACTACGACCGCGCAATGCCGCGCTTCACGCGCGCCAATCTCGTGACCGAGCCCAATGCCAACCGCTTCCTCGACCTCAATGTCACGGTTGAAGGCGACATGGGATGGGCGGATATCGTCTCGTCGACGTCGTGGCTCGCGCAGCGCGTCAAGACGCGTCTGGACGCCTCGCCCTCGCTGCCGATCCTGACCAACCTGCCGATCGAGCCGACGGCCTTCGACCAGAATAGCCGCTACCGCACCATCAATCACGAAACGCGCCTCGTGTCGGTGCCAGGCGCCAATTTCGAGTGGCTGACGGGTGTGTTCTTCTCGCGCCGGAATGCCGGCAGCGATTCCAAATTGAGTTTCATCACCCGCCCTGACGGCGGCATTTTCTATTCCAAGCTGCGCCACGACACCGGCACCGAGATCGCGCTGTTCGGCGAAGTATCGTTGCCGCTCACTGAGAGCATCAAGCTGACCGGGGGCTTGCGGCTCTATCGCGGTATCCTCAATGCCACCGCGAACAATTCGGAGCTCATCGACGTCGGCCCATCCGAGGCCGTCGGCAACAACACCAAGAACGGCTTCACGCCAAAGGCTTCGGTGTCGTACCGCGTCGATCCATCCACCTTGCTCTATGCCGAGGCGGCGCAGGGCTTTCGCTTGGGCGGAGTTAACATCGACAGCCGCGTGTCGGTGCCCACGCGCCGGCGCAATACCAATCTGACGGTATCGAACTTCGATTCCGACCGGCTGTGGAATTTCGAGATCGGCTCAAAATCCAGCTTTCTCAACCAGTCGCTGATCGTCAACGCCGCCGCGTTCTATGCGGTCTGGAGCAACATGCAGGCCGACCTGACGCGCTCCAACGGCATTTCCTACACCGCCAACCTGGGCCGCGTGCGCAACCCCGGCTTCGAAATCGAAACCGTCTTCGCGCCCACCGACCGCTTTCACGTCGTCGCCAATCTGTCCTGGAGCAACCCAAAACTTGCCGAATACAGCATGGTGGAGGCGACCATCAGTGCCAACCGCCTGCCGGTAGTGCCGAAGTTGGCAGGCACCATCGCGGTGCAGTATGAGCATCCGCTGGCGGTTGATATGACAGGCTTCATAAATCTCAAGTCCGATTTTGTCGGCAGCGCGCGCCTCACCAACAGCACCATGCCCAACGCCATGGCGCAGAGCTATCAGTCAGTCAACACGCGCTTTGGCGTGCAGTACGGCAACACGCGCGTATCGCTCTATGTCAACAACGTGCTCGACAGCGCGTCGAACACCTATGCCTTTGGAAACCCGTTTTCGTTGGGCCAGGTGAATCAGGTGACGCCGTTGCGCCCGCGCACCGTCGGTCTTAACCTCATTTGGGCGAACTGATCAGCCACTCTTCGGCTTGAGGATATTGACGTGGCCCATCTTGCGGCCCGGCCGCGCCTCGCGCTTGCCGTAGAGGTGGATGCGCGCGGCGGGGTCGGCGAGATACCGGTCGAGGTCGTTGACGTCCTCGCCCACCAGATTGTGCATCACCACGTCGGCGTGACGCGCGGGATCCACGAGAGGCAATCCTGCCACCGCGCGGACCATCTGTTCGAACTGGTCGGTCCCGCAGGCGTCCTGCGTCCAATGGCCGGAGTTATGGGGCCTGGGCGCCATTTCGTTGCACAAGAGGCCGCCCGCCGGGGTGACGAACATCTCGACGGCAAGCAGCCCTACCAGATCCAGCGCTTCGATAGCACGCGTCGCGATGCCGCGCGCCTCAGCGGCCGTTGCTGCGCTGACGCGGGCCGGCACCGTCGAAGTGTCCAGCATGTGATTGGCATGCACGTTTTCCGACGGCTCGAAGCACACAATCTTGCCGTCCTGGCCGCGGGCAGCGATGACGGAAATCTCGCAGGTGAAATCGACAAAGGCTTCGAGGACGGCAAAGGCGCCGTTGCCCTGCACCGCCTTGCCGCCGGTCACCGCGTTCCATGCAGCGCTCGCATCAGCTGCGCTCCTCAGCTTGGCCTGACCTTTGCCGTCATAGCCGAAGCGCGCGGTTTTCAGCACCGCCGGAGCCGGAATGTCTTTGAGCGCAGCCTCCAGATCGGCCTGCGCATTGATGGCACGCCAGGCGGGTGTCGTCGCTTTGATGGTGGCGAAGAACTGTTTTTCCTTGACGCGGTCCTGGCAGACTTCCAGCGCGCGCCACGACGGGCGGACCTGCGTATGGGCGGCGAGGAAAGCCGCCGCGGCGGCGGGCACGTTCTCAAATTCGAAGGTCACGACATCGACCGCCGCAGAGAACGTGGCGAGGGCGGTCTCATCGCTGTAATCGGCGACGGTGGAGACTGTGGCCACCTGTTCCGCCGGACTGTCGGCTTCAGGCCCAAAGACGTGCGTGCGGTATCCCAGCCGCGCAGCGGCGAGGCACAGCATGCGGCCAAGCTGACCATTGCCGAGAATTCCAAGCGTTGCGCCGGGCGAGAGACGTTGCATCTGCCGTCTACGCCGCCGGGTCTTGGCCGACGCTCTTCGTCTGTGCCGTGCGCCACGCGACGAGGCGCGTGGTCAAGCTTTTGTCATTGAGCGCCAATATCGCCGCCGCCAACAGGCCGGCATTTTTCGCGCCGGCTTTTCCAATCGCCAACGTGCCGACGGGGATTCCGCCCGGCATTTGTGCGATGGACAACAGACTATCGAGCCCTTTGAGCGCTTTGCTTTCCACCGGAACGCCCAGCACCGGCAGCACCGTCATTGAGGCGGCCATGCCGGGCAAGTGCGCCGCGCCGCCGGCGCCCGCAACGATCACCTTGATGCCGCGGTCTTCGGCGTCGCCCGCATATTTATAAAGCCGGGCAGGCGTGCGATGGGCCGAGACGACCTTGGCCTCGAAGGGAACGCGCAGGTCCACCAGCACGGCTGCGGTATGGCGCATGGTGTCCCAGTCCGAGGCGCTGCCCATGATGATCCCGACCAGGGGCTTGCCGCCGAATTTGGTCGGTGTTTCTGCTGTCTTGGATTTGGCCTTGTCGGCTTTGCCCTTCGCCGTCTTGCCCATGTACATAACCCCCGGGGCGAAAGATGCCGACTGTATCCGAGGCCCCCCAGCCCAGCAAGGTCGCGGACACGACCTATCGTATTGACACAGGCCCGGAATTCCACCGGATCACGAAAATAAAAATGAGCCGGGATTGATGGCCGGCTAGGGGTTGGCGAAAACCGGCGCCGCAAGTTTTTGCGCGTATGAGCGCACGTCGGCGGGCCAGGATTGCATGTGCGCGTCAAAGCCCGCCTTTTTGCCGGCAAACAGCGCACGCAGCGCTTCTTCGTAGCCGGGCTGGTTGCCGGCCATCGCGGCCATGAACCGGTATGCGGCCTCTTGCGCATGGCGGGCAGTCTGAGTTTCCGCGCTGTCGCGCCGCGCGGCGTCTACCAACTTCCGCAGCGCCACCGACGCGCCCCCCGGCTGTGCCGTCAGCCACTCCCAGTGCCGGGGCAGGAGGGTGACTTCACGGGCAACCACACCCAGCCTCGGGCGGCCGGGCCCGCGGGGCTTTTGGTTCGAGCCCTCGACAACCTCCAGACGCTTGCGCACATCGGCCAACGTGCCGCCGAAATCCACCTCGATGACGCGGGCAGACGCATCCTCGAAAATCAGAATGGTGGCCTCGCGGTTCTGGTCGAGAGCTTCTTTTGCCTTGAGCGCCACCTCGGCCAGTTCGCCGCTGGCAATCAGGCAGTCGTTCTGAAAAGCGGTGCAAAAAAGGGGAATAGGATTCATGGCCACCTCGGCGATGAGGCCAATTATTACCCGGGTATAATCACCATAGTCAATATTACCCGGGTATAAATTCCGCGTTAGTAAGCTTTTGCAAAGGAGCTGGTGATAGTCTGAGTCTTGGAAAACCAGCATCAGGCCATGCCCGACATCACCCAACCCGAGTCCGCCCAGCCCATACAACGCCGCCTGGAGGGTCAAAGCCAGGGCGGCGGCAGCGCCTTGTTGCGTCATCAACCATCGCGAAAAATCGCCGAGAGCTATCAGGAAGCCGCACGCGCGCTGCCGCTCGACGACCGCATCACCATTCTGGGCATTCCGGTCGAACAGATCACGCCGGTGACGCAGGCGGCATTGGCCGGCCTCGTCGCCGAGATCAATCACTGGCGCAATGTCGTCAAACGTCTGGAACGCTCCGTCGATAAGCGCCTGCAGACTGAATCCGCGGTGCTTGAGCCGGAGGCCTTCATGCGCGCGCTGGCCACGACCTTAGGACAGCCCGCCGGGCCCGGTCAGTCCTGGGTCATCGTGCTAGCGCATGTCTCAACCTACGAGGATATTCGCCGCAGCTCCGGTTTGCTGGCGGCCAACAGCACGCTCGCCGACGTCGCCTATCGCTTGAAGGATGTGCAGTGGGCCCATGAGCCCGAGCGCGAAGAACCGCCGCCGCCGCCACCTGTGGCGCGCGGCAAGAAACAGGTTGCCCTTCCGCCGCCACCGCCGTTACCGCCGGCCTTTCAGGTGCTGGGATATGCAGGCGGCTCAAACCTGGCCGGCGTCATTGCCGTACCGGATGCCATGCTCGACACCGCCTTCATCGCCAAGACCGTGCGTGAACATTTGGCGGGCGGCTACGTCGTGGGCGGGATCGATATGGCGCTGGCTATCACCGTGGCGGCCGCAGCTGTCGGTAACGGCGAAAGTCCGCTGCTGGCGCTGGGGCGCGCCGACCACCTGTTGCGGACAGTCTAGCCCTCAGCCGGCTAAGCGATGATGTCCGGGATCAGCCGTCCACGCAGGGAGGTGATCTGGTCCTTGAGCGCCAGTTTGCGCTTTTTCAGGCGACCTACCTTGATTTGATCGAAGGCGGTCTGACTCATCAACGTATTGATGACGTCATCCAGGTCACGATGCTCAAGTTCCAGCTCGGCGAGCTTGGCTTTCAGTTGATCCTGGTCCCATTCCATGGCGCGGCGCGTGTTGTCCTAGCGGCGGCCACGAGGTACGGCGCCAGCGTTGTGATAGTAGTGAGTGCAAGGGCTCTACACCAAGCCCGACTCCATGGTTTTGGCTGGGCAAAAGGTATTTTTCAAGCGATTTTCCCGTCCTCAAACGCCTTCAAGTTCAATGCTTTGGCATGCGTGCTGGAACTGGCCACCGTCCGGGCGTAGAATAGCCCTGTTCTGAACACGATCCGGAGGTCATGCATCCATGGGTCAACTTGCGCGGCACGAAGCTCTTCGAACCAAGCACGCAGAAATCGAACACACACTCTTTGAAGAAGAACGGCGACCCCTGCCGGACTTCAACCTAGTTCACGAACTCAAAAGAAAGAAGCTGAAGATAAAAGACGAGCTGCAACGGGTCGTTGTCAGTTAGAACTTTTAGCGACGTTCAGCCGTAAGCCGATCCGCCGGGATGAGCACGGACGACTCGCCGTGCCCGGAGAGGAAAGGGTAGGATCCCAGATATTAAGGCCCATCGCCGGATGGGCCTTTTTTTTGTCGGCGTTTTAAGTTGTGGGCGGTGTCTGCTCGTCAGAGGTGGGAGCAGGTACTTGCTCCACCGGTGTGGCAGGTTGCGCCGCCGCTTCGGCAGCAGCCTTGGCTTCGCGCTCGCGTCGATTGATCTCGCGCTGCTTGGCCTTGGCAGCATTGCTGGCGCGGCGCTGCGCGATGGCAACCGCCTTTTCCAGCTCGGCTTCCGTGCAAAGGCCCAGCGTCACCGGGTTTTGCGGCTTGATGTTCTGGGCGTTCCAGTGTGAACGGTCGCGCACGCTCAAGATCGTGGGCTTGGTGGTGCCGATGAGGCGGCTCAGCTGTGCGTCCGTCAGATCGGGATGATGCTTGAGCAGCCAGGCAATGGCATCGGGACGGTCCTGGCGTTTCGACACCGGCGTATAGCGCGCACCTTTGGCGCGCGCCTTCGGCAGCGGAATGTCGGTCTTGTTCATCTTCAGCGTCACAGCCGGATCGGCGACGGCGCGGTCGAGTTCTTCCTGCGTCAGCTGTCCGTTGGTGATCGGGTTGACGCCGACGATTCCGACAGCAACTTCGCCGTCGGCGATGGCTTGAACTTCAAGCTCATGCATTCCGGTGAAATCGGCGATCTGCTCGAACGACAACGCGGTGTTTTCCACCAGCCAGACGGCCGTTGCCTTTGGCATAAGAGGCAGCGACATGGTGCTTCCTTTCGGATTTTGGGCGCGGCTGGTGTGTGGGTCGCAAGCGACAAAAACACACCCCCCCAGCCCCGAAGCAGGCAACGGGGCCGGACCGCATAAATTCTCAGGGGTATATATCGGGTTTCCGGCGGCGGGGTCAAACCGTTCCGCCACATTTCCCTAGAATGTTGAAATTATTTTAGAATATGGCTCAGTTATCCGCTTAAATCGTCAAGATGATCTTGCCGATATGCTGGCTGCTTTCCATCAGCCGGTGGGCCTCGGCGGCCTCGACCAGGGGCAGGACCCGGTAGATCACCGGTTTGACGGTGCGGCGGTCCAAAAGCGGCCAAACCTCTCGTTTCAAGGCGGCGGCCACCCCGGCCTTGAAGACCGTGTCCCGGATCCTGAGGGTCGATCCGGTCAGGGTCAGGCGTTTGAGCATCATTGGCAGCAGGTCGATTTCGGCCTTGGACCCCTGTAGATGGGCGATATTGACGTAACGGCCCTCGGCTTTGAGGCACCGCAGGTTGCGGGCGAGGTAAGCCGCGCCGACCATGTCGAGAACGACATCCACCCCTTTACCCGGTGTTTTGGCCTTCACGTCCTCGGCGAAGTCCTGGGTGCGGTAGTTGATGGCGAGGTCGGCCCCCAGGTCCACGCAGGCGGCGCATTTCTCGTCGCTGCCCGCAGTGGTGACAACAAAAGCGCCGAAGGCCTTGGCCAGCTGTATTGCGGTGACGCCGATCCCGCTGGTGCCGCCGTGCACCAGTAAAGCTTCGCCGGCCTTAAGCGCGCCGCGTTCAAAGACGTTGTGCCAGACGGTGAAGAACGTCTCAGGCAATGATGCAGCTTCGATCGCGCTGAAGCCCTTGGGATAAGGCAGGCAACTGCCCGCCGGGGCCGCCGCATACTCAGCATAGCCGCCGCCGGCAATCAGCGCGCAGACCTCGTCGCCGATGTTCAAGGTTGTGACGTCGGGTCCCAGGGCGACGACCTTGCCGGCGACTTCAAGCCCCGGCAAGTCCGAGGCGCCGGGCGGGGCGGGGTAGAGGCCTTGGCGCTGCACCACGTCGGGCCGGTTGACACCGGCGGCCGCGACGGCAATCAGAACCTCTCCAGCTTTTGGCTGCGGTAAGGGCCGTTCGGCCAGGACGAGCTGCTCCGGGCCGCCAGGAGCCTTGATCTCGATGCAGCGCATGGAGGCGGGCAAAGTCATGTTGTATGTATGAGGCTCAGTGTTGAGGGAGACATGGCATGGACACGGACGATCTCGATCCCATCAAGAAAAAACCGGTGAAGAAGGATCTCACCCGCATGTCAGTCGGCGATCTCAAGGAATATATCGCCGATCTGAAGACCGAGATCGCGCGCGCCGAAGCCGCCATTACCACGAAGGAAAAGGCGCGCTCCGGCGCTGATTCGTTTTTTAAATCGTAATCGCGATCTTGCCGAACTGACCGTTCGAATTCATCAGCGCATGTGCAGCGCTCGCTTCTTCCAGCTTGAAGGCGCGGTCGATGGGCAGCGCGATTTTGCCGCTGCTAACCGAGTTCCATATCTCGGCACGCATTTTCGTCACGATGTCGCTGATCTCTTCGGTGCTGCGGGTGCGGAAGGTCACGCCGGTATACGTGATGCGCTTGCCCGCGTGCAGGTCGAAATTGAAATTGGCCGTGCCGCCGCCCAGACGCCCGACGTTGACAATATGGCCCAGCACATTGGTCGCCTTCATGCTGTCGTTGACGGTGGGCCCGGAGACAAAATCCACCACCACGTCGACACCCTTGCCGTCGGTGGCCTTCAGCAGCGTGTCGGCCCAGTCGGGCTTGCTGGAGTTGAGCATCAGCGTGGCGCCCAGCGCCGTGAGGCGGGGATACTTGCTTTCGTCGCGCGAGGTGCCGGCAACAACGCTCGCACCAAGAGCGCGCGCGACCTGCAGCGTCATGATGCCGACGGCCGAGCTGGCACCCTGCACCAGCACCTTCTGTCCCGACTGCAACTGCCCGCGTGTCTTCAGCGCATCGTGCGCGGTCATCAGGGCCAGGGGCAGCACGCCGGCCTGTTCCATTTTGATATCGCTGGTCTTGAAGGGCATCACCCAGCCGGCGTCGGCGACGGCGTATTCGGCATAGCCGCCGCTGCGCCCGAAGCACATCACGGTCTCGCCCTTTTTGAGGCCCTTGACATTCTTGCCCATCTCGACGATTTCGCCGGCCCATTCCTGGCCGACGATGGTGAATGGCGATGTGGCGGTAGCTTTGGCGGTGCCGATATCGGCGCGATTGACGCCGGCGGCAGCGACTTTCACCAGGACTTCATGATCGCCCGGCACGGGACGCGGTACGTCGTCGTGAAAAGCAATACCTTCGGCGGTGGCAATGGCGGCGCGCATCGTAGGCATAGTGTCCTCCCCTAAAATGATTCACCCGCGAGTATAGCCGAGCCCGCTTGCCACGCCTATCGCCGCGCCGTATTGTCCGGCCAGGAGTTTTGACTATGAGCCTGCGGTTGCTGCACCGCCTCGGATTTGCGCTTTGGCTTGGCCTGCTTGCCCTTTCGGCAAGCGGTGTCGCGCAGAATCAGCTGTCTTTCAACGTATTAGACGCGGCCCTGAAGGGCCCTGCCGTCGCCGGCCACATCATGCCGGACGGCACCTTCATGGCCGGCAGCATGGCCCATGGCGACCACGGCGAGTCCCAAGACGGTGCCGGCCATACGCACAAGGGCCACGCCGATTGCAGTATGTGCGGCGTCGTCGCCGCCATGGCGGCACTTACGGTACCGGTGCTCGATACCTTTGCGACGCCTGATGTCTTCGCCGTGCCAGTCTCCGCGGACATTGCCCATCGCGTCCTCTCCAAAACCTCCCACGCGCCTTACGCGTCTCGCGCGCCTCCCTCCCTGAACGGCTGATACGACTGTTGTTTGTTGAAGTGTGCCGCGGATGACCATCCGCGGTGGCCTCGTCGTCACCATTTGGGGATAAATTGTTATGCGTTGCCGTACCTACGGCGCTGCCGCCATCAGCGCGTGCGCCGTCAGCATTGTGTGCTTCCCGGCCATGGCCGGAGAAGCTCAAGAAGCCGCCATCGATTCAGGCCGCGTGCCGCAGGAAATCATTGTTCAGGGTCAGCGGCTGGCGCCGCAGGAATTGAAAGTCCCCATGATGATCGAAAGCATCACGGCCGACCGCTTTGCCGAGACGATAAACGCGACGAATACCGAGGATGTACTCAAATACCTGCCAAACGTTCTCATTCGTAAACGCCACATCGGCGACACGCAGGCCCCGATGACCACGCGAACCTCCGGCGTTGGCGCCAGTGCCCGCAGCCTGATTTACGCGGACGGCGTTCTTCTCTCGGCCCTTATCGCCAACAACAATACTGTTGGCTCGCCGAAATGGGGCATGGTCGCGCCCGAAGAAATCGAGCGCGTCGATATCATGTATGGACCCTTTGCAGCAGCCTATCCGGGCAATTCCATGGGCGCGGTGGTCGAAATCACCACCCGTATGCCGCAGGATTTGGAAATCAGCGGTAAGGTCCAGGGAGTCTGGCAAAAGTTCAGCCAGTACGCGACGAGCGACTCTTATCCCGCGCAGCAGTACACAGGCTTCGTCGGCAGCACGATCGGCAAGGTAGCATGGTGGCTCAGCGCCAATCACCTCAACAGCCGAAGTCAACCTCTCGCCTACGCCACGGTCGCACGCCCGGCCAATCCCTCTGGCGCCGGCGCGGCGACAACCGGAAGTTTTTCAGATTTCAATCGGACCGGAGCGCCCATTTTCGTCTTGGGCGGCGGCGGGTTCGAACATCAGGTGCAGGATATCATCACCGGCAAAGTCAGAGTTGATATCACTCCGACTCTGCGTCTGACCTATATGGCGGGCATGTTTATAAACAATGATGACTCCGCCGTTGACAGTTACCTGCGCGATTCTTCCGGCGCCACGGTGTACGCCGGCAATCTGAATCTGAGCGGTTATAACGTCAGCGTTCCGGCGAGCGCTTTCTCAAATAATTTCTATCGCCTCGATGAACGCCAACTCATGCAGAGTTTTTCGGCCAAGTCGGAAACCGGAGGGGCCTGGGACTATGACCTGGTCCTGAGCGACTACAATTATCTGAATGCGGCACAGTGGATTCCCACCGGAGCTCTGCCCGCCGCTGCCATTAGCGGGCCTGGCACGCTCACCGACGGTAGCCCAACGGGATGGCGGACATTGGATGCCAAGGCGATCTGGAGATCGGAAGGTTTCGTGGGCCATCACGAGCTCAGCTTTGGCGCTCACGCCGATCGCTACGTGCTGGGCAACAGTCGATATAACACCGCGAATTGGATCGACGGTCCGGCCGGCGCATTGACCTCAGACTCCAAAGGCAAAACACGGACATACGCACTGTGGGCCCAGGATGCGTTGACGTTCAGTCCCGACTGGGCGCTGACGCTCGGCGGACGGTACGAAGACTGGCGTGCCTATGATGGGCTCAACTATTCTCTTACGCCGGCACTTTCCGTTCAACAGCCCGAACTCGCAGTCTCGCGCTTTTCGCCAAAGGCTTCACTGCGCTGGGAGGCCGCGCCGCAGTTGCGCGTAACGGCGTCCTTCGGCGTTGCCTATCGATTCCCTACTGTGGCCGAGCTGTACCAAGCCATTACAACAGGGGCGACGCTGACCACACCAAACCCCAATCTCAAGCCTGAGCAGGCGTTTTCGGAAGAGGTGTCGGCTGAACGCAGTTTCGCGGACGGAAGCGTAAGGCTCTCGCTGTTCCAAGAACACATCAACGACGCCCTGATATCGCAGAGCGCCCCGCTCGTGGCCGGCTCCACGACACTGTTCAACTATGTACAAAACGTTGAGCAGGTCCGATCCCGCGGCATAGAACTCGTCGGCACATGGAATGACGCGCTCATTTCTGGGCTGGAGCTTTCCGGGAACGTCAGCTTCGTAGACCCCCGCGTGACGAAGAACCCGGTATTCCCCATCACCATCGGCAAATTGACGCCGCAAATTCCCCAGTGGCGTTCGACCCTCGTGGCAACTTACCGACCAGATGAAAACTGGGCTTTGACTCTGGCCGGGCGTTATAGCGGCCGCATTTTTGCGACCATCGACAACAGCGATTTCAATGGCCACGGGTATCAGGGCTTTGAAGGCTACTTTGTGATGGATGCCCGTGTTCACTACAAGATCAATGATCGCGTGAGTGCGGCCATTGGCATCGATAATCTGAACAATCGGGATTACTTCCTCTTTCATCCGTTTCCGCAGCGTTCGATATCCACGGAAATCAAGTTTAACTACTGAGTCAACTGGAAGATCAACCGAATGAAAGCCCGGATCGTCGCCATCATCGTTGCTGCCGCCTTCTCGATCAGCCGAGGGGTGGAAGCGCATATCGTCGTTGAGCCCTATGACAGCGCCGCGGGCGAAGTGATAAACTATACTGTGCGCATCCCATCCCATTTGGATGCGACCACGGTCGCTGTCGAATTGGAGATTCCGCAAGGGCTCGAAATACTATCCATTGCGAAGACGCTAGGCGGCAATGTAATGCGCAAGGCCGCAATCGGCGCCACAATCGTGCGATGGGTTACCAAAATACCCGCGGACGAACGCGGCGAAGTCAGTTTTACGGCGCGCAATCCGGCGGTCCCCACCGAATTAGTCTGGAAAGCCCATCAAATCTACGACAATGGCGTAACGATCGACTGGGTTGAGCCGCGCGGCAAAAAGCAACCGGCTTCGGTCACAAGAGTTATTGAGCCCGCTGGGATCGGCAAATAAACTCGCTCCAACAGGCTTCATGCTCGCGGCCGAGCGGGAAGGCGAGAAGGTAATGCAGATGAATCGCGCGCTTGTGTTGATCTTTGTGGTGCTCCTCGTTGCTGCTGGCGTCGCCGGTGGCGCGCTGCTGCGCCCTGTAATACTGCCGCCGCCCGCGCCGGTGGTTCAGGCCGCGCCGCGGCCTGTGGCGGCTTTCACCTTCACCAACCAGAACGGCGAGGCGGTGACGGCCGAGACCTATCGCGGGCGGTGGATGCTCGTGTTCTTCGGCTTCACCATGTGTCCCGATGTCTGCCCGCTATCGCTGTCCTACGTCGGCGACTTTCTCAAGGCGTTGGGGCCATTGGCATCGCGTGTACAGGCCGCATTCGTCACGGTGGATCCGGAACGCGATACGGTACCGGTCATGAAGGCCTATCTCGCCAACTTCGATCCATCCATTGTCGGACTGACCGGCTCCTCCGACCAACTGGCGGCTGCGGCAAAACTTTTTGGCGTTTCTTACAGCGAGCGCCTGACCGGTACCGAAAGGCCGGACGGCGGCCCGGACTACACCATGGACCACAGCACCGCGTTCTATCTCGTCGATCCCGAGGGCCACATCCTGCGCGCCTTCGCGCTCGACCGCGATGCGCCCGAAGATATGACCGCAGAAATCCGCGCGGTCATGGCGGCAAAGGAAAAACCATGATCAGAGTTTTATGTGCGACACTGTTCTTCTTGTGCGGAACGGCTTCAGCCGCCGACGCACCGGGTATTGTCGTGACCGCAGCCTGGGTGCGCGCCTCGCTCGGTCAATCGCCTACGACGGCGGCCTATATCAGGGTCGAGAACAAGGGCGCGAAAGACGATCGCCTGCTGTCGGTCTCTACGCCCGCCGCGGCCATGGCGCACCTGCATGAAAGCGTCAGCGCCAACGGCATGATGCAGATGAACGCCGTGCCGGCGTTGGTCATCAAGCCCGGTCAGACGGTGGAACTCACGCCGGGTGGAATGCACATTATGGTGATGAACTTGAAGGCGCCGCTCAGGGCCGGCGCCACCATGCCGCTGGTGCTGACGTTCGAGCAAGCGGGCGAGATCAAGGTTGAGGCCGAGGTGAGGGGCCTCAAATAGCTCTAGAGGTCGGCGAGTTCGTTCTTGTGGGCATCGCTCCAGCCGATTTCATAGAGCGGCTTGGCACCCTGGATGCCCTTCATCTCGAACTGGCCGCGGGGGATGAAGCCAATCTTCTGGCCCTTGCACGCGTCCTTGACGGCCTGTGATACCCAGATATTGCCCTTGCTGGCCTTGTCGCAGATGCGCGCCGTCATCTGCACGGCTGCGCCGAAGAAGTCGTTATCTTCTTCCACGGCCTCGCCGACGTTCAGCCCGATGCGGATCATCACTTCGATATTCGGATTGGCGCTGTTGTGGGCGGCGACCTCGCGTTGCATCCGAATGGTCGCCTGAACCGCCGCGACGGGATTTGGGAAGGTGGCCATGATGCCGTCGCCGGTGTGTTTGACTTCACGGCCCTTGAAAGCCTGCAAGGCGCCGCGCACGGCGGTGTTGTGGGCACGCACGGCCTTCTGGGCGCCGGCATTGCCGAGGCGCTGGGTCATGGCGGTAGACCCCACGATGTCTGTGAACATAAACGTAAAGACAGACGGTACCGTCGGGCGCTTCTCGGGCAGGTTCCACTCCGACAGTAGGGTGCCGATCTCGCCGGTGGCGTTCGCTGCGCCGGCGATGTGCTGTGTCATGGCCTTGGCGCCGGCCTGGATCATGCCGGTGTATTTGGGATTCTTGCCGTAGCTCGGCAGCTCGACACAGAAATTCTCGGCGCGCTCCGCCGTATTACCGGCCGAAATCAATCCGTCCTTCAGCACCGCCAACTGAACATCCTTGGGCAGGCGCTTGGACTGGCCTATAACCGAGGCACCGGCGGCGAAATACAGATTCATGCCGAACTTAGAAAAGGCGTTGGTCGGCTCGGGCTTTGCCGTGCGCATGGCGTCGCTGATGAACTTGGCCAGGCTGCCGCGGGCCTCGACTTCCGCCGCTGACTTTTCAGGTGACGCGGGTTTCGGCGGGGGCGCCTTCTTCTCTTCCTGTTTCGGCGCCGGTGGCGGTGCAGCTTTGGCGGCGGGCGGCGGGGTCTGTGGCGCGGGCTCAGGCGGCGCGGGCATTTCGTCCGGCAACGGCTCGCTGGTATAGACCTCGCTGCCCATGTCGGCATCCAGCTCTTGCGGCGCCGGCTCGGCTTCCTGCAGCGGCTCGGCCTCATCTCTTTCCAGCTCTTGCGGCTCTTCACCATCTTCGGCCGCTATTTTGGCGCGCAGGTCCTCGATTTCGACTTGGTCGAACTCGATGTCCTGGACGGGCTTCGCCTGTTTCTTGGCGCTGGCCAGCATCTGCTGCGGTCCCAGCACATTGTCCTGCGCCGGCCGCTTATTACTGCGCAGCATGCTCATGATGTTGAACTGGCGCTGCAAGTTGACAAACATGGCCATGAAGAACACCAGGACCGCCGAGCCCACGATCAGCTGCGTGTAGTTGGCGGGCGGCAGGGTGCCCATGCTGACCATTTGTGCCACGATCAGCGTCGCCGAGATCAAGGAGACGATGGCCAGCGCCAGGCTGATGACAATCGCCAGCAGGAACCGCACGAAACCGCTGCGCTTCTTTTTGCCCTTGGGTTTGCGGGGCTTGGTTCCAGCCGGGCGCGGGGGCGCGGCTTTGGCTTTGGCAGGCTCAGCTTCAGGCTGCTTGGGCGCAGGCCGCGGGGCTTGCGGCGGCGGCGGGCGCTTTTTCGGCTTGGCCTTTTTATCTTTCTTCTCGCCGAACATCGTGTCGGCGTCGTTCATGGTCTTGGCTTTGGCGCTTTGCCAGGTGACGATTTCTTCCGAGGTGTTGGTATCTTCGGAGAATGTCTCGCGGACCACGCGGCTCGGGAAGCCTTCCTTGGCTTCAATGCCTTTGGCGTCTTCGACCGCCTTCTCGCGTTCGTTCGCCTCGAAGCTGGCATGCAGCTGCCAGCGTCCGTTTTGGTTGTAATAAACTTCGTAGCTTTCGCGAGCCATGCACCACAGCGCGCCGGGTCACCGCGTCGCGGCGTGCCGGTCTTCGCACTTCCCCTGTTCACTGCCGCCGGTTGTGATCTCCACCGGTCAATTTTGTTCGACGGCAGGCCGGCCGTGCGTGGGTCCACGCACTCATCAGCACCTTAGAAAATGCTAGGAATTCCTAAAGGATACCTTAAGTGCAACGCCGCGGCGCGCGACTGGCAAAGCCCTACCCCCGGAAAGTGCCACAGACTTCGTGACGGTTTCAACCGATACGCGTAATTCGCGCATGTGCTGGAAAATCCCGTATAGATAGTGAGGCGCTGGGTTTAGGACGCGGCGGTGTTTTTTAGCGGGGACTTGGCCTGCTGCGGTCCTTCGAAATTGGCTTCCGGAACCACCAAACGGGTGAGCCCCAGATCTTCGGTGCTTTGCCCGGCGCCGGCCTTGATCTCGTCGGCGCTCTGGTGACGGCGGACGGCGGCTTGGACTTGCGCTTCGCAGAGAATTTCGCCGGGACCGGTACGCGACAGTATCGACTGAGCTTGGCGCACCAAATTGGCCGACAGGATCGGATCCTCCCCGGCGACGGTGTTGCCGATGATGCCGATGGCCAGCTTCGACGTGCTTTCGGTGAAATTGTGCTGCATGTCGACGGCGGCGTCGACGGCGGCCCGCGCCGCCGGGAAACGCGCGAAGATGCCTTTGCCGGTGTGTTTCACTTCATGGCCGCCATGGGCGGTGATCGCCGCGCGGACCACGTTGTTGTGCGTCCCCATGGACTGATCGTGAAAGGCCTCGGCGGCTGTTTCGTTCTGGCCCCGATAGTCGTCTTCACGCAGCTCGGTAAGGATATACACGTCGAGCAGCGGCACGGCGGTGATCTCGCCGACAGAAACGCCTGGCATCGGCAAGATGTTCTGACCCATTGGCGTGCGCCAATTTGACAGAGCGCGCGCGAGCACGGCCGCCACATCCGCGCCGCCCTCAAGATAGGCGGCCAGGGCGCTGCGTCCGGCGGCAAGCAGGCCGGTGTTGGCCGCAGCGCTCATCTGTTCGTCGCGCTGCCCGAGGAATGAGTCGATGGCGCCCTGCTTCATGCCGATGTGATGCATGGCATCCACCAGCAGTTCCAACTCGGCCGAGGCATTGATCTGCGCGGTACCGGCCACGCCGGCCGCGCCGCCGGCCAGGACGACCGCCGTACCGCGGCGCGTCACCGGATCGTCGGGCATCGCGCTGCGTACCGCAGGCTTGACGACGTCGATAGCGAACCGGCGCAGCACCATGCGCTCGAGGTTAAGGCTTTCGCGCAGCGGCTCGGGCGTCGGCGCTGTCGGCTGCACGGCCTGCTGTGCGGCGGTTTTCTCCGCCTCTTTCTGCGCTGCTTCTTTCTGGGCCAGCTTTTCGGCCTGTTTGCGCTTCTTCTCGATGGCGGCTTTTTCGGCGGCAGTCTCTTCGGCACCGACACGGGCCACCTCGGCGGCGCGCGCGGCTTCCACGGCACTTTCGACAGCCGGCGAGGGGGCGGCGGCGGTGACGGGTGCCGGCTCCTCAGAAAGTTCAGGCGGCTTACCGGCATCGACGTCGCCGCGCTTGACCTTCAGGTCTTCAACTTCGCGCAATGCTTCGGGCGAGGCGGTGCGGTCGTACTTCGGCTTGACCTTCGGCGGCTTGGCATTGACGTCGGCCTTAACCGTCTCCGTGGCCTTGGAGGTCTTCGCCCACAAGTCGGCTAACAGGCGATGCAAAGGCAGGCGCGAACGGAACAGCGACCAGAAGAAAAACAGGAACATCAAAACGTAGGAATAGGTCAGCACAATGGTGCGCACGTCGGACGCCATGTCCAGGCCGACCTCCGCTAGGCGATGCAGCGCCCAGGCGACGACGCCCGTGACAAGCGTCGCGGCACCCAGACTGATGCCGCCGGCGACAATGACACGGAAGAAGGTCTGCGCCGCCGTCAGGCGAGGGCGCGTCGTACGCGGGACATTTTTGCCGCTGGTAAGGGCAGTGGCCGCGCGCGCGACGATGGCGGGTCGGCGCTGGCTCGCTGCAGTTTTGGTCGCATCCTTAGCCTTCTGGCTAATATAGATGGTGATGCGTTCGCTTTCGTTTATATCCGGGAAGTAGGTCTCGCGGATCACCTTGCTCGGAAATCCGGTCGAGGCTTCTGTGGCGCGGGCGTCCTGAACGGCTTGATGATGCTCCTCGCCCGGATAGCGGGCGTGAATGAGCCAGCGCCCCTTCTGGAGCACCTGAACCTCGAACTGAGTGATGGCTAACATGAGAGCCCAACGCAGCCTGAGTTGTAGTGTTGTCTCGCGGTCTCGCGACGTATCCGCCAGGAGCAATCCCCTGGGACGCGCGCCGGCAGCAATCGCGCGGTTGCCGATATAACGTTCTTAAGGATCAGATGTTGCCTGTCCCTTCAAATATTAACCTCACCTAATAGCATAAAAGCCGCCTCCCAGGGGAGGCGGCTACTATATTTTGTGTCAGCCGAGGTGGAAGCGGCTTAGGCTTTGCTGGTGCCAAAGCCTTTGAAGCGCTTGTTGAACTTCGCCAGCTGGCCGCCGGCATCGTTCAGGCGGTGCACGCCGGTCCAGGCCGGGTGGGTCTTGGGGTCGATTTCAAGACGCATGATATCACCCTGCTTGCCATAGGTGCTGCGGGTCTTGAATTCGGTTCCATCGGTCATGACCACCGTAATTTCATGGTAATCCGGGTGACCTTCTTTCTTCATGGCGCGCCTCAAATACTCAATAAATACGACCGGAAACCCGGCGGAAGGCGGGTGTATAGCGATTTCGATCCCGGCCCGCAAGTCCAGGGCGACGTTGTGACCCTGAGTTAGAAATTACCTATAGTAGTGTTTTAAATAAAAGCAATGTAAGATATGCTAACGCCGTTGATCGACCATTTCAATTCCCCCAATAGCGGCGGGATTACTATTCATTATCATTGCATTACCGCATGCATTTGGCGCTTCCCACGGCGCCGGCACGGGACTTTATTGGTCGCGATGATTGATCAGCCATGAAAATTCTGTTGGTTGAAGACAACGAGCAACTGCGCGTCTTCGTCCGTGACCGCCTGGCCGAACAGGGGCATAGCCTCGACATGGCCGGCAATGGGCAGGACGGCTTGGACCTCGCGGTGCGCGGTGGCCATGACGTCATCATCGTCGACCGCATGCTGCCCGGCGATCTTGAAGGCCTCGCGGTGATTCAGCAGCTGCGTGCGGCCGGCAACAGCACGCCGGTGCTCATTCTGTCTGCCCTCGGCGATGTCGATGAACGCATCAAAGGCTTGAAGGCCGGCGGCGACGACTATCTCACCAAGCCCTTTGCGTTCGGCGAGCTCATGGTGCGCCTCGAGGTGCTGGCGCGGCGCACTACCGCCAGCCTGCAAACCATCTCGGAACTCTCCGTCGCCGACCTGCGCATCGATTTTAGGACCCATAAGGTCACCCGCGCCGGCAAGCCGATCACGCTCCGCCCGCGCGAGTTCCGTCTGCTCGAATACCTGATGCGCAACGCCGGGCAGATCGTTACCCGCACGATGCTGCTCGAAAATGTCTGGGAATATGATTTCGATCCGGAAACCAACGTGATCGACGTGCAAGTCAGCAAGCTTCGCAATAAGATCGATGCCGGCTTCGACAAGGCCTTGCTGCGCACCATCCGGACCGTCGGATATATGTTGACCGCTCATGATTAGGTTTCTGCCACCCGGCACGTTTCGCCAGGCTGTCGGCTACGCCGCGGCAGTGTGCTTGATGCTGATCGGCCTAGCGGCCTGGATATGGAGCATCACCGCCGGGCGCGTCGATGCCCAGCTGACGCAGCTCATCGAAAGCGAGTCCTATACCGTCTTCGTCGCCGTCCGCGACGGCGGGCGCGCGAAGACTGCCGAGGAAGTGGCCGAGCGCTTCGATCACAAGCCCATCAAGAACCAGGTGGCGATCCTCGCCGACGAAAACTTCCGTCCGCTGGCTGGTAACCTTACGGAATGGCCTGCTGCCGGCGGCAAGGTGCCCGGCTGGCACACCATTAGCATCATGCGCGAGCCGGGCCCCAGCGAAGCCCGTGTCCTGCACCGCACGCTGTCCGACGGCTCGCACTTTCTCTACGGCTACGACCTCACCGACTTTCTCGCCGGCCGCAAAGCCTTCATCGTCGCCTTCATGGGCGTGTCGATCCCGCTCCTGGTCACGGTGCTGCTACTCGGGTTCTTCATCCGCCGCTCCTTGCTGGGCCAGGTCGAAGCCATCAACCAGGCCGCCCAGGCCATCATGCAGGGCAACTTGAAAGAGCGCGTGCGCGAACGCGGCGACAGCACCGAGCTGGATCTGTTGTCGTCCACCATTAACCGCATGCTCGATCACACCGAACAGCTGGTGGGCGGCATCACCAATGTCTCCAATTCCATCGCCCACGACCTGCGCACGCCGCTGGCCGAGGCGCGTACACGGTTCGAAGGCTTGCTCGCCCGCTGGCCGGCCTCCGATGAGACAGCGAAACGTGAAGTCGAGGCCGGCATTGCGGATATCGACAAGCTGATCAAAACCTTTAACGCGCTCATGCGCCTTGCGCAGATCGAAACCGGCGCGCGGCAGTCGGGCTTCAGAAGCGTGGAGCTTCCCGACGTGGTGTCGGAGACAGTGGAGTTCTATCAGCACGTCGCCGAGCAGAAGGGCCTCGACCTCACCGCCGAGATTCCGGCCGCCCTCAACGTTAATGGCGATCCGTCCCTAATCGCTCAGGCTGTGGGCAACCTCATCGATAACGCCATCAAGTACACGCCGCGCGGCGGCCACATCGGCGTGGCAGTCAGCTCGGGTGTGGACGGCGGCGCGTCGATCATGGTGGATGACGACGGCCCGGGCATACCCGACGCCGAAAAGCCCAAGGTCACCACACGCTTTTATCGCGGCGACCCGGCCCGCGGCACCGGCGGCGCCGGGCTGGGTCTCAGCCTCGTCGCGGCGATTGCGGCACTCCATGGCGGCAGCTTGACCCTGGCCAACAATTATCCTGGCTTGCGTGCGCGCCTGACCTTGCAGGCCAGGAGTGCGGCATGATCACGGTGCTGCTGGTCTGTCATGGCCTGCTGGCGGTCGCGCTCATCGGTGCGATCACTCATCAGGTGCTGGTCCTGTGGCGCGCGGTGCCCGTTCCGGCCGATACGCTGTTCGGCCGCGTGCGCAACGTGCGCGCCGGCGTCTACACCAACGCGGTCGTCATTCTCTATGCCTTCAACTTCCTTGTGGGCGCCATCATCTACGCCACCTACCGTATCGAGGTCCGGCCCTACCTCGAAGAAATAGAGTCCTTCCTGGCTGCCGGATCCTTCGAAACCAAGGAGCACGTTGCCACCTTGGGCTTGGGTCTGCTGCCGGCCTATTGGCTATTCTGGAAGGCGCCCAGCTTCGCGCCCCATGTGAACGAGCGCAAATACATCACCCTGCTGCTGGCGTTTTTCGTCTGGTGGAACTTCCTCGTGGGCCACATCCTCAATAACATTCGCGGCCTCTACGAATGACATCAGCTCCATCGCCCCGCCTGATTTCCGCGCTGACTGTATTCTCGCTGGTATTCCCGGTGGTCTACGTCATCCTCTATTACAACGAGCTGGGCGTATTTCGCTTCTACCCGCTGGTAGGCGAGCTCCACCTCAATATTCAACCGACCACCTTCGGCCCGGCCATGAACTATTATGGCTGGGTATTGTTTTCTGCCGTGACGGCGGTGATTGCCGCGGCGGCTGTGCCGCACCGCTGGGCGGTGCATCTGTGGGCCGGCTGGTCGTGGTTGGTGCCGGCGGGGGCGACGCTGTTCACCTTCATCTATGAGACCCGCTGGCTATTTCACTGACGCCGCGCGGCTTCTTAAATCCAAGATTAATCGGCCTGTTAATCCAACGATAATTTGGCTCCTTTGGCGCACCGGCTTAGTTTTCTGCCCGTGCAGTGCCGACCCTTGGCTCTTCGATGCTGCGCACTCTAAAATTTGTGGCGCACTGAGGGAGTCTTCTGCATGTCGTCTTCGCGTTTTTCCACGCAGCTTCTGGCCGGAACCGCTGTGGCCCTAGTGCTCGCTGCGCCGGCTTTTGCAGATGACGCCGATCAGCCAACCCGCGCCCCGCAAGGCGGCAACATCCCTTCGATCACCGTCGAAGGTGATTCCATGAACGACTATAAGGTGACCAAGTCCGGCGTCGGCAAACTGACCGAGCCGCTGCGCGATACCCCGCAGTCGATTTCCACCATCTCGCGCGAAGTGATCGAAGAGCGCGGCGTCACCAACTTCAACGACGCCTTCAAAAGCGTGCCGAGCATCACCCTGGGCGCCAGTGAGTTCAACTGGCAGGGCAATAACCCTAACATCCGCGGCTTCAACGCGCGCAGCGACATGTTCGTCGACGGCATGCGCGACTTCGGCATGTACTTCCGCGACCCCTTTGCCTATGAACAGATCGACGTGCTGCAGGGCCCGGCCTCCATGGTCTTTGGACGAGGTTCGACCGGCGGCGTCATCAACTCGGTGACCAAAGAAGCAACGCTTTCGCCGCACATTTCGGGTGCGCTCAACTTTGGCACGGATTCCACCAAGCGCGTCGCCGCCGACGTCAACCAGCCACTGCCTGAATTGGGTGAGGGCGCTGCTGTGCGCCTGAACGTCATGGGCCAGGACGGCGGTGTAGCGGGGCGCGATGTCACCAAGCAGTCGCGCTACGGCTTGTCCGGCAGCCTTGCGCTCGGTCTCGGCACGCCGACGCGACTGGTTGTCGACTACCTGCACCAGTACAATAATGACATCCCCGACTACGGCCTGCCGTGGTTCGGTACTGAAGTGGCGCAGGTTCCGCGCAACAATTTCTACGGCTTCGACAGCGACTATCAGAAAGCCCAGGCCGATATCATCACGGGCAAAGTCGATCACGACTTCAGCGACGATCTGTCGCTGCACACGCAATTGCGCTATGGCCACTACACGCGCTCGAACCGCATCACCGAACCGCAGATCGCCGCCGCGGTGGGTACGCCCGTTGCCAACGTCACGGTCAACCGCAACGTCTTCACCGGCCGCGCTGTCGAGAGCTTCCTCGACGGGCAAGCCGACCTGCATGCCAATCTTCAAACCGGCTTTATTCAGCACAAGATTGTCGCCGGCGTTGAAGGCAGCAACGAACGTTCGGCGCCGCTTCTCGGCTTTGCGCTCGGCGTGCCGGGCACCAACCTGCTGAACCCGGTAGAGGACTCGTTCTTCTCATCCACCGGCACCCCGCCCAATCTTATTTCCGACACCCATGCCACGGGTGTGGGCCTCTATGCGCTCGATACCCTGAAATTCAACGAGATGTTCCAGCTCGTCGGCGGCGTGCGTTGGGACAGCTTCCGCGTCAACTACGGCGCGACGCGCTACAACGCCACGACGGGCGCTTTCACGGGCGCCGAGCGTGTCGTTCACACCGACAA
>CANJPG010000045.1 GCA_947476065.1 Fidelibacterota bacterium
CCGATGCAAAAGCAGCGGCGCAGTACTATCCCGCCAACTATTGGTTCGCGCTGATCAAGCCGCCGGCCGAAACCGAGTTCCCCGGCTCTGGGCCGAAAGGCAACGGCATCTCGCCGGCGATGGCCAGCCAGCAGATGTGGGTCGAGCAGATGAAGAGCGGCTGCATACAGTGCCATCAGCAGGGTGACAAGGCCACGCGCACGCTGCTCGACAACACGCCGGAAGGCTGGGCCGAGCGCATCTCCAAGCAGCGCCCCGAAGGCGACCATGTGCTGGGTAACCACGGCAAAGACTTCGTCAACAACATGCAAAACGGCATGACCCGCTTCGGCCGCGCCCGCGGTCTGGCGATGTGGGCCGACTACACGCAGCGTATCGCCGCCGGCGAACTGCCCAAGGAAACGCCGCCGCGTCCGCAGGGCGTGGAACGCAACATCGTTCTTACGTCGTGGGATTGGGCGAACGGCCGCTACGTGCATGACAACGTCTCGACCGACCGCCACGATCCGAAGGTCAATGCCAATGGCCCGATTTACGGTGTCATCGGCATGGCCGGCTACATCGAAGCGGTAGATCCGATCACCGGCAAGCAGACCGAAATCGGCTACAAAGTGAATCCCGGCAAGGACGCCGAAAAACTACCCGACAACGTAGTGCCGGATGCGTTCCCGCACAATCCGATGTTGGACACCAAGGGCCGCGTTTGGATCACCGATCTGGGCCGCTACGGCGCGCCGAAGCCGAATTCGGCTCCGCCGCCGGACAAGCCCGCCTTCTGCTCGGACCCGTCGAACAAGTTCGCCAAGTACTGGCCGCAGCCTGGAAAGCTGACGAACACCATCGTCGTCTATGACCCGAAGGCCGCGCGCCAGGTTGACGGCGTTCCGATGTGCAATGCCATGCATCACCTGATGTTCCACGACGACCAGAAGACGCTCTACTTCTCGGGCGGCGGCAACAAGGTCGTCAGCTGGATCGACACCAAAGTCTGGGACGAGACCCATGACGGCGCCAAAGCGATCGGCTGGTGCCCGATGGTGCTCGACACCAACGGCGACGGCAAGATCACGCCGGACCGCACGCAGTGGAACGAACCCGCAGCGGCAGAGCGTGCCGGCGGCGCCGGTGAAGAAGGCGGCGGCGGTGTCAGAACCGCGACCGTCGTCGATCCGAAGAAGGACACCCGCGTTGAAGGCTTCCTCTATGGCGTCGATGCCGACATCGGTGATCACACCATGTGGTTCGCCAAAACTGCGCCGTTCCCGACGCAGCTGATTCACTTCTCGGCCGGCGCCAACGCGCCGGAAACCTGCAAGACCGAAATGTTTGAGCCGCCGAAGATTGCCGGCACTGCCCTGTATGCTGCCCACAGCACGCATGGCGTCAGCGTTGACTCGAAGAGCGTCGCTTGGGCGTCCTTCGGCAACGGCTCGCTCGGCCGCTTCGACAAGAGCAAGTGCAAAGTGAAAAGCGGTCCGTCGATTGCCGACGGCCAACAGTGCCCCGAAGGCTGGTCATTCTTCGACTCGCCTGGCCCAAAGATGCAGGGCGTGAGAACCGGCTCGGCCGATTATCACTACCTGCTCTGGGTCGACTTGCATGACACCCTGGGCCTCGGCAAAGACACGCCGATCCTGGCGGGCTCGAACTCGGACTCCTTGCTGGCGTTCAACGACACCACCAAGAAGTTTACGGTCATGCGGGTGCCGTATCCGATGAGCTTCCATACCCGCGGCATGGACGGCCGTTTCGACGGCTCGCCGACCGACTGGAAAGGTAAGGGCGTGTATGCGACCTACGCCTCCGAGCCGGTCTGGCACCAGGAAGGCGGCGAAGACGCCTCCGGTCCGCAGCTGGTGAAGTTCCAGGTTCGCCCGGATCCACTGGCGCACTAAACGCGCTTTACGACGCTAAGTTAAAGCCGACCCCTGCAGCGCGGGAGCAAAATGCTCCCGCGCTGCAGGACGTTTTAGAATGGAGCAGAGATAGAGAAATCTGCTATAATTTGGCACTGTTTTGCTTATTCAATCTCAGGGGAGGTAAAATTATGAGCAAGTCAATCCTGCGCCTATTGTTGACCACAACTTGCGCCGCAGCGTTCGGCGCTGTCGGCGTTCAGGCGAGCCATGCCGCTGATGCGGTGCCGGTCTATGCTGATGGCATCGGCGGCGTCGTCACGGGGCCCAAGGGTCCTGAAGCGGGCGTTTGGGTGATCGCCGAAACACACGATCTCGCCACGCGCATGATCAAGATTGTCGTCACCGATGATCAGGGCCGCTTCATGCTGCCCGACATGCCGAAGGCAAAGTACGACGTCTGGGTGCGCGGCTACGGCCTGGTTGACTCCAAGCATGCCCAAGGCACGCCCGGCAAAAATATGAACTTCACCGCGATCCCCGCGCCTGACGCGAAAACCGCGGCGGAGATTTATCCCGCCAACTACTGGTACGCGCTGATCCAGCCGCCGCCGGCTTCGGATTTCCCGGGCACCGGCCCCAAGGGCAACGGCATCGCGCCGACCATGATGACCCAACAGATGTGGCTGTCGCAGATGAAAGACGGCTGCGGCTTCTGTCATCAGCAGGGCGACAAGACGACGCGCACGCTGCTCGACAACACGCCGGAAGGCTGGGCCGAGCGCATCACCAAGCAGCGCCCCGATGGCGACCACGTGCTCGGCGACCACGGCAAGGACTTCGCCGCGTTCATGGGCAACACCATGACCTCCTTCGGCCGCCAGCGCGCACTGACAATGTGGTCCGATTGGACCAAGCGCATCGCTGACGGCGCCCTGCCCAAGGAAGCGCCGCCGCGCCCGTCGGGCATCGAGCGTAACCTCGTGCTGACCTCGTGGGATTGGGCCAACGGCCGCTACGTGCACGACAACATCTCGACCGACCGCCATAACCCGAACGTCAACGCCAACGGCCCGATCTACGGCGTGATCGGCATGGCGGGGTACATCGAAGCGCTTGATCCGATCACCGGCAAGCAGAGGGAAGTCGGCTACAAGGTCAACCTGAACAAGAACGTTGAACTTCTGCCCGAAAACAAAGTGCCGGATGCGTTCCCGCACAATCCGATGATGGACAAAAAAGGCCGCATCTGGATCACCGACCTCGGCCGCTTCGGCGGACCGGCGCCGAACCAGCCGCCGCCGCCCGACAAGCTGCCGTACTGCAGCGACCCGGCTTACAAATTCGCCAAGTACTTCCCGCAACCGGGCAAGGCGCGCAACACCGCCGTCGTCTATGATCCCAAGGCCAATACCATCGACGGCGTGTTCATGTGCAACGGCATGCACCACCTGATGGCATCGCCTGACTCCAAGTGGATGTACTTCTCGGGCGGCGACAACAAAGTCGTCAGCTGGGTCGACATGGATACCTGGGATGCCACGAAGGATCAGGCCAAGTCGCAAGGCTGGTGCCCGATGGTGCTCGATACCAACTCGACCAAGCCGGAAGAGTTCGCCGGCGTGAACGAAGTCGCCATTACACCCGACCAGACCCAGTGGAATCAGCCGGCTGTATTGCGCGGCAACGGCATGGGCGGCGAAGAAGGTGCCAACAACGGCGCAGTCGCCGCTGTGAAGCTCGATCCGAAGAAAGATACGCGGGTTGAAGGCTTCCTGTACGGCATCGATGCCAGCGTCAGTGACGGCGCCATGTGGTTCGCCAAGACCGGTCCGTTCCCGACGCAGGTTGTTCGTTTCCACCCCGGCAACAACCCGCCGGAAACCTGCAAGACGGAAATGTACGAACCGACGAAGCTTCCCGACGGCAAGAGCTACATTGCCTTTGACGGTCGCGGCGTCAGCGTCGACTCTAAAGGCGTGACGTGGATTGCTTACGGCAGCGGCAACTTAGGCCGCTTCGACCGCAGCAAGTGCAAGATCAAGAGCGGTCCCACGGTCGCCGCCGGGCAGCATTGCCCAGAAGGTTGGTCGGTCCTCGAATCTCCCGGTCCGAAGATGGCCGGCATCAACGCGGGTTCTGCGGACTTCCATTACCTCAACTGGGTCGATCTGCACGACACCCTCGGCATGGGCAAGGACACGCCGCTGTTCGCGGGTACCAACTCCGACTCGCTGCTGGCGGTGGACCAAAAGACCATGAAGGTCGTCATCCTGCGCGTGCCGTATCCGATCAGCTTCCATACCCGCGGTATGGACGGCCGTATCGACGACGGTTCAAAGGGCTGGAAAGGCAAGGGCGTGCTGGCCACCTACGCCACCGAGCCGGTCTGGCACCAGGAAGGCGGCGAAGATGCTTCTGGTCCGCAGCTGGTGAAGTTCCAGATGCGTCCGGATCCGCTGGCTAACTAAATATAGTCAGTCGCGATAAAGACCTTGCAGCGCAGGTGCGAAATGCTCCTGCGCTGCAAACATTTTGGGCTGCCCGCTTCCGTAAACAGCGATTTAAGGGGGCTCATAAGACTGGAGGGCGCAGTGCCTTTTTGGTACCTATACGCATAGGCACCTGGGCACGTCACGGCGCAGGATTTCTGAACGCCTACAAGGGAGAGACATCATGACCAAGACTTTTGTACGGACGCTTTTTGCGTCGACGTGTTTGATGACGCTGAGCGCCGGCGCGTTTGCCGCCGCTGCGCCGAGCGTACCGGTCGTTGCCGACGGCATCGGTGGCGTTGTCACCGGCGCCAAGGGCCCCGAGGCCGGCGTCTGGGTGGTTGCGGAAACGCACGACCTGCCGACGCGCATGATCAAGATTGTCGTCACCGACGACCAGGGCCGCTTCATGCTGCCCGAACTGCCGAAGGCAAAATATGATGTCTGGGTGCGCGGCTACGGCCTGGTGGACTCCGAGCATGTGCAAGGCACGCCCGGCAAGAACCTCACACTCAAAGCCGTCACGGCGCCCGACCTCAAGGCTGCCGCGCAGTATTACCCGGCCAACTACTGGTTCGCGCTGATTAAACCGCCCGCCGAGAGCGAATTCCCCGGCACCGGCCCGAAAGGCAACGGCATCTCGCCGACGATGACCACTCAGCAGGTGTGGGTCACGCAGATGAAGAACACGTGCAACCAGTGTCACCAGCAGGGCGACAAGACTACGCGCACGTTGCTCGACAACACGCCGGAAGGCTGGGCCGAGCGCATTTCCAAGCAGCGTCCCGACGGCGACCACGTGCTGGGCGACCACGGCAAGGATTTCGCCCAGGGTATGTCGAACGGCATGACGCAGTTCGGCCGCACGCGCGGCCTGCAGATGTGGGCCGACTGGACCAAACGTATCGCCGACGGCGCGCTGCCGACGGATACGCCGCCGCGTCCGCAGGGCGTCGAGCGCAATCTCGTGCTGACGTCATGGGACTGGGCCAACGGGCGCTACGTGCATGACAACGTCTCGACCGACCGCCACGACCCGAGGGTCAACGCTAACGGTCCGATCTATGGCGTCATCGGTATGGCCGGCTACATCGAAATCCTCGATCCTGTGACCGGCAAGCAGGACGAATTGGGCTACAAGGTGAACCTCGGCAAGAACGCCGAAATCCTACCGAAGGATACAGTGCCGGATGCGTTCCCGCACAATCCGATGTTAGATTCAAAAGGGCGTCTCTGGATCACCGATCGCGGCCGTTACGGCGCGCCGCTGCCCAACGCAGCTCCGCCGCCGGACAAGCAGGCCTATTGCACCGATCCCGCCTACAAGTATGCCAAATACTATCCGCAGCCGGGCAAACAGAAGAACACGGTGCTGGTGTGGGATCCGAAAAAGCGCAACGTCATCGAAGACGTGCCGATGTGCAACGACATCCACCACTTGATGTTCGCCAGCGACCAGAAGACGCTTTACCTCAGCGGCACGGCCAGCAGCATCGTCAGCTGGGTCGACACCAAGACCTTCGACGAGACGCATGATCGCGCCAAGTCCATGGGCTGGTGCCCGATGGTGGTCGACACCAACGGCGACGGCAAGATCACGCCCGACCGTACGCAATGGAATCAGGCTGCGCCGGCCGCCGGCGCGCGCGGTCCCGAGCTGACCGAAGGCGGCGGCGGAGCTGCCGCTCCCATCGTGGTCGATCCGAAGAAAGACACGCTGGTCACCGGCGGCCTCTACGGTGTGGATGCCGATATCCACGACAACAGCATGTGGTTCGCCAAGATCAACCCGCATCCCACCGGTATCGCCAAGTTTCAGCCCGGCGCCAATCCGCCGGAAACCTGCAAGACCGAATACTACGAGCCGCCGAAGCTGGCCGACCGCAAGAACTACGCTGCCTTCAACGGCCGTGGCGTGTCGGTTGACTCGAAAGGCGTGGCTTGGGTGGCCTATGGCTCCGGTCACTTCGGCCGCTTCGATCGCAGCAAGTGCAAGGTGACGTCGGGCCCCAGCGTGGCCGACGGCCAGCATTGCCCCGAAGGCTGGACGCTGTTCCCGTCGCCCGGTCCCAAGATAACCGGCGTCGGTTACGGGTCGGCCGACTTCCACTACCTTGATTGGGTCGATCTGCACGACACCTTGGGCCTCGGCAAGGATACGCCGATCCTCGCCGGCACCAACTCGGACTCGCTGCTAGCCTTCGACCAAAAGACCGAGAAGTTCGTGATCCTGCGCGTGCCCTATCCGATGAGCTTCCATACACGCGGTATGGACGGCCGCGTCGATGACGGCACGAAGGGCTGGAAAGGCAAAGGCATCTACGCGACCTACGCCTCCGAACCGGTCTGGCATCAGGAAGGCGGCGAAGACGCCTCCGGCCCGCAGCTGGTGAAGTTCCAGGTTCGTCCGGATCCGCTGGCCTACTAAAAAAAACCTGCAGAAAAGAGAAGAGGGGGAACGCGAGTTCCCCCTCTTTTTATTTGCCTTATAACTGCTGAAGCTAGTTCGCCGTCGGGCTCGGGCGCACCTGGAACTTGATCAGCTGAGGGCCATGACCCTCGTCGCCGCCCTCCTGATGCCAGACCGGGAAGGTGCCCATGCTGGCCCAGATGCCGCGGCCTTTCCAGCCGGCCTTGGCGTCGTCGATACGGCCGTCGAGGCCGCGGCTATAGAAGCCCATGGGGTAAGGCACCGTGAAGTGCACAACCTCATTAGTCTTCGGCATCAACGCGATTAGCGAGTCCGAGTTGGAGCCGACGGTCAGCGGCACATTGGCGCCGAGGCCCAGCGTGTCGTAGGTGTCGACCCAGTTCAGATAGTACCAGTCGGCGGTGACGTTGCCGGCACCGGTGATCCTGGGGCCCGGCACGTCGATGAACTTCCAGCCTTCGGGGCAATGTTGGCCGGTGGCGGTGGGCCCGCGCATGACTTTGCACTTGCTGCGGTCGAAGCTTGCGATCTGACCACTGCCAAATGTGGTCCAAGCAATGCCATTGGTATCAACGCCGACTCCCCGAGCGTCGAACGCGACGTAACTGCCATCGGCTTTCTTGGGGGGCTCGTAGTATTCAGTCTTGCAGGTCTCGGGCGGATTTGCGCCACGGTCGAGGCGTACCAAGCCGGTAGGTACGGACGGGTTGTTCTTGCCGTACCACATGGAGCCATCCTTGGGGGCAGCATCCATGCCGTAGAGGAAGCCGGTGATGCGCGTGTCCTTGGTGGGATCTTGCGGCTTGCCCGGTTCGTTCCACTGGGTGCGGTCGGGTGTGATCTTGCCGTCAGATGAGGCCTTTTCCTTGGTGTCGAGTACCATCGGGCACCAGCCTTCTGCCTTTTGTGCGCTGGTGGTTTCATCAAAGGTCTTGGTCTTGATCCAGCCTGCGACGTTAGAGTCACCGCTGAAGAAGAGGCTGTGCTCCTGGTCGTAGCCAAAGGCCAGGTGGTGCGTGCCGTAGCATGACGAAATGGTCTGCACCTTTTTGGCGGCGGGATCATACAGAATGATCGCCGACGAGTTCTTGCCGGGCATCGGGTAGTACTTCGCGAAGGCGCTAAGATTAGCATCGGTACAGTAGTCGGCGCGCATGCCCAGCGGGGCTTCAAGCGTGATGCCTTTCTCGGCGGCAGAATTGATCTGCCGGCCGCGGCTGGAATCGGTCGCCCATAGGCGGCCCTTCTGGTCGATCATTGGGTTGTGCGGATAGGCGTTGATGTCGTGCTCTTTGCCGTCGCCCGGAATGCCGACCTGGCCGGCTTCGTGTTTGATTGGATCAAGCCACTGGATGTAGCCCGTGGAGGGCGACACGCCGTAGACACGGCCACTGGCGTTGACCGTCGGATTTCGCCGGTCGGTGGAGATTTCGTCGTGGATCTGGTTGCCGTTGGCCCAATCCCAGACCGTCAGCACAACGTTGCGCTCGACGCCCGTGGGACGCGGTGGCGCCTGCGGCGGGACAGCACCCTTTTCGATCTTCTGCGTCCAGTCGGTGAACATCTTCAGGCCGCGTTGGCCGCCAAAGCGCGTCATGTTGTTTTGCATGTCGTGCGAATAGGATTTGCCGAGGTTGCCCACGGCGGAGTCGCCTTCCTCGCGCGCCTTTTGAATGCGCTCGGCCCAGCCTTCGACGCTGTTGTCGGCCAACTCGCGCGTAGCCTTGTCGCCCAGCTGGTGGCAGAGCTGGCAGCCCTCGGTCATGTGCGCGAGCCAGTTTTGCTGGGTGGTCATCTGCGGAGAGATGCCGTTGCCCTTGGGGCCGGTGCCCGGAAACTCGCTGGCGGCGGGCGGCTCGATCATGGCGAACCAGTAGTTGGCGGGATAGTACTGCGCCGCGGCTTTGGCGTCGGGAGCGGGCACGGCCGTCAGATTGACGGTCTTGCCCGGCTCAGCCTCGACACCTTTGGAGTCGATGAGGCCATAACCGCGCACCCAGACTTTGTACTTTTGCTTGGGCAGCTCGGGCAGCAGGTAGCGGCCCTGGTCGTCGGTGACCACGATCTTGATGAAGCGTGTTGGGGTGTTCTCGGTTTCGGCGATGACCCAGACACCGGCTTCGGGGCCTTTGGCCCCGGTGACGACGCCGCTGATGGTGTCGGCGGTGGCGGGCGCCGCAGCGGCCGCGACGCTTGCGTGGCTGAAGTCACCCATACTAACGAAAGCAGCGGATGCCAATAAGGCTCTAACGAAACCACGAGTCATGTTGTCTCTCCCCGGACTAAGAATGAAATGCCCGCAAATTATAGGCTTCGGGCGAGGCAGCGCACAGGCAAAAAAGCCCGGCCGACCGTCACAAAGCCGTGCTTTTGCGCGGCTGTAAAGCGGCCAGGGCGACGAAACTGATGGCGGCGGCGGCACTCAAGTAATAGCCCACGGCCGACAGGCCGCCGCTGGCGGCCAGGGCTTGTGCGACGATAGGGGTCAGGGCGCCGCCGAGGATGCCGCCGACGTTGAACGCGATCGATGCTCCAGAATAACGGACGCGCGCCGGAAACAGGCCCGGCAGCCAGGCGCCGAGGGGCCCGTACGTCATGCCCATCATCACCAGCGCAATGGACAGGAAAAGCCATGTCATGAGCAGCGAGCCGCCGCCCATCATGGGGGCCATGAGAAAGCCCACCGAGGCCGCGCCGATGCACCCAGCCATCAAGACATGGCGGCCGGTAAACCGGTCGGAAAGCATTCCCGAGGCGATGATGCCAACTGCCATGAACACGATCGAACCCAGCTGAACCATCAGGAAGGATTCTCGCGGGTGACCCAAGGTGGTCGTGCCGTACCCCAGGGCAAAGGCCGTGGTGATGTAAAAAATCGCAAAGCAGGCGATGCCAGCAAAGGTGCCGCCGATGACTTCCCGCGGGTAGTTGCGCATGACGTCGGCGATGGGCACCCGTGCCGGAGGTGCCTCGGCCATGGCCGCCGCAAAGGCAGGCGTTTCGGTCAATTTGAGGCGCACCCAAAGTCCCACGCCGACGAGCAAGGCGCTGGCGAGGAAGGGCAGGCGCCATCCCCAGCTGGAAAACTGCTCGTCCGTCAGCGCCATGCCGAGAAGCAGGAAGAGCCCGTTCGCCAGGATGAAGCCGAGCGGCGCGCCCAACTGCGGCATCATGCCAAAGCGGCTGCGATAGGCGGGCGGCGCATTTTCAACCGCCAGAAGAGCCGCACCGCCCCATTCGCCGCCCAAGCCGAAGCCTTGGCCGAACCGCAAGATGCACAGGGCGAGGGGGGCGATCCAGCCGGCCATCTGGTAGGTCGGTAAAAATGCGATGGCGACGGTGGACAGGCCCATGAACAGCAGCGACGCCACCAAGGTCGACTTTCTGCCAATCCGGTCGCCGAAGTGGCCGAAGACGAGCGAGCCCAGCGGGCGGGCGATAAACGCGAGGCTGAAACTGGCATAGGCCGACATCAGCTGGGCCGAGGGCGAGGACGCGGGAAAGAACGACGGGCCAAACACCAGCGAGGCGGCGGTCGCATAAATATAGAAATCATAAAACTCGATCGTCGTGCCGGCAAGGCTGGCCCACAGCACGCGTTGGTTCGCAATAAATGGCTTAAACGTCATATCCCCCGCCTTCAGGCATTTTGCCCGCTAGGTCTTCTCATACCGCCGGGAATTACTCAATCCATCCCGCGCGGCCCGCGAAACCGCGGTTTTTTGGCGCCTTGTCCGGTGATTTTGAGGACCGGGATCGCATCACCCAATCCGATGAGGCCGGTCGTTGGGTGCATTGCCTGAATCAAACCGGATGATACACTCCGGCCCGAGAGATGCTCAAAAAAAGCCAGCGGATGAGGCCGCAGTCTCAAAGACTGCGGAAAAGGGGGGATGTTGAGAACGCGGATTTCGGGCTGTGTTGCCGTGTGCATGGTTGTCCTCGCCACGAGTCAGGCCTATGCGCAGCGCGCCAATGAAAACGCCCTAGCCTCGGCGCAGGATGCCTTTGGCACCACGGTCGGCAACGAAACCATCGGCCTTTATACGGCGCGCGACGTGCGCGGATTCGACCCTGTCCAGGCCGGCAACGTGCGACTCGAAGGGCTCTATTTCGACCGCCAGAATCCAAACCCCAACGAAATTTTTGTAAGCTCGATGGTCTCGGGATCGACGGTGCGCGTGGGGCTCAGCGCGCAGTCCTACCTGTTTCCGGCTCCTACCGGTATTGCAGACGTGCATCTGCGCCTGCCGGGCGACAAGAAGGTTGTCAGTGTTGTCGCCAACCTCGGCCCCTACGAAAAAATGTCACTCGAGGTGAACAGCGAAACACCGCTGTCCGATAGTTTCGGTCTTTACGTTGGTGGCGGCTACATCCGTGACGACACGTCCGAAGCCAGCACGCTCGACCACTTCCTGATGGCGGCGAGCGCGCGGTGGCGGCCCAGCGACAGCATCGAGATCCTGCCGTTCTGGGGCCGCAAGATCAGCGACGGCATGAACCCGCGTCCCAACGTCTATACCGCGGGGCCGTTCATCCCGCCGAAAATTCCGCGCCACGTCTTCTTTTCCCAGCCCTGGGCTCAGGCGCTGGTCGATGATTCCAACTTCGGCACCTTCATCAATGCGTCGCTGTCAGACAACTGGAGCCTGCGAAGCGGGATTTTCCGCTCGCTGGTGCTGCGCAAGCGCTTCTTCAGCAATCTTTTCCAGAACACGCAGCCCAACGGTTCCGCCGACAACGTGATGGTCAAGTTCCCGTCTCAATCCTTCGGCTCTTATTCCGGCGAGGTGCGGCTGTCGGGCGTTTATGTCACCGGCAACTGGCGCCACACATTCCATACGGCCCTGCGCGGCCGCTACGTGGAGCGCAACTTCGGAGGCTCCGATACTCGCGCGCTGGGAACCGTTGTCATCGGCGTGCCGCACTTTGTGCCTGAGCCGGCATTCACTTTGCACGCGCTCAATCAGGATCGTGTACGCCAGGGCACGGGCGGCGTGGCCTATGAAGGTCTGTGGTCCGGGGTCGGTGAACTCAGCGTGGGCCTGCAAAAGACGGCCTATCATCGCTCGCTAACCACGCCCACGGCGCCCGCCCATGTCACCGAGGATAGCCCTTGGCTGCCCAATGCGACGCTGGCGCTTTATGCCACCCACAAGCTCACGTTCTTTGGCAGCTATACCCGCGGCCTCGAGGAATCTGGCGAGGCGACCAACAATGCCACCAACCGCGGCGAGGCCCTGCCGGCCATTCGCACGACGCAGATCGACGCCGGTGCGCGCTGGGCTATCGCCCCGGGTATCAGCGCCGTGGTCACTGCCTTCGAAATCAAGAAGCCCTATCTCAGCCTCAACAACGTCAATCTCTTCACCCAAGTGGGCGCCGTGCGTCATCGCGGCGTCGAGATCTCGGTTGCCGGCGAAGTGATGGAAGGTGTGCGCATCGTCGCGGGCTCGGTGTTTCTAGAGGCGAGCATTTCCGGCGATCTGGTCGATCAGGGGCGTATCGGACGCGTGCCGATCGGGCGTACGCCGCGCTTCATGCGCTTCGACGTCGACTACGCGCCCAAGTCCTGGAACGGACTGTCGCTCGACATGCAGATCGATAATCGCTCGTCCCGCGTCGGCACCGCAGACAACGGCGGGCGCATACCCGCACGAACGCTGCTGAACCTCGGCGGGCGCTATAAATTCAAGCTCGCGGACACCCCGGCATCGGTTCGTTTCCAGGTGCGCAACGTCATGGACACCTTCGATTGGGATATAAATGTGACCCAATTGTCTTTCGTGACTGAAGAGCAGCGGCGATTTATGCTGACTTTGGCCGTAGACTTCTAGAAATTTCAAATAGTTAGAACCCTATCGGCCCTTCCTATTCATGAATTGTAATTTTATGTCTCAGGAGTTCATTGCCACTTAATGTAGGCCGTCGGCGGCTGATGTATAAGTTCCGCCTACATTTTGTTGGTATGGAGACGAGGCATGAACCCCCAGGGTCAACCCGTGACGGAATCGGAGGGGCGTGGTTTTGTTTCCCCGGCCAGGCCTGGCTTCTCGCACACGCACAATAACTCCAGCGGCCTTTTGAGCCGATTGTTTGGAAGCACTGCACAACAACGCATGCTACGCGGCGGCGGCGCTGTTGTTGCGCTGGTGTTCGCCGTGCGCGGGCTTCAGCCGGCACCAAAGGCGCGCCCACCCGCAGCCACGCCCGTCAGCGTCGAGAAGGTCGCGCGCCAAAGCGTGCCAATCTAACGCTACGGTTTCGGAACGGTCCGCGCAGCTGCACACCATGGCGCGCAGTATCGTGGTCAAGGGCGTGGAATCGCCCGAGCGGCTTCTCGACGAAACCGCCTTGTTCCTGCACCATGTGGTGACTGATCTGCCGGCGGAAAAGCAACCTATGCTGGAACGCCTGCACAGTTCGGACGAGGATCTGATGAATCAAACTGTTTTGCTCGTCGACGACGACGCGCGAAACATTTTTGCCCTCAGCAGCGTTCTGGAGCGCCGCGGTATGAATGTTCTAACGGCAACCACCGGGCGCGAGGCGATCTCGATCCTCGAGCAGTCTCAGAACGAAGTTTCACTGGTTCTCATGGATATTATGATGCCCGAAATGGACGGCTACGAGACCATCAACGTGATCCGCAAGAACCCAGCCTTCCGCCGCCTGCCTATTCTGGCCCTGACGGCCAAGGCCATGAAGGGTGACCGCGAAAAATGCCTTGAAGCGGGCGCGTCTGACTGTCTGGCGAAGCCCGTCAACACCGAGCAATTGCTATCTGCACTGCGCATGTGGTTGCATCGTTAGTCGCGGTGAAGGATGGGTGAAAGACATGGCCTCCGAGGAAAAAGTCAACATTCTGATGGTCGATGACCAGCCGGGCAAATTGCTCAGCTACGAGGTCATCCTGGGTGAATTGGGCGAGAACCTGATCAGGGCGGGTTCCGCCGCCCAGGCGTTGGAATATCTGTTGAAGACCGAGATTGCCGTCATTCTCGTCGACGTTTGCATGCCCGACACCGACGGCTTCGAGCTGATGAGCATGATCAGGGAGCATCCGCGCTTCCAGGAAACTGCGATCATCTTCATCTCGGCGGTGCAGCTGGCCGATGTCGATCACCTGCGGGCCTATGCCATGGGAGCCGTCGACTATGTGCCCGTGACGGTCGTACCGGAAGTGCTGCGTGCGAAGGTCAAGGTCTTCGTCGAGCTCTATCGCAAGACCCGGAAGCTGGAGTCCTTCAACCGCGAGCTGGAGCGGCGCGTCGCCGAACGCACGGCGGCTTTGGAAGCCTCCAATGCGCAGCTGATGGAAAGCGAACGCCGCCGCTCGCTGGCGCTGACGGCCGGCAACATGGGCTCGTGGGATCTCGACCCCGTGGGCGGCGACTACATTTGGGACGAAGGCCAGTACCGCCTTTATGGCGTCGACCGCAAAACCTTCGTTGCCGATATCAAGAATGTGCACAACCTCGTTCACCTCAATGACCGCGAGGCGGTAGAAGAAACCATGCGGCGGGCCATCGCCACCGGCGAAGGCGGCCAAATGGAGTTCCGCATCCTGCGTCCCGACGGCGAGCAGCGCTGGTGCCTCGGTACGGTCGCGGTGACCTCGGAAGCGCCGGGACAGGTGCTGCGGCTGAGCGGCTGTACCGTCGATATCACCGAGCGCAAACTTGATGAAGAACGCCAGGTTCTTCTGGCCCGCGAAGTCGATCACCGCGCCAAGAATGCGCTGGCGGTCGTGCAGTCTCTGGTGCGCCTGACGCGCGCAGAGACTATTGCCGACTTCGTTCAGGCGGTTGACGGCCGCGTTCGCGCGCTGGCTTCGGTGCATACGCTGCTGTCGGAATCGCGCTGGGTCGGCGCTAGCTTGCGCCAGTTGGTCGAAGATGAAATGGCGCCGTATCGCACGCGCCAAAGCGGCCAGATTTCCATTGATGGCCCACCAATCCTGCTGTTGCCCGCGGCCGCCCAGACTTTTGCTCTGGCGCTGCACGAACTGGCGACCAACGCGGCGAAATACGGCGCGCTGTCGATCAACGTCGGTCACGTGAAGCTCAAGTGGGAGCTGAAGGCCAAGAACCTGGTGCTGATCTGGGAAGAAACGGGCTGCGCCGCCGTCTACGAGCCGGCGCGCAAGGGATTCGGCCTGACGGTCATCAAGGCCAGCATCGAAGGCCAGCTCGGCGGCAAGGTGACGCCCGAGTGGAGTCTGGAAGGCTTGCGCTGCACCTTCACCATTCCGCGCACCAAGATCATGCGCACACCGGATCAGAACAAGCGCCCGCGTTCGGCCGATGATAAATTCGCACTGCCGCACGCACCCGAAGAGCCGGCCGGTCGGCGTATTCTTTTGGCCGAGGATGAAGTCCTCGTCGGCAGGATGGTTCACGATATGCTGGTGGACTTTGGCTTCAATGTCGTCGGTCCGATCACTGATCTGGCCGGTGCATTGTCCGCGGCCGAGAACGCCGCGCTCGATGGCGCGGTGCTCGATGTTAATCTTGGCGGCGAGCTGATCTATCCTGTAGCCAAGGTATTGAGCGCGCGCGGCATACCGTTTGTCTTCGTCACCGGCTATGACGGCGACAGCATCGATGAGCGGTACGCTGAGGTGCCGCTGCTGCGCAAACCCATCGAACCTCAGCTGCTGCAGGGGCTGCTAATGGCCAGGCCGCTGACGGCTGTGGCTTAAGGTTTTTCGGAGAGGGCTTTCAGGTTTGAAAGACCCTTTTCAAAATCCGGGCCGACCATCTTTTCCATGTTCATGAACGCGTGCATGATTTTGGCGACGTAGGGCAGGGGACCCTGCATCGCCCAGATCACCTTTGTTCCGCTGCCGTGCGGGCTCAGGATGAAATCAACCGTGTTGCTCGCCTTGATGGGTCGCATGAAATCGAGCGCGATCTTCAAATGGTTAGCCTCGTTCACTTCCTTGACTTCCTTGACTTCCATGCGTCCGGCGCCGGCCTTGCCGTTGCCGTCCCAGGCGTAGACTGCGCCCAGGCCATGCTCGGCGCCGCTGAAGCTGCGCTTCATGGCCGGATCGAGTTTCTCCCAGGGCGACCAGGCTTGCCACCTATGAAAGTCACTCAGATTCGCATAGATAGCGGCGGCGGGTGCGTTGATCTCGGTCGAGCGCTGCAAATGGAATGTGTCGGGCTTGGTGGCGGCGATGGTGAGAACGACGACGATGGCGACGGCGATGACACCTACAATGATCAGGAGCATGGGGCCCTCCGTTGGGCTAAAATCTGGATTAAGGCTTTATAAGCCAAATGGCTTATAAACGCCGTAAGAGTTGGGGTTCGGGCGGCGGCTAAGAGAGAAATTTCACATGAATCGCAAATTGCGCCGGGCGGCAGGGTCCTCCGGCGGCAACTCCGGGGCTAACGGCCCGGCTTTTATTCAAGCCTTCAATACCGGGCTGCAAGCACACCAAGCCGGCGACCTGGAAAAGGCCGTGGTTGCCTATCGCCAGGCCTTGCGCCTCAATCCCAGCGTCGCCCTGCTGCAGAATAATTTCGGCGTCGCCCTGTACGATCAGGGCAAGGCCGATGAAGCCCTCGTGCACCAGCGCAAGGCTGTCGAACTCGACCCGCATCTTGGTATCGCCCACAACAACCTCGGCGTGACGCTTAACTCCATGGAAAAGCACGAGCAGGCGATCGAGTGCTTCGCCAAAGCCATATCCATCGAGCCCGGCAACGCCAAAGCGACAAACAATCTCGGCGACTCATTGGTGAAGCTGAGCCGCTTCGAAGAGGGTCTGGTCTACCTTCGCAAAGCCATCGCACTGGCGCCGGATTATTTCGAAGCCTACAGCAACATGGGTGTCGGCCTCTGGGGGCTCGAGAAGTTCGACGAGGCCATTGCCTCGCTCAAGAAAGCCATCGAAATCCAGCCCAACCTGCCCATGGCCCGCAAGAACATGGGCATCATCATGCTGCTGCGTGGCCAATACGCTGAAGGCTGGGAGCAGTACGATTGGCGCTTTGCCGCCGACAAAGTTTCCATCCCCGATTATCCCATGCCGATCTGGGTGGGCTCTTCCATAGGCGACAAGACGCTGTTCGTCTGGGGTGAGCAGGGCGTGGGCGACGAAATCCTGCATGCCAGCATGCTGGCCGACCTGATCAAGCACGGCTTCCACGTGATGTGGGAAACCGACAAACGCCTTGTGCCCTTGTTTCAGCGCTCCTATCCGTCATCCAAGATCGTCGGGCGCGGCAAGCGGCCGGCCGATACTGAGTTTCTGCCCAATATGGGCGCCCACATTCCGTCGGCCAGCCTGGGCCGTTTCACGCGTTCAACGGCAGCGCACTTCCCGCTCCAGCGCCGCGCCTACCTGCTCGCCGATCAGACCCGCGCCCAGGCTTTGCGCGCCAGTCTCAATCTGGCGCCGGGTGAAAAGCTCATCGGCATCTCCTGGGTCAGCAAGAACGTCAAATTCGGCGAAAGCAAAAGCACCCAGCTGGCTGCCTGGGCCGAGATCCTGCGCACGCCGGGTGCGCGTTTCGTGGATTTGCAGTACGGCGACACCAGCGCCGAGCGCGCCCGCGTCGAACAGGACTTCGGCGTAAAGATCGAACACATTCCCGATCTCGACCTGCGCGAGGATATTGATGGCGTTGCCGCGCTCGCATCTGCCTGCGACCTGGTCATTACCGTCTCCAATACCACCGCCCACATCGCCGGGGCTCTGGGGGTTCCGACCTGGATTCTGGTGGCGGCCGGCATCGGCAAGTTCTGGTATTGGGGCCACCAGGGCCCCACGACTCCGTGGTACCCCTCCGTCACCTTGATCCGGCAGAAAAATCAGCAGGATTGGAGCCCCGAGTTGGGCGACGTCGCCGCCCGGTTGCGTCAGTTTGTGGGCACTTAAGCCCCTGAAAAAACACAACTATTACGACAGATTTTGAACCGACGGCACAGCTGCTGATATAGTGCAACGCAGGGGCCGGGGCAGCGTTAATGGCCGCCTGGGGACGGTAACGAATTAGAAAAGATTAACAAATACGGTCATCTGGGGCGGTGGATCATCCCTGTCCCATCGGCGCACTCAATTGTGCGGCCGACCGAACGCAAGAAGCGAGAGCGCCTGCAGTGAATCACGTGCCCGACGTACAGATGTCGCCTCACCTCACGGCGCTGCGCTGCCTATATCTTATCGCGCTCCACCACGGCGTGCAGGTGGCCCCCGAAAAACTCGGCGAGGCCGACGAGACCGACACCGTGGGCTCGGTGATGTGGATCATGCGCGATGTCGGACTGACGTCGAAACTGCTCAGGAATCGCACCTGGAAAGACCTCAACAAGCTCGGCAGCGCCTATCCGGTGATGGCCGAGCAGACCAACGGCACCTGGGTCATCCTGGCCAGCGCCATGACGACGCCCGACGGCCGCGTGGTCGCGGCGGTGCTGAATCCGCTGAGCGAGCAGGGCGGCGTTGCGCTGCAGCCGCGTGAGCAGTTCGAAGCGACCTGGACCGGCCGCCTCATCCTCTCCAAACGCAAGTTCCGCCTGACCGACGAGACCCAGCCCTTCGGTCTGTTGTGGTTCATGCCCGAGATCATCAAGAACGGCCGCTATTTCCGGGACATCGCTCTGGCCGCGACGATGTCGAACCTGATCAGCTTTTCCACCCCCTTGTTCTTCCAGATCATGATCGACAAGGTCATTCCGCATCACAGCTATCAGACTCTATTCGCTGTGGTGCTGGCCTTTGTCGTGACGATGCTGTTCGACGGCCTGTTCCAATATGTGCGTCAATACCTCCTGCTGTTCGCCAGCAACAAGATCGACGCCCGCCTAGCCGCGCGCACGTTCGACAAGCTTCTGCATCTGCCGATGCAGTTCTTCGAAAGCCACACCACCGGCGTTCTGATGCGCCACATGCAGCAGACGGAATCGGTGCGTCAGTTCCTGACCGGCCGGCTGTTCCAGACTCTGCTGGATGTTTCGGCGCTGCCGATTCTGTTGGTCGGACTTACGATGTACAGCGGCGCGTTGACATTCGTCGTGCTGTCTTTCGCGCTGGTGATCTCGGCCTTCATCGGCGTAATGATCCCGACGTTCCGGCGCTATCTCGAACAGTTGTATCAGGCCGAAGGCCAGCGCCAATCGGACCTGGTCGAGACCATCCATGGCATGCGCGCGGTCAAATCGCTCGCGCTGGAGTCGCTGCGCTCGAAGTCCTGGGGCCAGAAGGTCGCCAATTCGATCCGCAAGCGCGCCACCGTCGGCTACTTCAGCGCCATCGCGGTCGTGCTGACGCAGGGCATACAGAACATGATGCAGATGACCATTCTGGCCATCGGCGCGACGATGGTTTTCGACGGCACACTCAGCATGGGTGCGCTGGTGGCGTTCAATATGCTCTCAGGCCGCGTCACGGGCCCCCTGGTGCAGATTGTCGGCCTCATCAATGAGTATCAGCAGACGGCGTTGTCGGTGCGCATGTTGGGCAAGGTCATGGACCATCCGCCCGAACGCGATCCGAACCAGCGCGGCATCCGTCCGCTGATCACCGGCCATCTTGAGTTCAGCTACGTCAGCTTCCGTTACGCGAGTGGCGCGGTGCCGGCCTTGGACAAGGTGTCGTTCACGGTCGAAGAAGGCCAGGTCATCGGCGTCGTCGGACGCTCGGGCTCTGGCAAAACCACGGCCACCCGTATGATCCAGGGCATTCATACCGCCCAGGAAGGCCTGATCCGCCTGAACGGAACGGACATCCGCCACATCGACCTGCCGCATCTGCGCCGCAGCATCGGCGTGGTTTTGCAAGACAACATTCTCTTCCGCGGCAGCATCCGCGAGAACATCGCCGCGGGTAAGCCCGATGCGACGCTGGAAGAAGTGATGGAAGCCGCGCGTCTTGCCGGCGCGGATGAGTTCATCGATCGCTTGCCGATGTCCTACGACACCTACGTCGAGGAAAGCGCATCCAACTTCTCTGGTGGCCAGCGTCAGCGCCTTGCGATTGCGCGTGCGCTGCTTTTGCGCCCGCGTCTTTTGCTGTTCGATGAAGCCACCAGCGCACTCGATCCTGAAAGCGAAGCCATCATTCAGGACAACCTCGCCGAAATCGCCGCCGGTCGCACCATGATCATCGTTTCGCACCGGCTGTCGTCGCTGGTCGGCGCCGACTCGATCCTGGTTCTCGACAAAGGTGCCGTGGTCGATTTCGCGCCGCACAGCACGCTGCTCGAGCGCTGCGATATCTATCGCCATCTGTGGGAACAGCAAACCAGACATGTTCAGGCGGTCTAAGTGAACCACATGATGAAGCGCCTCTCACCCATGAAGTCCCTGGCCAATACCGCCCGGGGCCTGGCGCGCCGCGCGGAGAACATTCCGTGGCTGGTGGGCTCGTCGTCGGTCATCGACGACGCCATTCCGTTCCAGGATCCCATCGACGAGATCAGCGAAGAGCATCCGCCGCGGCTCATGAGAAGCATGAACTATTTTGTCGCCAGCATGTTCCTGGTGATGATCCTGATCGCCTCGTTAGTGAAGGTCGAAATTGTGGTGATCGGCTCGGGGCGCATCGCCACCGATTCACCGCCGATCATGCTCCAGCCTCTGGAACGCGCCATCATTCGCGAACTGAAGGTCAAGGAAGGCGACGCGGTGAAAAAGGGCCAGGTGCTGGCCACGCTCGATCCGACCTTCGCCCAGGCCGACCTGGCCTCGCTGACTACACAGCAAAGATCCTTGCTGTCGCAGATCCGCCGGCTTGAGGCCGAATTGAAGGACGAACCCTTCGTGGCGGATGTGGCGGTCAGCAGTGAAGATGCCTTGCAGGTCAGCCTTTATGAGGGCCGCAAGTCGCAATACGAATCGCAGCTCAGGGTTTTCGACGAGGAAATCCAGCGCCGCAAGGCCAACATCCATACAACCGAAGACGAGCGCGATTCCCAGGCCAAACAGCTGGTCATCGCCAAGGACATCGAAGGCATGCGCTCATCCATGCTGGAAAAGCAGGTGGGCTCGCGGCTGAATTACCTCGATGCGCAAAGCTCGCGCATGCGGATCGAGCAAAACCTTCAGTCGGCGGCCAACCGCTTGTCGGAACAGCGCCACGACCTGTCGTCCAAGGAAGCCGAGCGTCAGGCCTTCATCGATCAGTGGCGTCATCAGGTTCTCGACAGCCTGGTTAGCGCGCGTAACGAAGCGGCCAAGCTGGGCGAGGGAATCTCCAAGGCGTCATTGGTTAACGACCTCGTCGTCGTCACGGCGCCCGAAGACGGCATCGTGCTGAATGTTGCCAAGCGTTCGGTGGGCTCGATCATGAACCAAGCCGAGCCCCTGATCACCATCATCCGCAATGATGCGCCGCTGGTGGTCGAAGTCATGATCCAGTCCAGCGATATCGGTTACATCAAGGTCGGCGATGAAACCGTGCTGAAGGTCGATGCCTTCCCCTATCAACGCCACGGAATGATGAAGGGCAAGCTGCTGACCGTCAGTGAAGAGTCATTCTCGCCGGGTATGTCGAGCGCGGCGGGCAATGGCCTGCAGGCGCCCTCCTTCAGCGGCGGCGGAGGCGCTTATCACCGGGGCCTGGTGCAACTGACTGATACCAAACTCGAGAATATGCCCGATGGCGCACGCCTGATCCCCGGCATGACGACGACGGCTGAAATCAAAGTAGGATCGCGCAGCGTGATGTCTTACTTCCTCAATCCTATTACGCGTGGTCTGAGCGAAAGCATCCGCGAGCCCTAGTAGATGGATATGCCTAAAAGCCGTCGAATTGAGGCCGATTCGAGGCCGTACTACTAAAAAGGACTGTGACTTTTTGTTCCAAAGGACCGCGAATTTGCCACTGCATATACGTGTATTTTTGGGCTGGGGCCGCAAGATGTTAATTTTTCTAGATAAGGCTAACGCGACGTCACCATCTGTTAACACCTTTTAAACCGAATCTCGTTGAAGGTTAGCAGTCGCATGGTTTCTCTTGTGGGCACGGACAAGATGAGCTACGACGGTTACGAGTGGCAATGGGATGAAACGCCCATTTTTGCATCTTTTGAGATCTCTAGAACGGAGATTGGTAATGCCTGACGTCATGTTTTCCGCGGCTGCGCGGACCAGCCATTTTGGGCTGCCAATCACACAACTATTTCCCTGTTCGCGCCAGCATCAGCTGATGCGCGCGCGCATCTTCGGAGTGTAAGCGATGCCCAATCAAACAGCGATGGAGGGTCTGACGACCACTCAGATCGCCGGGTTCAGCACGACGCAGATGGCAGGGTTCACCCAGACTGAACTCGGATATCTTACGACGACTCAGTTCCAGGCGATCACGACAACGCAGATCAGCAGCTTGTCGTCGACCCAGATCAAAGGCCTGACCACCGCCGAATTCGATGCGCTGACCACGACACAGATGAGCGCCTTTACCAGCACCGCGCTGGGCGGCTTGCTCTCGACGCAGATCAACGCGCTGACGACGGCGACGATTGCTGCCATCACCACGGCGCAGGTCGGCGGTTTGGTCGGCACACAGTTGGCCGGCGCCACCTCGACGTTCTTGAACGCCCTCACCACCACGACTCTCAGCACGCTGACCACGACGCAGTTGGATTCGCTAACCTCGGCGCAGCTGACCACTTTGAACTCGACGCAATTCGGCGCGCTGACCACCGTGCAGTTGGGCGGCTTCAATGCCACGCAGGTCAAAGGCTTCAGCACCACCGACCTCGGCATCCTCACCACCGTCCAGCTGACGGGTTTGACGTCGACCGCCATTGGCGCGCTCGCCAGCACGCAGCTGCAGGCGCTGACGACATCGGTGATCGCGGCGATCGCAACGACGCAGCTCGACGGCCTGGCCTCAACGCAGCTCGGTCAGTTGACCACCACACCACCACGCAGTTCCAGGTGATCACCACGGTTCAGCTGAACAGCCTGACCAGCACCCAGGTCAAAGGCATCACCACTGTAGAATTCGGCGTTCTGACCACGACCCAGATGTCGGGCTTCACCAGCACATCGCTGGGCGGCCTGGCCTCTACACAGATTAATGCGCTCTCGACGACGGTTGTCGGCTCCATTTCGACGTCTCAGGTCGGTGGTTTCACCGGCACGCAGTTGGGCCAGTTCAGCTCAACCGTTCTCAATGCCCTCAGCACTACGACGCTAAGCACGCTGACGACGACGCAGCTTGATGGCCTGTCCTCGGCGCAGCTCACGGGCTTGAACTCGACGCAGTTCGGCGCCCTGACCACGATCCAGCTGGGCGGCTTCAACGCTACGCAGATCAAGGGCTTCAACACCACGGATCTTGCGATCCTGACCACGGTCCAGTTGACCGGCATCACCTCCACCGGCATCGGCGCCCTGGCCAGCACACAGCTGCAGGCCCTGACGACGACGGTGGTTGCGGCGATCACGACCACGCAGATCGATGGCCTGACCTCGGCGCAGCTCGGCCAGTTGACCACCTCGCAGTTCCAGGTGCTCACGACCACGCAGGTGGGCTCGCTGACCAGCACGCAGATCAAGGGCATCACCACCGTCGAGTTCGGTGTGCTCACGACGACGCAAATGACCAGCTTCAACAGCACGGCCTTGGGCGGCTTGGCTTCGACGCAGATCGCGGCGCTGTCGACCACGGTTGTGGGTTCGATCACCACCTCGCAGGTGGGCGGCATCACCAGCGGCCAGTTGGGTGCGGTCTCCTCGACCTTCCTGAACGCGCTGAATACCGTGACGCTGAGCACGCTGACGACGACGCAGCTGGATGGTCTGTCTTCGGCCCA
>CANJPG010000046.1 GCA_947476065.1 Fidelibacterota bacterium
CGGGGCGGCTCGCTATGGCCGAGATACTTAAAGCGCTGGCCGTGGGCGCGTTGATCGGCCGCATCCTCGGCCAACAGGCGGGCGGCCCGTCCGCCGCCGCGCGTTACGGGCTTGCCATCTGAGGCTGGCGTTTCCGCCGTCACCTCGGGCAGGTCTTCGAGCGCTTTGGGTTCCGTGCTCACCGTTACTGTCTCTGTTTCTTTTTCCGGGACTTGTTCTATCACGTGTTCACCCAAGAGCGGCGGCTCTTCCTTTGCGTCTGGGCCGGCAGCGGCCGGGGGCATGGCTATTGTAGCCGATGCCGTTCCATCTTCTAAATCCGCTTCTCTCACGCCGGCTTTGTCTAAATCCGGTTTTACAGACTCTGCGGTGTTCAACGACCCAGTATTCAAAGTCTGCAGCGCGGGGGTTGTTCCGAGCGCCATATCCCACCTTGGACCTGAGGTCTCTTCGGCTGGCGCCGATGTCTTGCCGACCCAGGAGGCGAGCATGCTGCCCCAGCTGCGGCGCGGTGTAGCGGCCGCCGCCGCGGCTTTTTCCGCCGCCCGCGCAGCGTTGATGCGCGCGCGCTCGGCATCCTGTTCGGCCCGCTCGATGCGGCGGCGTTCGGCGGCGGCGTCTTTTTCGGCTTTTAGCTGTTCGGCGCGTTCTGCGGCGATGCGGGCCTTTTCGGCCTTGGCGGCGGCAGCTTGATCGGCGGCGACCCGGTCGCGCTCCGCCCGCTCTGCTGCAAGGCGCTCCCGCTCGATTTTTTCCCGCGCGGCGGCTTCAGCTGCCAGACGCGCGCGCTCGGCGGTTTCGGCGGCTTTCTCGGCTTCGGCCCTTTCGCGGGCGATGCGCTCGGCTTCGGCGCGCTCCCGGGCCAGGCGTTCCCGTTCGATGCGCTCCGCCTCTGCCTTCTCGTGGGCCACACGCTCGCGCGCGGCGCGTTCGGCGGCCAGGCGCTCTGCTTCGACGCGGTCTTGTTCTGCGCGAACCTCTGCCAAGCGCGCGCGTTCAATCCGCTCGGCTTCGGCTTTCTCTCGGGCGATGCGCTCGCGTTCGACGCGTTCCGCGGTCAGGCGTTCGGTTTCGATACGCTCACGCTCAGCCTTTTCTGCCGCCAGCCGTTCGCGTTCGATGCGTTCAGCTTCGGCGCGTTCCCGCGCGACACGTTCCTGTTCTGCGCGTTCGATGGCCAGCTGCTCTTGCCGCAGACGCTCTTGTTCGGCTTTTTCCCGGGCAAGGCGCTCGCGTTCGATGCGCTCGGCCTCGGCCTTTTCGCGCGCGATGCGGTCTTGTTCGGCCTTTATCAAGGCCAAGCGCTCGCGCTCCAAGCGTTCCCGCTCGGCTTTTTCGAGCGCCAGGCGTTCCTGCTCGGTTTTGGCGGCGGCGATTTTTTCAGCCGCGATGCGGTCGCGTTCAGCCTTCTCGGCGGCAGCCTTTTCAGCGGCGACGCGATCCTGCTCGGCCTTTTCTCTCGCCAATCGCTCGCGCTCGAGACGTTCCTGCTCGGCGCGCTCTTTGGCGATGCGGTCGCGTACAGCCTTCTCGGCGGCAGCCTTTTCAGCGGCGACGCGATCCTGCTCGGCCTTTTCTCTCGCCAATCGCTCGCGCTCGAGGCGTTCCTGCTCGGCGCGCTCTTTGGCGATGCGGACGCGCTCAGCTTTCTCCGCGGCGGCTTTTTCAGCGGCGATACGCTCTTGCTCCGCTTTCTCTTTAGCCAAGCGTTCCCGCTCGGTCTTTTCGGCCGCGGCTTTTTCGGCAGCAATGCGGTCGCGCTCGGCTTTGTCCCGGGCCAACTGCTCCCGCGCAAGCCGCTCTTGTTCCGCGCGTTCTTTGGCGACGCGGTCGCGTTCGGCTTTCTCTGCGGCAGCCTTTTCCGCGGCCAGGCGTTCGCGCTCTGCCTTTTCTTTTTCCGCCTGCGCGCGGGCGACGCGGTCTTGTTCGGCGCGCTCTTGGGCCAGGCGCCCCTTCTCGGCTTTTTCTGCCGCCGCCTGTTCGGCTGCCAGACGCTTGCGTTCGTCCTTGTCGGCCTCTTCCTTTGCGCGCGCGGCCTCTTTGGCGCGGCGCTCCTGTTCGGCCTTCTCGCGGGCGGCCTGTTCGGCGGCGGCTTTTTCCCGCGCAATGCGCTCCTGTTCGGCGCGCTGCTTGTCCGCGAGTTCCTTCGTCGCCCGGTCGCGTTCGGCCTTTTCTGTCGCCCGACGCTCTTCTTCCGCCCGCAGCCGTTCGGCCTCGGCGCGCAGCAGGGCTTCGCGGGCCGCACGGTCTTCTTCGACCTTATCGACCAGCTTGCCGTCGAGCACGGCGAAGACCGCATCAAGTTCACCGCCCGGCACCGTGACCCCGCCTAGTTTTAACGCGCGTAGCGGGGCCGCAACGACAGGACTGGCTGCCACTGTCGGCAAACTGCTGACCAAAGGCTCCAGTTGCTCGCGCTGGATTAGCGCGACAAAGGCGCGGGCTTCGTCGGCCGAGAGAAAAAGGGCGGCGTCGATGCTTTTCGCCTCAAGGGCCGCGCGTAACGCCGCCGGAATTTTCTCGGTGCGTTTCAGCGTATACAGCGGCGCCGGCCGCACGGCGAAACCCATGTTGCCCAGCATCGTCGGCAGGTTGACCGGGGCGGCCGTGCTGCAAGCATAAATCAGCGCGCCGTTGGCCGGCGTGATGCTGCGCTCGACCAGTTTGGCCAGATCGGCGGCATCGTCCTTGGCCGCGAAGACCTGCCTGAAGCCAAGACCGCGCAAGGCGGCGGCAGTCACGTCGCTGTCGGCAAAGACCGGGAACGTGCGTACGCCCACAAGGTCGGCCAGGGCGCGGGCTCCTTCGGCGCTGGTCACCAGAAAGCCTTGTGCGCCGGCCAGGTTGATTTTGGGCAAGGGCGCGCGCTCCGCCGTCACCAGCGGTGCGCGCACCACCTGATGGCCGCGGGCCTCAAGGGCCGCCGCCGAGGCTCTCGCATCCTCGGCCGCTTGTGTCAGCAGCACCCGCATGGGGTCATCGGCTCTCCCTGGCGTCCACTCCGCAAGTGTTGTAGAGGCTGCCATATAAGGTGAAAAGATGATTGTTCTCGGCATCGAAACCAGCTGCGACGAAACGGCAGCCGCCGTCATCGACGGCGAGGGACACGTCTTGTCACAGACGATCCTCAGCCAGATCGCCGAGCACGTGCCTTACGGCGGCATTGTGCCCGAGATCGCCGCGCGGGCGCATCTGGCCCACCTCGATAAACTCATCGCCAAAGCCATGCATGACGCCAAGGTCGGCTACGGCGATCTTGACGCCGTGGCTGCGACGGCAGGCCCGGGGCTCATCGGCGGCGTTCTGGTGGGCCTCATGACCGCCAAAGCCATCGCTGCCGTGCATGATATTCCGCTGATCGCGGTCAACCATCTCGAAGGCCATGCGCTGACGGCGCGCTTCACCGACAACGTCGCCTTTCCCTATCTGCTGTTGCTGGTCTCCGGCGGGCACTGTCAGTTGCTGGTGGTCGAGGGGGTGGGACGCTACCGCCGTCTCGGCACTACGGTTGATGATGCGGCGGGCGAGGCTTTCGACAAAGTGGCCAAGATGCTGGGCCTCGGTTATCCCGGCGGCCCGGCCATCGAACGCGCGGCGTTAAAGGGCGATGGCGCGCGTTTTGCTTTTCCAAGGCCTCTGAAAGGCAAGGCCGGCTGCGATTTTTCATTCTCGGGCCTCAAGACCGCCGTGCGTCTTGCCGCCGAGGCGCGGCCACCCGGCGCGCTGCTTGAGAAAGATGTGAACGATCTCGCGGCGTCGTTCCAGGCCGCCCTTGTGGACTCCATCGCCGACCGCGTGACGCGGGCCTGTGCGATGTTCCGCGGGATTCATCCGGACGGTGGGACGCTGGTGGTCTCGGGCGGCGTTGCCGCCAACACCGCCTTGCGGGCAGCGCTGACGCAAACGGCCTCACGCAGCGGCCTCACGCTGGTTGCCCCGCCTATTGCATTGTGTACCGACAACGCGGTGATGATCGCCTGGGTGGGCATCGAGCGGCTGAAGCTGGGCTTCACCGACACGCTCGATGTCAAAGCCCGGCCGCGCTGGCCCCTTGATCCTACGGCGGCCAAGGCAACCGGTGCCGGCGTCAAAGCCTAGACGTTGTAGTAGTCGCGGAACCAGGCGACGGTTTTTTCCAAGCCCTCGTCGAGTGTGACGGCGGGTTGATAGCCGACAGCACCCTTCAGCGCCGCGACGTCGCACCAGGTGCCTTCCACATCGCCGGCCTGGATGGGCATGAAATTCAACTGGGCCTTCTTGCCGATGTGTTTTTCCAGGGTGGCGATGAAGTCCATCAAATCCACCGGTGCGCCGCGGCCGATGTTGTAGACGCGGAACGGCGCGACGCCGCTGCTGTCGGGCAAAGGCGCCATGGGGTCCCAGCCTTCGTCGACGATGGCGATATGATCGGTGACGCGCACCACGCCTTCAACAATGTCGTCGATGAAGGTGAAGTCGCGTTTCATCTTGCCGTCGTTATAAACCTCAATGGGATCACCGGCGAAAATCCGCGCGGTGAATTTCTGCGGCGCCATATCGGGCCGGCCCCAAGGTCCGTAGACCGTGAAGAAGCGCAGGCCCGACATGGGCACTTTGAAAATGTGCGCATAAGAATGCGCCAGCAGTTCGTTGGCGCGTTTGGTCGCCGCATACAAACTGACAGGATGCGCCGCGCTGTCGCGTTCGGAAAAGGGCATGGCCTTGTTGGCGCCGTAGACCGAACTGGTCGAGGCGTAGACCATGTGTTCCACATTCAACGCCCGCGCGGCCTCCAGCACATTCAAGAACCCGGTAAGATTTGAATCGAGATAGGCCGTCGGGTTGTCGATGCCGTAGCGCACGCCGGGCTGGGCGGCGAGATGGACGATACGCGTCGGCTCGACCGCATCACACAGCTTCAACAGCGCGGTCTTGTCGGTGAGGTCAAGACGGTGGGCGCTGAAGCCGGCGCGGCCTTCGAGCCGGGCCCAGCGCGCCTCCTTTAGCTTTACGTCGTAATAAGGCGTGAAATTATCGACGCCCGCGACGCGCCGCCCGTCTTTGAGGAAACGCGCGGCGACGTGCGATCCGATGAATCCGGCGGCTCCGGTCAGAAGGATGGTCATATCAATGGTCTAGGCTGAATGGGTTCGTCAGTGCAACGGTCTTGCCCGGATACTGTTCCAAGGCTATGCCAGGACGGCAGCCACTAAAACGGGAGCGGGCATGCAGCGTGTGGGCATTATCGGCGGCGGCGCTTGGGGCACGGCCCTAGGCGTGGTGGCGCGCCGGGCTGGCCGCGATGTCACGCTCTGGGCCCTGGAGCCCGAAGTGGTCACGGCCGTGAATGGCCAGCACCGCAATCCCTTGTACCTTCCTGACGTCCCTCTGGATGACGGGCTCAAAGCGACGGCTGATATGATTGATGCCGCCGTGGCCGACATCGTGCTGCTGGTGGCCCCGGCGCAGCATCTGCGCAAAATCTGCGGCACGCTCGCACCCCATATCAAGCCGAAGACACCCGTGGTCATCTGCGCCAAAGGCATCGAGCGCGGCACCTCGGCCCTGATGACCGACGTCGTCGCCGAAGCCCTGCCGACGGCGGCGATGATGGTGCTGTCGGGACCCACCTTCGCCCGCGAAGTCGCCCTCGGTTTGCCCACGGCCATTACCTTGGGCGCGTCCGATCAAACCCTAGGCCGGCTGGTCGCCGAAGCCATCAGTTCACCGACGTTTCGGCCCTACTTGTCGGAAGACGTGGTCGGCGCCGAAGTGGGGGGTGCCGTCAAAAACGTATTGGCCATTGGCTGCGGCATGGCCGACGGTAAAGGCTTGGGCGCAAATGCCCGCGCGGCCTTGCTGACGCGGGGCTTGGCAGAAATCGTGCGCCTGGCTTTGGCCCGGGGCGGCAAGCCTGAAACGCTGATGGGCCTGTCGGGCCTGGGCGATCTGGTGCTTACCGCCACATCGTTGCAGTCTCGGAACTATTCCCTCGGCGTCGCGTTGGGTAAGGGCCAAACACTCGAGGAGGTTTTGGGCGCGCGACGGTCCGTGACCGAAGGCGTGACCACGGCTGAAGCGGTGGTCACCCTGGCCGCGAAACTCAACGTCGATATGCCGATCTGCGCCGCCATCGACCGGGTGCTCAATCATGGAGCCGCCATCGACGACATGCTGAAGGGTTTGCTGGAACGGCCCTTGCGCGACGAAGTCGATGCGGCCGTAAAGCGCAAATAACCGTCTGTGGCGGCCCTCTTTGGCGGCAAGATCATGGCTTGGAGCCTCCCCCTTGGAATATAACCATTCCCATATCCCCTCAGCGGAGCGACATGCGTGAGTAAAGTGCGGCGCCTTTATCCGGTGGTCCTGTCCGGCGGCAGCGGTTCGCGCCTGTGGCCCCTGTCGCGCGAGGAATTTCCCAAGCAGCTTCAGCCGCTGACCTCCGAACGCAGCTTGTTGCAGGAGACCGGCCTACGCCTTGGCGACAGCGGCGGCGAGGTTTACGCACTGCAGCCCCCGATCATCGTCTGCAATGACGCCCATCGTTTTGTCGTCGCCGAGCAGCTGCGGGCCGTCGGCATCGAGCCCAAGGCGATCATCATCGAGCCCCAGGGGCGCAACACCGCGCCAGCGGCCTGCGTCGCTGCGCTGTTGCTGGAGAACGAGCCCGACGCCCTGATGCTGGTGATGCCGTCCGATCACCTGGTGCGCAACGCCGAAGCCTTCCGTGACGCCGTCGCCAAAGCCGTGCCGGTGGCCGCGGCCAATCATCTCGTCACCTTCGGCATCTGCCCAACGTCGCCGGCCACTGCCTACGGCTATATCAAACAGGGCGCGGCGCTGTCCGGCGACGCCCATGCCGTGGAAAAGTTCGTCGAAAAGCCCGATAGCGTCACCGCTGCCGGTTTTCTCAAAGACGGCGGCTACTATTGGAACGGCGGCATCTTCATGTGGCCGGTCGGACTCTATTTGAGCGAGCTCGCCAAGAACGAGCCGCTGATCCCGCCGGCCTGCCGTGCGGCCCTCAGCGAAGGGCAGAATGATCTGTTCTTCTTCCGCCTCGATCCGGCCGCCTTTGCGAAAGTGCCGTCCCAATCCATCGACTACGGCGTGATGGAGCGCACCGACAAGGCTGCCGTGGTGCCGGTGGACATGGGCTGGTCCGATGTGGGCTCCTGGAGCGCGCTGCATGAAGAAGCAGCCCATGACGCCGCCGGCAATACCACCATCGGCGATGTGGTCGCCATCGACACGCGCAACAGCTATGTGCGCACCGACAAACAGCTCACCGCCGTCATCGGCGTAAAAGAATTGATCGTCGTCGTCACCGCCGACGCCGTGCTGGTGGCCGACAAAGCCCACGACCAGCAGGTCAAACAGGTGGTCGAGCGCTTAAAGGCCGCAGGGCGCAGCGAAGCCACCGCGCAAGCGCGCACGCACCGGCCCTGGGGCTGGTTCCAGACCATGGACGAAGGCGCGCGCTTCAAGGTGAAACGCCTCTGCGTCAAGCCTGGCGCCAAACTCTCCTTGCAGAAACACTGGCACCGCAGCGAGCATTGGGTGGTTGTCACCGGCACGGCGCAGGTCACCTGCGGCGAGAAGGAGTTTCAGCTGCGTGAAAACGAGTCCACCTATATCGCCGCCGGCACATTGCACCGCTTGGCCAACCCCGGTCACGTGGAGCTGCACATGATCGAAGTGCAGTCGGGCGAATACGTCGGCGAGGACGACATCGTGCGCATCGCCGACGACTACGGCCGCAGCGGCGAGAAAGCCAACGTCAAACCGTCGCCGAAACCCAAGGCCAAGGCCAAGAAAAGATCGCCCAAGAAGGCGCAACGCAAACCGGCGCGCAAGCTGCGCCGCAAGGCCGATCCGGCGGCCGTACTGCGCCGGCGCCGTGCGAGCCGAAGGCTGGTGCGTCCAGCGACGAAGGTTGCTACCAAAGGCGGCAGCAAACGCCCGCCGAAGAAAACGCCGCCAAGGACACCGGGGCGCAAAAAACGCTGAGCAGCACGAAGAAGGGGGACATCATGCTATGCACCATCATTGCTTACGATAAGCCGAGTCATCTCGACTTGCGCCTGAAGACGCGGCCCGTGCACCTCGAATACATCGACTCCTTCGGCGCGCAGATTGTCTACGCTGGGCCGCTGCTCACCGATGACGGCGCATCACCTATGGGCTCGCTGATCGTGGGTGACTTCGTCGATCTGGCCGCCGCGCGGTCGTTCCAAGCCGGCGATCCCTACGCCAAAGCTGGTCTATTCGACAAAGTCTCCGTGCATCCGACCCGCAAGGTCTTCCCCGCCGACGGCAAGCCTGTCTGAGACACCCGTGTCCCGCGTCCTCTGCACGCTCAAGGATCTCGACGTCACCGGCGCCAAGGAGATCGTGCTGGAGCGGGACGGCGGGCGCTTCCCGGTGTTTGTCGTCAGGTTCGCCGACCAGATCATGGGCTACGTCAATTCCTGCCCGCACGCACGTCTGCCGCTCAATTGGCGCGAAGACGCCTTCTTCGATGTGACCGGCACATTTTTATTCTGCACCAGCCACGGCGCGCAATTCGATCCGGTAACGGGAAACTGTATCCGTGGCCCCTGCAAAGGACAGCGTCTAATACCCTTTGCCATTCGCATCGACGGCGAGACTATCATCAGCGAACAGGACGCATGACTTCTGCGGGGTGAGGCGGCTATCATCGCCGCTATTACCGTAAGCCGTAAGGGAGAGTGCTGTTATGGCTGATGACATCATCGTCGACGTTGCGCCGAATTTTGCCCAGAACGCCGTGATCACCCCGCAGCGCTACAAGGAGCTGCGCGAGGACTCGACTAAGGATCCGCTGACCTTCTGGCGCATGCACGGCAAGCGTCTCGACTGGATCACGCCCTATACGCGCGTGCGCGATGTTTCCTTTGACGCCAAAGACCTGCATATCCGCTGGTATTTCGACGGCACGCTCAACGCCAGCTTCAACTGCCTTGACCGGCATCTGAAGACCCGCGCCACCCAGACCGCGATCATCTGGGAGGGCGACGATCCCAAGCAAGCCAAGCACGTTACCTACGCCGAGCTGCACGAGATGACCTGCCGGCTCGCCAACACGCTGAAGACTCTCGGTGTGGGCAAAGGCGACCGCGTTTGTATTTATCTGCCGATGATCATCGAGGCCGCCGTCGCCATGCTCGCCTGTGCCCGGATCAGCGCGGTGCATTCGGTGATCTTCGGCGGCTTCGCGCCCCACGCGGTGGCCGACCGCATCAATGATTGCGGCGCCAAGATCGTCATCACCGCCGACGAAGGCCGGCGCGGCGGCAAGACCGTTCCGCTGAAGGTCAATGTCGACGAAGCGCTAAAGAACACGCCTGGCGTGCGCAATGTGATTGTCGTCAAGCACACCGGTGGCGCCGTGCCCATGAGCCCGCCGCGCGACGTCTGGTATCACGTCATGACCGACAAGGCGCACAAGATGTGCGACCCGGTCGAGATGAACGCCGAGGATCCCTTGTTCATCCTCTACACCTCGGGCTCAACCGGCAAGCCCAAGGGCGTGCTGCACACCACTGGCGGCTATCTAATGTACGTGGCCATGACCCACGAATATGTCTTCGACTATCACGATGGCGACATCTACTGGTGTACCGCCGATGTGGGTTGGGTGACCGGCCACAGCTATATCGTCTATGGCCCGCTGGCCAACGGCGCCACCACGCTGATGTTTGAAGGCGTGCCCAACTATCCCGATAGCTCGCGCTTCTGGCAGGTGATCGACAAACACGGCGTCAATATCTTCTACACCGCACCCACCGCCATTCGTGCGCTGATGCGCGACGGCGACGCTCCGGTCAAGAAGACCTCGCGCGCGACGCTCAGAGTCCTGGGCAGCGTCGGCGAGCCGATCAATCCCGAGGCCTGGCTGTGGTACCACCGTGTCGTCGGCGACGGACGCTGCCCGATTGTTGATACCTGGTGGCAGACCGAGACCGGCGGCATTCTCATCACGCCGCTGCCGGGGGCGGTAAAGATGAAGCCGGGCTCGGCCACCTTGCCGTTTTTCGGCATCGAACCCTGCCTCGTCGATGCCGAGGGCAAGGAACTGGAAGGCGCGGCCAGCGGCAACCTCTGCCTCAAGGGCTCGTGGCCCGGCCAGGCGCGCACCATCTACGGCGACCATCAGCGTTTCATTGACACCTATTTCACCACCTATCCCGGCAAGTACTTCACCGGCGACGGTTGCCGCCGCGACGAAGACGGCTACTACTGGATCACCGGCCGGGTCGATGACGTCATCAATGTCTCCGGCCATCGGCTTGGCACGGCGGAAGTGGAAAGCGCCCTGGTCGGTCATGTCCATGTCGCCGAGGCGGCGGTCGTGGGCTATCCCCACGATATCAAAGGCCAGGGCATCTATGCCTACGTCACGCTCAATGCGGGTGTCACGCCCAGCGACGAGCTGCACAAGGAACTCATTGCCTGGGTTGGCAAGGATATCGGTCCCATCGCCCGGCCCGACGTGCTGCAGTGGGCGCCTGGCCTGCCCAAGACGCGCTCGGGTAAAATCATGCGCCGGATTTTACGCAAGATCGCCGAGAACGATGTCAGCAACTTGGGCGATACCTCGACGCTGGCCGATCCGGCGGTGGTCGATGATCTGGTGAAGAACCGCGCTGGGAAATAGCGCTTAGCTCGCCTTCGCGCGGATGCTGGCATCCGTGGGGCTGGTCACCAGGCGGCTGCGCAAATCTTCCATCAGCCAGCGTCCCGCCCGGCCGGCGCTGTCTTTCAGCTGCAGCTGCTTCGCCCCGAAGGTTTGCTGAAAAACAAAAAGGTTTTTGCGGTGGTCAGCCGCGGCGGCTTCTACAGCGGCGATAGCCCATTCAAGACGGCGGACTTTCAAGAGCCGTACTCGCGCACCATACTCGGCTTCGTCGGTTTGACGGATGTGACCTTCGTGCCGGTGTAAGGTCAGGCGGTGGGCGCGGAAGCGGCGGCCAATGGCGTTGCTCGTGCGCGCAAGACGCTGGCTGAAATTACGCCGCGCGCCGTTGATGCTTAAACAACACCCTGGGCAGCCAGAATCAGACGTACGTGGTCGCGTTGGCTGTCCATTAGCTTGACGTTGCTCTCGAGGTTAAGCTCAGTGAACACTTCGCTGGCTTGCTCGAAGGCATCGGCGGCCTGATACAGGCAGTCGAGGTTGCGCGCCGCCACGCCCTTTTCCTTGAGCGCCGCACCGATATTCGCCAAGGCCGTCGCCCAAACCAAGGGCGCGGTCGTGCGCGGGCGGGCTTGGGCGATTTTCAAGAACACTGAAACGGCCTTGTCGAACAGGCCGTGCTGTTCGGTCAGCCGGCCCATGGTGATCAGCAGGCTGCCGAGAGAGTTTTGAATATCCGCCCAGCGTTCGGGCGCATCGGTGATAGTCCAGATGCCCGTGGCCGCTGAAAACGCATCGGCTGCTGCTTTCAAATGCCCGGCCTCGCCGGTGGACTGCGCGAGATTGTGAAGCGCCAAACCAAGGCGTGTCTGTAGCGCCGCGTAGTCATCGGCGAAGACTTCCTTGCGCACCATCGCGAGCGCCGCGCGGTAATACGCGACGGTCTTGTCGGCGAGTTTCAGGCGTTCACCTTGCGCTGTGATCAGCGATAAGGCATCGGCGATATGCGTGCCGACCATGGCGCGTTCGTGCAGCGGGAAGGCGTCTTCGCCCAGGATCAGCGCACCTTGGTACACCGATACCGCGCGCTGCAGTGTCTTGATGTCGCCGGTGCGCGCACCCTCGAGCAGCAGCAAGGCGGCATAACAGGCTTGAGCCGTTGCACACTCGGCAACGGTGCCCACGGTGTCGCCCTCGGCAAAATGTGTTGCGGCTTTTAGCACCGGGCGGAACAGGGCAGCACGCGCGCGAATGCCGTCGGCGGATTCGACACTGACTGCGGCAAGGGCCGTTCCAAACACCAGATCGCCGGTGGCGTCGTCGAACAGCGCCGGCACTTCCAGACGTTCGAGGGCCGACAGGGTGGCACTGTGGGGATGCAAGGGAGTGGCGCGCGACAGGAAGCGCAGACGCCAGGAGACACCGTGGGCCGTGCCGGCGGGCGTGGGCACGCTTTCGCCCCAGATCAGCAGATCGGCGTTCTCGCGTTTCAGCCAGCGCCGGCCGAGATCGACGGCCATGGAGACGAACAATGGTTGATTGTGGTCGGCGCCGGGCGCGGTCAGGGCACGGTCGGCCACTGTGATCGCGACACCGACGCGGCCCGACAGGCGGTCGTGAATGTGGCGGGCAGCCAGGCCTTGGGTGTCGCCAGCCAGGGGGCTGATCAGAATGCGAAGTGGTTCAATGCCGTAAAGGGCGTCGTCGGGCACGTCGCCGGTGAAGGGATCGCCCATTGTGGATGAGTCCTGGCCCGAAGCGCCTTGATCGGAAGCGCTGCTGCGCCCCCGTAGCAAGTCCAAGAATGGGCCGAAGACCATGATATCCGCCGCCTGCGGTGAAACGTCGTCGAGAGCTTACGCGCCCGCTAAGCCCGGGCCAGAATCAAATGCTTAGCAGTGCCGGTTTAAAAATCTATTGAGGACTCGGGGGGCCGGCTCAGAAATCCGAGCAGCGGCCTTTACGCTCCCAGTCGCCGAAGCGAGTCGGCTCAGGCCCTTTTGGTCCGCCGATCTCGGGCACGGCTTCTGTAACAGCCGGGGCCGCCGGCGCATCCTTGGCCGCCGGCTTCAAGGCGGCGGCGGCCGGGGAGAGCGGCAGGGGAGATTTCGACTCTGTCATGGGGCGAAACTACCCCAACGCTGCACAGCCCGCACCTCTTGAGATCGCGCCAAAACAGCATATCTCAGGGATTACGTTTAATTTCTAGGTGACGACAGACATGAGCACGATGCGGGCCGGCCTATTGCTGGCGGCCATGACCGGTTTGTTTATGGCGGTTGGGTATCTCATCGGTGCCCAGCAAGGCATTTTCATTGCCTTCGTTCTGGCGCTCGGCATGAACGCCTTCGCCTATTGGAACTCCGACAAGATGGTGCTGTCGATGTACGGCGCCAAGCCTGTAGACCGAAATTCGGCGCCGCAGTTTTATGCGCTCATCGAGCGACTCGCCGCCCGCGCCCAGCTGCCGATGCCGCGCGTCTACATCATGGACAATCCTCAGCCCAATGCCTTCGCCACCGGCCGCGATCCCGAACACGCCGCCGTCGCGGCAACCACCGGGCTGCTCGCAATGTTGGATGAGCGCGAGCTGGCCGGCGTCATGGCCCACGAACTGGCCCATGTCAGGAACCGCGACACGCTGATCATGACTATCACCGCGACGCTCGCGGGCGCCATCGGCATGCTGGCTAACTTCGCGATGTTCATGGGCCGCGGCAATAACCGCAACAACCCGCTGGGTCCGCTCGGCGGAATCCTCGTCATGATCTTGGCTCCCATCGCCGCCATGCTGGTGCAGATGGCGATCTCGCGCACGCGCGAATACGGCGCCGACGAAGGCGGCGCGGCCATCAGCGGCGATCCCGCGGCGCTCGCATCAGCCTTGGCGAAAATCGAACACGGTGCCCGCCACGTTCCCAACAATGCCGCCGAGGCCAATCCGGCGACGGCGCACATGTTCATCATCAATCCCCTGAGCGGACGCGGCGCCGACAATCTCTTCGCGACCCATCCGTCCACCGCCAACCGCATCGCGCGCCTGAGGACCATGGGCGGTGCGCCGGCTGAACCCAGCGACAGCGGTCCCTGGGGTCCTGCGGCCATCGTGCAGCCTTCGCGCCCGAGCGGGGCGCCGCGCCGGCCCAGACCCAGAGGGCCTTGGGGCTAAAGTTCGGAGACTTAAGCTCGCGTCTTCACGCCTTTGGCGAAGCCGCGGCAATGCGGAACCAGCGTTGGGTTGTTCGTCAGTTTCCAGTAGGTCACGTCCTCGAAGCCGGCGGCGCGCACCATGTTGGCCATGCAGGCGGTGGTCGGCGCCCACCAGTTGGTCGGCAAATTGCCCAGCTGCGCGTCGGGGAAAAATTCCATGACCATATTTTGGCCGTAGCCCTGATTGAACCCGCGATAGGCGCTGAAGTCGTCGCAGACGGCACTTTCCACAAATATCGTGCTGGTGCAGACCGACGATAGTTTGTCCAAGGCCAGCAGGGGGTGGCGCATGTGGTACAGCGCGCCAAAAAAGAAAATCACATCGAACGTGCCGACCACGTCAGGAGAAAGGTTGTAGACATCCATCTCCATCCGGCTGCAGCGCGACTCGTCGTAGCCGAAGGCCGCCCGGCAGAGGTCGAAGTTTTCCCACTTCGCGCGCGGCGCATCGCCGATGTAGTCGGAGAAATTATCAATGGCGACGACTTGCTTGGCGCCCCGCTGCAAAGCCAGGAATGTCCAGTAACCATCCCAAGCTCCCACGTCGAGTACACGCAACCCGGTCAGGTCTGCGTCCACGCGGTAATGATCGGTATTCAATGGCGCCCAGCCGGGCGTCACGACTCCTCCCGGCAGCTCAATGCGGTGATACCAGTACGGCATTGCCGCTACCTTGGCCTGCAGCTCTGCGCTCATAGACGTCCCTTGTTTTGCTCCCGGCACCGGCGCGGGGCTATAAGTTAGGTCAAGACGTTAGGTCAAGCCAACGCTGCATCCAACGGGGAATTGACTTTGTCCCGGCGCTGGCGGCATGTGGCGCCCCATGCAAAAAGATTCTGGGCAAAAGCCAGCGCTGTCCACTCCGGTCTCCACAGATATAGCCGCGCGTCGCGCTGCCCTCAGCATTCTCGAGGGCGTGTTTACGCGCGCGCAGTCGACCGACGACCAGTTTGAATCCGCCGTCGCCAAGCTCGAGCCCCGCGACCGCGCCTTCGTGCGCCTGCTAGTGGCTACCGTGCTGCGGCGCCTGGGCCAGATCGATCTGGTCTTCGGCAACTTCGTTGAACGCCGGCCGCCCGAGCGCGTGATAAACGTGCTGCGCCTGGGTATCGCGCAGCTGTTGTTTGTCGCAGTCCCCCCGCATGCGGCTGTCGCGACCTCCGTCGCGCTGGTGAAAGAAGACAACGAACGCCACGCCGGCCTGGTCAACGCCGTGTTGCGCCGGATCTCGGAAAAAGGTGCGGCGCTGCTTGAAGGCCAGGATGCCGCTGGTCTCAACACACCGCCTTGGCTGTGGAAGTCCTGGGTCGCGGCATATGGCGAACCTGCCGCACGCGCCACCGCAGAAGCCCACCTCGGCGAGCCCCTGCTCGACCTCACGCTCAAGGACTCCGCGACCGCAGCGGAATGGGCCACCCGCCTTGAGGCCACGCCGCTGCCGACCGGCAGCCTGCGCCGCACGGCCGGAGGGCGGATCCAGGAGATGGATGGTTTCAAGGAGGGCGCGTGGTGGGTGCAAGATGCTGCTGCCGCGCTGCCGGCGAAAATCATTCTGCACATGCTGGGCGATGCCGCCGGCAAAAACGTCGTCGACCTGTGCGCGGCTCCCGGCGGCAAGACCGCCCAGCTCGCCGCCGCCGGATGCAACGTCACGGCAGTGGATATTTCCAAAGAGCGCTTGAGCCTGCTGCGCGCCAACATGGAACGCCTGCATCTGACGGCCACGGTGTTCGAAGCCGACGCCGCGAAATGGAAGCCCGACGCATTGGTCGATGCGGTGCTGCTCGACGCGCCCTGTTCGGCTACCGGCACCATCCGCCGCCATCCCGACCTGCCCTATCTCAAGCGCGCCGACGACGTCGCCGGTTTCGTCGCGGTGCAGACCAAGCTGCTGATGGCGGCGGCGGCCATGATCAAGCCGGGCGGCTATCTCCTTTATAGTGTCTGCTCGCTGCAACCCGAGGAACGCCGGCCGGTGGTCGAGGCGGTGCTGGCGGCGAATCCGTCCCTAGCGCGGGTCAAAATCCCCAAGGAAGCCGTCGGCGGCGAATCGCAGTTCATCGATCACAAGGGCGAGCTGCGCACCCTGCCCAGCCAATGGCCCGAATTGGCCGGCCTGGACGGCTTTTACGGTGCGCTTTTACAGAGAATCCCGAAAAACCCTTAGATTTCAGCTTATTAAAACGCGCTTGCAAATCATTCGCAAATTACTATGATTGCGACTTATTCGCATTTCCGCCGTTGGGAGAAGCTTTCGGATGTACGTCTGTATCTGTAACGCGCTGACCGACTCAGAGATCGCCGAAGCGTCCCGTCGGGGTGCCCGCACCGTGCGCGAGGCTTACGCAATGCATGGTGTGGAGATCAACTGCGGCCAGTGCCAGTGCATGGCCCAGGACATTATCAACCAGTCAGAACCGGCTTACGCCCTGCAAGCCGCGGAATAAAATCCGCCGCTTCTTCTTTCCGCTACTCGTCTGCTCACTTGCTTTGCAGCTGCACGTAATTCTGCAGGCCCATGCGCGTGATCAGCTCCAGTTGAGTCTCGATGTAATCGATGTGCTCTTCCTCGGACTCGAGGATGTCTTCGAATAATTCACGTGTGATGTAGTCGGCGGCCTGCTCGCAGTAGGCGATGGCGGTGCGAAGGACAGGCACGGCGTCCATCTCGAGCTTCAAGTCGCACTTCAGAAGTTCCTCGACGCCTTCGCCGATCATCAGCTTGCCCAGGTCCTGCAGGTTGGGCAGGCCCTCGAGGAACAGCACGCGCTCGACCAGCCGGTCGGCGTGTTTCATCTCGTCGATGGATTCTTTGTACTCATAGGCCGCGAGCTTCGAGAGGCCCCACTGGCGCAGCATCCGCGAGTGCAGAAAATACTGATTGATGGCGGTCAGCTCGTTCTTGAGCACGTGGTTTAAGAACTTGATGACCTCTTTATCGCCCTTCATGGGATACTCCGTAAGCCTGCTGATGTGGTGGCGCGATGGTGAGGCACGGGCGCGCGGGGGTCAACTCTTTCGTGCAAGAAAGCATTGAAAAACCGGCACATTAACGTTGTCTTATCGCGCGCCGCCTGCAGCCACGATGCATGCTCTAGACCGGCGCTTTGGTTGCAGCGATGGTGCGTTCGATGACCTCGAGCCATTTCTCGGCGGCGCGCGTCCAGCTGTAATAGCTCTCGATGCGCGCGCGGCCCGCGCGGCCAATGGCTTCCCAGCGCGTCGGATCGGCCATGATCTGCGTCAGCGCGTCGGCCAGAGCGTTGCTGTCATCGGCCGGCGTCAGCAGACCGGTGGTGCCGTGCAGCACCGCTTCGCCGGCCCCCGCGCCAGCGATACGCGTGCACACGACAGGCAATCCAGTCGCCATGGCTTCCAGCAGCGCCGCCGGCATGCCTTCCTCGCGCGACGGCAGCACAAAGACATCGGCGTTGCGGTACAGGACCGGCAAGGTGTTCCAGCCCTGCCAGCCATGCAGTTCAATGCGGTCGATCAAGGCCAGTCGCGCCGCCATGGCCGCGATCACCGGCCACTCGGGGCCGTCACCTACTAAGGCCAGTTTCCATTTGAGCGCCGAGGTCAGCTTGGCGAGTGCCGGCATCAGGATGTCGAAGCCTTTGTGTTTTTCGAGGCGTCCGACGTACAGCAAATGCACGTCCACGCGCGGCGTGTAGTCTTCCTTCGGCGTAATGCCATAGACGTCGGCACCGCCGGGGATAACCTCTACCGCGCAATCAGGCGCATAACTCAGCGCCTGTTCCAAAAGGTTTTCCGAGTTCGCAACGACGGCGCCCGCATCGGCCCACAGCCGCCGGGTGATCTTGTCGGTGAGTCTGTCCGACAACGTCATGCGCTCCGGATCGCGGCGCGGCACATCGCCGCCCTGCAGGGCCAGCACGTAGGGCAAGCCACAGCGCCTGCGCAAAAGCCAGCCCACCGGTGCGCCGGGCATGCTGAAGAAGGCCAGTGTCGCGTCGATTTTCCATTCAGCGACAAGGGGCGGCGCGGCCCATGTCGCCGCCGCGACAAAGCGCGCACCTTCGCCCGGTGTGATGTGACGCAGGTCATGCCGTCCCGCAGGGATGCGCTTGATGACCACGCCATCCACTTCTTCCATACTGGGCAGGCCGTCCCAGGCCGAGGTCAGCACGTAAGGGCTGTGTCCCAGCTGGGCCAAACCTTTGGCGAGATGGCGCGTGGCATTGCCGCCGCTCCCGCCGAGCGGTGGATACTCGTGATTGATCAAAAGAATACGCCGCGGCGTCATGTCGGGATCGTGCGCAAAGGCGGTGGCCCCCAAAGCTGATAAGAAGGATACTCTGCCTCACGTCATCCCGTCATCTTTTTGAGCGTAGCCGCACATGTCTGAAAGCCGCACTCCCGAAGCCCGTTCTCACGAAGCAAACGTCACCACCCAATTCGGCCCCCGCGCCGCCGCCTATGTCAGCAGCGCGGTGCATGCCAGCGGCGCCGACCTCGCCCAGATCGCCGATCTCGCCAAGGCCCGCAAGCCCGCCCGCGCCCTCGATATGGGCTGCGGCGGCGGCCACGTGAGCTTTCAAGTGGCCCCCTTTGCGGGCGAGGTGACCGCCTATGACCTGTCCGACGACATGCTGAAGGCCGTCGCCAAGGAAGCGGGCAGCCGCGCCCTCAAGAACATCATCACGCGCCAGGGCAGCGTCGAGAAAACGCCCTTCCACAACGCCAGCTTCGATTTCGTCGCCAGCCGCTACAGCGCCCACCACTGGCACGACATCGGTGCCGGCATCATGGAGGCGCGCCGCGTCGTGAAGGCCGATGGCGTGGCGATCTTCGCCGATACCATCACCTCGGACGAGCCGATCATCGACACCCACCTGCAGGCCATCGAGCTCCTGCGCGATCCGTCTCATGTGCGCGACTACGCCGTCTCCGAATGGATCAGGCTGCTGAAAGACGCGGGCTTCATGCCCAGCGAGCCGGTGCTGCGTCGTGTGAAGCTGGATTTCGCCACATGGGTCGCGCGCATGGCGACGCCTGAGGCCAGCGTTCGGGTGATCCGCGATCTGCAGGCCGGCATGCCGCACAATGTGGCCGACTATTTCGAGCTGCAGGCCGACGGCTCTTTCACCATCGATTCCATGACCATCGAAGCCAGGCCTATTTAAAAAGTCAGGCCCATTTAAATAAGCCCATCCGGTCTTACATGTACGAGATGAAAATGTTCACGACCTCTATCGTCCGCGCTGCCGCCTTATCGCTTGTGCTCCTTTCATCTGCGGCGCGGGCTGAAAACGTCCTGCGCTGGGCCAGCCAAGGCGACGCCATGACGATGGATTCCCATTCCCAGAACGAAGGCCAGACCCGCACCTTTGCCCAGCAGGTCGAAGACGCGTTGATCAACAGAAAGCCCGACCTGACCAAAGTCCCGGGTCTCGCGGTATCGTGGAAACTGGTCGATCCCAAGACCTGGGAGTTCAAATTACGCGCGGGCGTCAAGTTCCACGACGGCCGCGCCTTCACCGCCGACGACGTAGTGTTCTCTTTCAAGCGCGCTCTGATGCCGACCTCGGATCTGAAGGATCTGATTTCCTCTGTCTCCGATATCGTCGCGGTCGATCCCTTGACCGTACGCATCCTGACGAAAGCGCCTGATCCCATCCTGCTCGACGAGATCACCAATATCTTCATCATGTCGCGCGGCTGGTCTGAAGAACACAAGGTCGCCGTGCCCCAGAATTACAACGGCGGCGAAGAAACCTACGCCGTGCGTCACAAGAACGGCACCGGTCCTTTCAAGCTGGACTTGCGCGAGCCCGACGTGCGCACGGTGATGGTCAAGAACCCCGACTGGTGGGGTTTGAAGGACGAGCCCCACAATATCGACCGCATCATCTACACGCCCATCAAAAACCCCGCGACGCGGGTGGCGGCACTGTTGTCGGGCGAGCTCGATTTCCTGCTGGATCCGCCGGTGCAGGATATCGCGCGCATCGAATCCTCCGGTATGTTCAAGATCGAGCGCGCTGTTTCGCCCTGGACGATCTTCTTCGGCATGAACAGCGGACGGGTGGAACTCGCCTCCTCCAGCGTCAAGGGCAAGAACCCCTTCGCCGACATCCGCGTCCGTCGGGCCATGAACATGGCCATCGACGTCAATTCCATCACCCAGCGTATCATGCGCGGCTTCGCTCAGCCGGCAGGCAATCTCGTGCCGCCCGGCGTGCACGGCTACGACAAAAGCATCGACACGCATTTGGCCTTCGACGCCGACGGGGCGAAGAAATTATTAGCTGAAGCCGGCTATCCCAACGGCTTCGACGTGCGCCTCGATTGTCCCAACGACCGCTACCTCAACGACGAGCCCATCTGTCAGGCGGCGGTCGGCATGCTGGCGCGCATCGGCGTGAAGGCGACGCTGGACCTCAAGCCGCGCACCCTGCACTTCCCCAAGGTGCAGACCAAGCAGACGGACTTTTATATGTACGGCTGGGGCACCGACACGACCGATGCCCACAATCATCTGTATTTTCTAGCGGCCCCTGAGTCGGTGTCCAACGCCACCCAGTACACCGATAAAACGCTGTTCGATCTCATCAACGCCATGGCCGTGGAGATCGACCCCGCCAAGCGTGACCTCCTGATCAAGGACGCCTCAACCCGCCTGCGTGATGCCTACAGCTACATTCCGCTGTATCACCCGGAAATCGCCTGGGCGACGCGCAAGGGTGTGACCGTGCCGATCACCCTCGATAACCTGCCCCACTTCGCTTACGCGCGGTTTGGAAACTAGTTAAGCTGAGGGCCATGGCCCGCCATCTTCTCCGCCGTCTCATCCAGGCCGCCGCCGTCATGATCCTGGCGGCCCTGGTGGCGTTCCTGCTGTTCAACTACGTCGGCGATCCGGTCAGCAACATGCTGGGCCAGGAAGCCAGCCGCGAAAGCCGCGAGGCCCTGCGCGACCAGCTGGGTCTCAACGACTCCTTCATCGTCCAGTTCGCCCGTTTTGCCGGCCACGCCGTGGAGGGCGATTTTGGCATCTCCTACCGATTGCAGCGCCCCGTCGCCGCGCTGATCGTCGAACGCCTGCCGGCGACCGTGGAACTGGTGCTGGCTTCGGCCCTATTCGCGGTGGTGCTGGGCGTGGGCCTGGGGATTTTCACCGCCATTCGGCGGGAAAGCTGGATCAGCCGCGTCATCCTCGCCGTGTCGCTGGTAGGCGTATCGCTGCCAACCTTCGTCATTGGCATTGGCTTGATCTACCTGTTCGCCGTGACACTGGGCTGGCTGCCGTCCTTCGGTCGCGGCGATGTTGTCGCGGTGGGGTGGTGGAGTACGGGGCTGGTCACGGCTTCGGGCCTTAAGGCCCTCATCCTGCCGGCGGTGACCCTCGGGCTCTTTCAGATGACCTTCATCTTAAGGCTGGTCCGCGCCGAGATGCTCGATGTGCTGGGCGCCGACTTCATCCGCACGGCGCGCGCCATGGGCCTGACCGAGCGCATGATCAACATGAAGTACGCGCTGAAGAACGCCGGCCTGCCGGTGATCACCATCATCGGCCTGAAGTTGGGCGAGCTGATCGCCTTTTCCATTGTCACCGAAACCGTCTTCCAATGGCCCGGCATGGGCCTCTTGTTCATTCAGGCGGTGTCCTTCGCCGACATTCCCATCATGGCGGCCTACCTGTTCATGGTGGCTTTTGTCTTCGTGGCCATCAATCTGATCGTCGATCTCTTGTACGTGGCGCTCGATCCGCGCCTGCGCGGGCGTGCCGCATGAGTGACGCGCCGCTCACGACGCCAGGCACGCTGTGGCCGCGTTTCCGCCGCTCGAAGATTGCCGTGGGTGCCACGATGGTCACGGCGATCATTGTTCTGGGCGGGCTACTCGCGCCGCTCCTGGCCTCACAAAACCCCTTCGATCCAGCGGCTCTTGATCTTTCCAACAGCCTGATCCCACCGCTGTGGCGCGCGGGCGGAGATGCGCGCTTTTTGTTAGGCTCCGACGACCAGGGCCGCGACATGCTGTCGGCGCTGCTTTACGGCAGCCGGATCTCCCTCATCGTCGGTATTGCTTCGGTGATATTTGCCGCTGTGCTGGGCGTCGCTGTTGGCCTTGTCGCCGGCTACCGGGGCGGCTGGCTTGATACGCTGGCGATGCGCTTGGCCGATGTGCAACTCACTATCCCCGCCATACTCATCGCCCTCATGGTCGACGGCCTCGCGCGCGCGGCCTTGCCGCCGGCGACCCACGATGCGGTGGCGATCTATGTGCTGATCTTTTCCATCGGCATCGCCGACTGGCCGCAGTACGCCCGCGTTGTGCGCGCTGCAACAGCCGTGCAGAAAACCTTGGGCTATGTCTCCGCGGCGCGCGTCATGGGCGTGCCGGCGCCGATCATCGTTTTGCGCCACATTCTGCCCAATGTTCTGACCTCGGTGATGGTATTGGCTACGCTGGGACTGGCCCTGGCCATCATCTCCGAAGCAACCTTGAGCTTCCTCGGCGTAGGTATGCCGCCCACCGCGCCGTCCCTGGGCACCCTCATCCGCATCGGGAACAATTTTCTCTTCTCCGGCGAATGGTGGATCACGCTGTTCCCCAGTCTGACGCTCGTCATCCTGGCGCTCGCCGTCAACATGCTGGGCGACTGGCTGCGCGACGCCCTCAATCCGAAACTAAGATAGGTGCCGTGCATAGCTCCGTTGCACGATTCGCCGAGCTAGACCTGAGGCAGGCGTTTTATGGTCCGGCGCGCATAAGACGGGTTCGCCATGCAAACTAAACCGCCGAGCTCTAAAGCAATCAATTGGGAATGGATTGTCCTCGCCGCCGCTGGCGCGATGATGGTCACCATGGGCGCGCGTCAGTCTTTGGGTCTGTTCATCGCGCCCATTGATGCTTCCACCGGAGTCGGCATTGCCGCCATCAGCTTTGCCCTGGCCATCGCCCAGTTCACCTGGGGCGCCGTTCAACCCATCGCAGGTGCCGTGGCGGACCGTTACGGCCCGGGCCGTGTCATCTTGGCCGGCATCGTCGTACTGGCCCTCGGCAGCGCGCTCACGCCGTTTGTCACCACCGCCGGCGGATTGATTTTTACCATTGGCCTCCTGTCGGCGGGCGGTTCAGGCGCGGCCAGCTTTTCCGTCCTGGTCGGCGCCGCGTCAAAACTTCTGCCGGCTGAAAAGCGCGGCTTCGCGTCGGGCGTCATCAACGCGGGCGGCTCCTTTGGCCAGTTCTTGTTCGCGCCGATCCTGCAAGGCTTGATCGGCTTCTCAGGCTGGGCGAGCGCCATGTGGTTCACTTCGCTGGCAGCGCTCGCCGCCTTGCCCTTGGCGCGCGTCCTGCGCCGGCCGGCAGAAAC
>CANJPG010000047.1 GCA_947476065.1 Fidelibacterota bacterium
TCGTCGGGCTCATCCTCACGCGCTCGGTGTTGCGGGCGCCGTCGCGGCGGATGCGGTTTTGGGATGTGGCGCTGGGTGCGGTGGTCATGCCGGTGCTCAGCGTGGTGCTGTTTTTGTGCATCCTGTTTGAGGATCTGTGGCGGCGGCTGTTGATCGCCTTGGATTTCGATCCGCCCGAGAACATGCACGCCGGGCCCGATCTGCCGGGCAAACAGGATGAGCCCGACAAAGAAGGGTGAAGAAAAGCCTGCGGTGATACGGGGCACCCCCCCACGAGTCTCGGGGCCAAGTTCCTAACGGCCGACGGGCCTTTCTTCGGGAGCACAAGGTATCAGCGGTGCCCATGGTTCCGGCGATTTGAAATAAAAGTGTGGCCGGTTTCACTGGGGCCGCGTTCTGCGGCGGGCGCGCTATTTGCCCTTGAACGGCTTCATAACTGCGAGCACGGCCTCGGCGGCTTTGGCGTTGATTTTTTGCTGGGCGACGACGGCTTCGGATGTGGCCTGAAGCCAGGCGTTGAATTCCAGTTAGAAGGTCTGCCGGCCTTGCTCGAGCGAGGTGGCAAGCTGCTGTGACAGCGCGTTGAGCGCCTCAGCATTGGGGTTATTCGGGGTCATACCATAACTCTCCCTGTCGGCATCATGAGCCTTGGTGCAGGCGCTGTTCAAGCCACGGAAACTACGCAGGTCGTACGTATAGCACCTTATGGAAGCGGCAAGACGTTGGTGTACTTGACTTGTTTCAGCGCGAAGCTGGACTCGATGGAGGCCACCGCGTCGATGCGGGTGAGCTTTTCTTTCAGGAAACGCTCGTAGGCGGCAAGGTCGGCGGCGACGACGCGCAGCAGATAATCGCGCGAGCCGGTCATCAGGTAGCACTCGAGCACTTCAGGCCAGCGCGCCACGGCCTTGGAGAATTGCTCGAGGGCTTCTTCGCGCTGGCGTTCCAGCTTCACCGAGACGAAGACGCTCACGGGCAAGCCCACCACGTTCTGATCGAGCACGGCGACGGTGCGCGCGATGACGCCGGCTTTCTCCAGGATGCGGATGCGCCGCAGGCAGGGCGAGGGAGACAGGCCCACGTTCGCCGAAACATCGGCCAGGCTCATGCGGCCGTCCTTTTGCAGAAGGGCCAGGATCTTCTTGTCGACGGGGTCGAGATTTTGCATCTTTCCGGCAATCCAGAGGATTATATTGGCATAAAATGCCAATCTGGACGGAGAGGTTCGCACAAATCGGCAGCCTTTTCCAGCGGCCTTGCGGCATCCTGCTTGGGACTTCGCGCCACTCATATATACGGAAGCCCGGCCATGCCGACGCCGACACAGGATTTGGAATGCCTGGCTGCCCTCGAGAAGAAGGTGCGCTGGCTGGCCAGCTGGACGATCCACAACGCCAATCACCTGCGCGACAACGGCGACGGGGTGAAGGTGGGCGGGCATCAGGCCTCGTCGGCATCCTTGTGCACCATCATGACCGCGCTTTATTTCCAGGTGCTGCGGCCCGAAGACCGCGTGGCGGTAAAGCCCCATGCCAGCCCCAACTTCCACGCCATCCAATATCTGCTGGCCCGACAGACGCGCGCCAAGCTCGAGGCCTTTCGCGGCTTCAAGGGCGCGCAAAGCTATCCCTCGCGCACCAAGGACATCGACGACGTGGATTTTTCGACCGGCTCCGTGGGCCTCGGCGTTGCGCAGACGCTGTTCTCGTCCTTGGTTCAGGATTACGTGCAGGCCCACGACTGGGCAGCGAAGCGCAAGAAGGGCCGCATGATCGCGCTCATCGGCGATGCGGAAATGGACGAAGGCAATATCTTCGAAGCCATCCTCGAAGGCTGGAAGCAGAACCTGAAGAACTGCTGGTGGGTGATCGACTACAACCGCCAGAGTTTGGACGCCGTGGTGCGCGAAGGCCTGTGGTCGCGCTACGAGGCACTGTTCCGCGACTTCGGCTGGCAGGTTGTCGTGCTGAAATACGGCGTGCTGCTGGAAGCGGCGTTCCAGAAGCCAGGCGGCGCGGAACTGCGCAGCTGGATCGACACCTGTTTGAACCAGCTGTACTCGGTGCTGGTGTTCCAGGGCGGCGCCGCGTGGCGAAAACGCCTGCTCGCCGATTTCGGCGCCGACAGCGACACCGCCAAGCTCATTAACAGCTACGACGATGATGCGCTGGCGCAACTGATGACTAATCTCGGCGGCCACGATTTGCCGACGCTGCTGGAGGCGTTCCAGAGCATCGACCACGACCGCCCGGTGTGTTTCATCTGCTACACGGTCAAAGGGTTCGGCTTGCCCATGGCGGGCCACAAGGACAACCACGCCGGCCTGATGACGCCCGCGCAGATGGAAAAGTTCCGCGCCGACATGCGCGTGCGCCCGGGCCATGAGTGGGAACCGCTGGAAGGCCTGGAAATCGCGCCTGAACGCGCGCAGGCGTTCCTGGATCGCACGCCCTTTGCCAAACGCGCCAAGTCGCAGCCGCAAGCCGCCACCTTCGCGCCGCCGGAGGATATCGCGCTGACAATTCCGGATGTGGTTTCGACACAAGCGGGCTTCGGCCAGCTGCTGAACGACATCGGACGTCAGGACACGGCCTTTGCCCAGCGCGTCGTCACCACGTCGCCGGATGTGACCGTGTCCACCAACCTCGGCGCCTGGGTGAACCGGCGCGGGCTGTTCAGCCAGGAGACTCACGGCGACACCTTCAAGGACGAGCGTGTGCCTTCGACCTTCGCCTGGGCCTCGTCGCCGCGGGGCCAGCACATCGAGCTGGGCATCGCCGAGTCCAACCTGTTCATCCTTCTGTCGGCGCTGGGTTTGTCGCACAGCATCAATGGGGAACGCGTGTTGCCCATCGGCACACTCTACGATCCCTTCATCGCCCGTGGGCTCGATGCGTTGAACTACGCCTGCTACCAGGATGCGCGCTTCATCCTGGTGGCGACGCCGTCCGGGATCAGCCTGGCCCCCGAAGGCGGCGCGCATCAGTCCATCGGCACGCCGCTGATCGGTATGGCGCAGCCGGGTCTGACGGCCTTCGAGCCCGCCTACGTGGACGAGCTGAAGGTGATGCTGCTGTGGTCCTTCGCCCATATCCAGAAACATGGGGCCGAGGGAGACGTCGGCGCCAATTGGCTGGCGGACGAGAAGGGCGGCTCGGTCTGCTTCCGGCTCTCGACGCGTCCGCTGGAGCAGCCCAAGCGTGCGATCACCAACGAGCTGCGCCGGCACATGCTCGACGGCGCCTATTGGCTGAGGAAGCCCGGTCCCAACTGCGAGGCCATCGTGGCGTATACCGGCGTCGTCGCGCCCGAAGCGGTGGCGGCTGTCGGCATGATGGCCGAAGACCGCCGCGACGTGGGGCTCTTGGCGATAACCTCATCGGACCGCCTCTATGCCGGCTGGACGGCGGCCCAAAGTGCCCGCGAGAAAGGCCTGGTGCACGCGCGCTCCCACATCGAACGCCTGTTCGACGAAGCGCCCCATGCGGCGGGTATCGTGACGGTGCTCGACGGTCATCCGGCGACGCTGAGCTGGCTGGGCGCGGTGGCGGGCCAGCGGGTGCGCGCCCTGGGCGTCGATCAGTTTGGCCAAACCGGGTCCATCGCCGAGCTCTACAGCGCCTACGGGATCGACAGCAAAGCCATCGTCGCCGCAACGCAACAACTGACGCGGGGCCGGCCCATCAGGCATCTCGCGGCTTTGGGTTAGGCCCCGTATCAAGTCCGGTCGTATAAAATTCAATTTAAGACCCGGCCAAGGGGGTGGCGCGCTTGTAAATCCGGGTGCACGCGACCAAGATAGCCGCCGAGGGAGTTCATACGCTCTGGGAGGAGTCTCTATGACATACCGCGCAACGCTGTTCTCGTTCTCCGCTGCCCTGCTCGCGTCTTCGGCGCTGGCGAGCCCCGCCATGGCCGGTCCTTGCGAAAAGATGTGGGACGCCAAGATCGCCAATACCGAAATCAACGCCGCCCAGACCATTCCGCCCGGCATGTTCCGCGCCGCCGACGGCACCGTGGTCGACGACATGCCCGAGTTCTGCCGCATCGCCGTCAACGCCCATCCCAGCACGGACTCCGACATCGAGTACGAAGTGTGGATGCCGACCCAAGGGTGGAACGGCAAGTTCGTCGGCCTCGGCAACGGCGGCTTCACCGGCTCGATCCGCTACAGCCAAATCGCCGACATGGTGCGCCAGGGCTACGCTGCCGCCTCCACCAACACCGGCCATTGGAGCGCCGACGGCACCTTCGCCTATCGCCACCCGGAAAAGATCATCGACTTCGGCTACCGAGCCATCCATTTAATGACCCAGCAGGCCCAAGGGCTGGTGAAGGACTTCTACTCCAAGCCGCTCACATCCTCGTATTTCAGCGGCTGCTCGCAGGGCGGACGCCAGGGGCTTCTGGAAGCCCAGCGCTATCCCGAAGACTACAACGGCATCATCGTCGGCGACCCGGCCCACAACTGGACCAACCACTACATCGCCGGGCATCTGTATCTGGCGTCGGTGCTCTACGACAAAAGCCCCAACTCGATCCTGCCGGACCGCGTGGCGCCCATCGTCGGCAAGGCGGTGAACGAGGCCTGCGATGCCGCCGATGGCGTGAAGGACGGCGTCATCACCAACCCCAAGGGCTGCAAGCTCAACCCCGAAGTGCTGCTGTGCAAGCCGGGCCAGGATGCCAAGACCTGCCTGTCGCAGGAACAAGTGGCCGCCGTGATGCGCTTCTACGACGGTCCGGGCGACAAGGTGCCCAAGGGCTATTACCCCGGCTTTGACTTCGGCGGCGAGGCCGAGAACTGGCCGAATACTTTGTCGAGCGATTTCCCCTTCGGCGGCGAGCATGGCCGGCAAGGCTTTCCGTTCTTCAAGTTCTTCGTCTTCGATGATCCCAATTGGGACATGCACACCTTCAAGTGGACTAAGGAAGGCATCGCGTCCGTCGAGAACAAGGTGGTGATCCGCGGCGAGACCATCGCCCAGGTGTTCAACGCGGTGAACCCGGACCTCGAGAAGTTCAAGGCCCGCGGCGGCAAGATGATGCACTACCACGGCTTCGGCGACCCCGACATCCCCGGCCAGAACTCCATCAACTACTACGAAAGCGTCGTGGCCTTCGAAGGCAAGCAGCATGGCGCTGGCAAAGGTGCGGCGGAAACGGAAAGCTTCTACCGGCTGTTCATGGTGCCTTCCATGGGCCACTGCCGCCGGGGCCCCGGTCCCAATACCTTCGACATGTTCCCCCAGCTGGACGAGTGGGTGCAGAAGGGCACCGCGCCTGCCCAGGTCATCGCCACCAAATACGTCGACGACAAGAAGGAGCTGGGCGTGAAGATGACGCGTCCCCTATGCCCCTGGCCGCAAACCGCGCGCTACAAAGGCACCGGCGACAGCAACGTGGCCGCCAACTTCGCCTGCGTTGACCCGACGAAATAGGCCGACCAAGTAGATTTGACTCCCATAATGAAACGGGCGGACACTGGTTCGCCCGTTTTTTTATGGGGCGCAAGAGAGCGATAAGGGGAGGGATTGATGAGACGTTTTGCAATCATCTGCGCGGCGGTGGTGTGGGCCGGCAGCGCCGTGGCGGCTCCGCGCATTGCCCCCGTGGCCGAAAGCGCCTGGACCGACGAGCAAAAGGCGGTCGTCGCGGATTTCTGGAAGGGCCCCGTAGGCAACGACGTCAGGACCTTCGTCACCAATCCCGAATTGGTGCGCGGGCTTTCGCCCTTCGCCAACTACATCATCAACGACACCACGCTCACCCCGCGCCAGCGCTCTCTCTTGATGCTGCGCACCGCATGGCTCTGCGGCTCCGACTATCTGTGGGGCAAGCACGCCAAAGGGGCCGGACTGTCCGCGCCGGAAATCAGACGTATCGCCGAAGGCCCCGACGCCAAGGGCTGGACGCCGCTGGAAGCCGCATTGCTGCGCGCCGCCGATGACCTGCACCGTGATTCCATCATCACCACGCCGACCTGGTTGGCGTTGTCCAAGGACTTCGGGACAGCGCAGCTGATCGACACCACCTTCACCGTCGCCGAGTTCACCATGCTGGCGACGACCCTCAATAGCATCGGCGTCGCGCCCGATGTCGGCGCCGCGCCCTTTCCCAGCGATGTGCCGCGCCCGGTGATGGGCCGACGCGGTCACGACTTCCTGACCACGCCACGCATCCCGGCTTTGCCGCCCGAGCAATGGACACCGGAAGTGCGCGCGATGCTCGATCCCACAAATGCCGGTCGCTCGGTCATCGGCGTGCTGCGCACCTTCGCCCAACACCCGGCGATGTACGTCAAACGCGCAACCATCTCCGATCACATCCGCAGCCATACTTCGCTGACGCCGCGCATGCGTGAGCTGTTGATCATGCGCATCCTCGCCCGCACCAGCGGTCACGGCGAATGGAGCCTGCATGGGGCAGGGGCCGGCAACTTCGGCATCATGCCGGAGGAGGTGCAGCGCACCGCTGTGCCCGGGTACGCCGGGTGGAGTCCTGCGGATGCGAACATGATGCGCGCCGTCGATGAGATTTATGACGCCGATAAAGTCTCGGCCGAAACCTGGGCGGCGCTCAAGGGCCAGCTCGAGGACCGCCAGATCATGGATCTCCTGGTGACCGCCGGCGGCTATCGCATGGTCGCCATGGCCATCAATACTTTCGGCGTGCAGTTGGAGCCGGGCCGCGTAATGATCCCGCCAGCGCCCTAGCGTTTGCGGCTGCGCTTGGCTTTTCCGGCGGTGGGGTTGAACAACAGGTGGCCGACGAAGTCGCCCGCACGCACCATGGCGGCCAGTTCTTCGCGGGCGAGATTGGCCACCGTCACGGCGGCGAAGGACAGCTCGGATTCCGGCGGCTGTGCCAGGATCAGCTGGCGGGTCATCTTCGGGCGCGTCAGCGGCGCGTAGCGGAACTCGCCCTTGCGGTGATCGCGCGAGAAGGACGACAGCGGCAGCACCGTATAGCCGACGCCATTCGACACCAGCTCCTTCAGCGCGCGGAAAGAATCCGCCTCGATGCGCACTTCCAGCTTCACCCGCGCCTTGGCGGCGGCGTTCTCGACAATCAGCCGCAAACCGTTGGGATGACTAGGCAGGACCAGCGGCATTTTGGCCATCTCGGACACGGTGACGGGACGCTCCGGACTGAGGGCGGTATCGGGCGAGCCCACCAGCACCAGTTCCTCGACCAGCAGCTCGTGGGTGCGCATGTGGAAGTCCGACGCCGGGCCATAGGTGATGGCGGCATCGACCTCGCCGCGCTGGAGCCATTCGATCAGGTGCGACGAATAGCCCTCGGTGATGCGCAGCGAAATGCGCGGGAACTCCTTGGCGACACGCAGCGCCAGCCGCCCGGCCAAGGCATAGCTCACGGTCGTCAGCATCCCGAAGGTGACATGGCCCTGGCTGGTGTCCGACAGCGAGCGCATGTCGCCGAGGGCATGGTCGAGTTGGCGCACGGGGTCGGCGACGCGCCGGCACAGCTCCTTGCCGGCGGCGGTCAGCTTCATGCCCGTCGAGTGGCGCACGAAGAGGGGCGCGCCGGCTTCTTTTTCGAGAAGGCGGATTTGGCGCGAGAGGGCCGGCTGGACGATGCGCATCTGATCCGAGGCCCGGCTGAGGGAGCCCAGTTCCGCGACCTTCAGGAAGGTTTTAAGCTGGCGTAGATCCATAGGTGACCCCCGGCAATGAAGCCTGGATCATACTTAGCAACCCGCTATAGCGGCTATAGCATTTGAGGCTTTGCTTTCGGGCGGGGGGTGGGCTACCTCATGACACCTGCGGGCGGGAGGGAGCGCCGGTCCGCGCCTGCGTTTCCGGGAGGATGCCACGCCACCATGACCGCCAAGACCCTCCCCTTTTACCGCAAGCTGCACAACCAGGTGCTGTTCGCCGCCATGCTGGGCATCGTCTTCGGCGTGGTCGCGCCCGAAGCAGCCGAGGCCATGAAGCCCCTGGGCGACGGCTATATCAAAGTCGTAAAAATGCTGATCGCGCCCATCGTGTTCTGCATCATCGTCTCGGGCATCACCGGCATGGGCAGCATGAAGGTGGCCGGCAGCGTCGGCGCCAAGGCGCTGGGTTACTTTTACTTCTTCTCGACGCTGGCGCTGATCGTGGGCCTGGTCGCGGCCAACCTGATAAAGCCGGGTGCTGGCATGAACGTCGACGTCAGCACTCTCGACGCCAAGTCGGTGTCAAATTATGCAACGGCGGCCCATGCCCAGGGCGTGGTGCCCTTCCTGCTCAACATCATCCCCGAGAATTTCTTCGATGCCTTCGCCAAGGGGGCCATCCTGCAGGTGCTGCTGGTCTCGCTGCTGTTCGGCTTCGCGCTGAAAAGCATCGGCACCGTCGGTGCGCCAGTGAAGGAGATGATCGACCGCGTGACCAAGGTGCTGTTCGCCATTGTCGAGATCGTCGTGGTGCTGTCGCCAATCGGCGCTTTCGGCGGCATGGCCTTCACCATCGGCGCCTTCGGGCTCGATGCCCTGCTGCCGCTGCTCAACATGCTGGTGACGTTCTTTGCAACCTGCATGGCCTTCGTCGTCATCTTTCTCGTTCCGCTGGCGCACTGGCTGGGTTTCAACCTGTTCAAGGTCTGCCGCTACTTCCTGGAAGAAATATTGATCCAGCTCAGCGTCGCCAGCTCCGAAGTCGTGATGCCGCGCCTGATGGAAAAACTTGAACGCTTGGGCGTCTCCAAGTCGGTGGTGGGATTGGTGGTGCCGGCGGGCTATTCGTTCAACCTGGACGGCACCAGCATCTACATGACTTTCGCGGTGATCTTCATTGCCCAGGCGACCAATACCGAACTCTCGCTGCAGCAACAGATCGTCGTGGCGCTGGTGGCGATGCTGACGTCCAAGGGGGCGACGGGTTTTGCCAACGCCGGCTTCATCGTGCTGGCGGCGACCCTGGCGGTGATTCCCAGCGTGCCCATTGCGGGTTTGGCCTTGATCCTCGGTATCGATCCCTTCATGTCGCGCATCCGCGGCCTGACCAACCTGATCGGCAATATTACCGCCGTGGTGGTGGTCGCCATCTGGTGCAAGGAAGTCGACATGAAGGAATTCCGGCGCCGCCTCGATCTGGGGCCGGATATGGACCTCGCGACGGCCAAGACGCTTTAAATATTTCAATGCGGCGGTGATTTTATGCAGGCTTCAGAAGATCAATCTTTCCCCGAAATCCGTGACTCGGTGCGCAAGCTCTGCGCCCAGTTCCCGGGCTCCTATTGGCAGGCCCTGGACCGCGACCGCATCTATCCCAAAGACTTCGTGCAGGCCCTGACGCGCGAAGGCTTCCTGTCGATCCTGATCCCGGAAGAATACGGCGGCTCTGGATTGGGCTTGGGGGCGGCGACGGCGGTGCTCGAGGAAATCCACCGCTCGGGCTGCAACGGCGGCGCCTGCCATGCGCAGATGTATACCATGGGTACGGTGCTCAAGCACGGCAGCGCCGCGCAGAAGCAGAAGTACCTGCCCAAGGTCGCGACCGGCGAGCTTCGCCTTCAGGCTTTTGGTGTAACGGAGCCCAACAGCGGCACCGACACCACCCGTATCCGCACCTTCGCGCGCAAGGAGGGCGACCGTTACATCGTCAATGGCCAGAAAATCTGGATCAGCCGCGCCGAATACTCCGACCTGATGGTGCTTCTCGTGCGCACCACGCCGCGCGAGCAGGCCGCCAAGCCCAGCGACGGCATGAGCGTGCTGCTGGTTGATTTGCGCGAGGCGGTGGGCAAAGGGCTGACTATTCGCCCGATCCGCACGATGCTGAACCACGCCACCACGGAATTGTTCTTCGACGATCTGTCCGTGCCCGCCGAAAATCTCATCGGCGAAGAGGGTAAGGGCTTCAAATACATCCTGGACGGCATGAACGCCGAGCGCATCCTCATTGCCTCGGAGTGCATCGGTGACGGACGCTTCTTCATCGACCGCGCCGCCAAGTACGCCACCGACCGCCAAGTGTTCGGCGGCCCCATCGGCAAGAACCAGGGCATCCAGTTCCCGATCGCGCGCGCCTATGTGCAGTTGTCGGCCGCCGCCGCCATGGTCGACAATGCGGCGGCGCTCTGTGACGCCGGCAAGCCCTGCGGCACCGAAGCCAATATGGCCAAGATGCTGGCCTCGGAAGCGTCCTGGTACGCCGCCGACATGTGCCTGCAAACCCACGGTGGCTTTGGTTTTGCCGAAGAATACGACATCGAACGCAAGTTCCGCGAAACGCGCCTGTACCAAGTCGCGCCAATTTCCACCAACCTGATCCTGTCGCACGTCGCCACCCACGTGCTCGGCCTGCCGAAGTCTTTCTGACATGAGCACCGTGAATAAATCGCTGGAAGGCATTCTGGTTGTCAGCCTGGAACAGGCAGTAGCGGCGCCGTTCTGCTCGTCGCGTCTGGCCGATGCCGGCGCCCGCGTCATCAAGATCGAGCGCAAGGAAGGCGACTTCGCGCGCGCTTACGACAAGTTCGTGCGGGGCGAAAGCGCCTACTTCATCTGGCTGAACCGCGGCAAGGAGTCGATGATCGCCGACATCAAAAATGCCGACGACGCCGCCCTCCTGCACCGCATCATCGCCAAGGCCGACGTTTTTATCCAAAACCTGGCGCCCGGTGCCGCCGCACGTGCCGGCTTCGGGTCGGACGAACTGCGCGCGCGCCACCCGCGCCTCATCACTGTCGACATATCCGGCTACGGCGATGAAGGGACCCTCAGCGACATGAAGGCCTACGACCTGCTCATTCAATGCGAGACCGGCCTAGCCTCGGTCACCGGGTCGCCGGAATCGCCGGGCCGTGTCGGCGTGTCCATTGCCGACCTCTGCTGCGGCATGAATGCCCATGCGGCGGTGCTGCAGGCGCTGTATGAGCGCGAGCGCACCGGCAAGGGCAAGGGCGTGGCGACCTCGCTGTTCGAAGGCATGGCCGACTGGATGACGGTGCCCTTGCTGCAGTATGAGAACACCGGAGCCCAGCCCAAGCGCATCGGGCTCAATCATCCCTCCATCGCGCCTTACGGCATGTATACCTGCGGCGACGGCAAGCAAGTGGTCATCGCCATCCAGAACGAACGCGAGTGGAAGCTGCTGTGCGACAAGGTGTTCGAAAAGCCAGCCATGGCCGTCGATGAGCGCTTTAACTGCAACGTCCAGCGCTGCGCCAACCGCCCGGCGCTCGACGCCGAGATCAACGCCATCATCACGACGCTCACCGGCGAGCAGTTCAAGCAGCGGCTCCATGCCGCCGATGTCGCCTTCGGCTCGGTCAACACCGTGGCCGAACTCTCCACCCATCCACAGCTACGGCGCATGCAGATCGGCACGCCCACGGGGGCTGTATCGCTGCCGGCGGCCCCCTGGCGTTGGCGCGACGATGAGATCGCGCCGCGCCCATCGCCGGCGCTGGGCTTCCACAACGACGCCATTCGCGCGGAATTCGCCTGATGGATGCTGCCGCATATAAAGCGTGGATCGGGCGCAGCGAGACGCTCTCGGATGTGGTGGCGGCGGCACCCATCGCGGGCTTGGCTGCGTTGCTCGACTATCCGTCGCCGCCGTGGCTCGCGGGCGAAGCGCCGCCCTTGTCGCACTGGTTCAACTTCGTGCCCCAGGCGCGCCAGTCGGACATCGACCTCGACGGCCACCCTAAGCGCGGCGGCTTCCTTCCGCCCATCGACCTGCCGCGCCGCATGTGGGCGGGCTCACGGCTCAGCTTCCACGCGCCGATCCGCATCGGTGACAAAGTGGAGCGTTGCTCGACCATCCTCGATGTCACGCCCAAAAGCGGCGCCTCCGGCGCCCTGGTGTTCTTGAAACTCCACCACGAGATTTCCGCGGGCGGCACGCTCGCGATCACCGAGGAACAGGACATCGTTTACCGCGAGGCTCCCAAGCCCGGCACCTCCGCACTCGCGCCGGCTGAGCCCAAAATCCGCGCCTCGGCTTTTACGCGCAGCGTGACACCCGATCCGGTGCAGCTGTTCCGCTATTCTGCCCTGACCTTCAACGGCCACCGCATCCACTACGACCGCGACTACGCGCGCGAGGAAGGCTATCCTGGCCTGGTGGTGCATGGTCCGCTGATCGCGACGCTGCTGATGGATCACTTCCTGCGCCACAAGCCGGGCGCGCGCGTGACCAAGTTCGATATCCGATTGCAGGCGCCTTTGTTCGATACGGCACCTTTTGACCTATGTCTCGCCGAGACGGCCGAGTGCATCGACCTGTGGTCGGCCAAGGCCGGACAGATCAGCGCCAGCGCCAAGCTGCAGTTCGTTTGAAATACACCGAGGAGAGCAAAGCCATGAACATCACACAGCAGATTTCCGAATTCTCCGCCAAGATCTCGGTGGCGACATTGCCCGCCGACGTGGTCGAACGCGCCCGCGAACTGGTGCTGGACCTGGTCGGCAATATCGTGCGTGCGCGCCATGAGTCCGACAGTACGCCGTCGCTGCTGTCCTCGGCCAAGGCGCTGGGCTTCGACCATGGCACGGCGCGCGTATTCGGCGACAACGCGACCTACGGTCCCGCCGGTGCGGCGTTCATCAACAGCACGCTGTCCCATTCCCTCGACTTCGACGACACCCATGCCGCCGGCACCTTGCACCCCGGCGCGCCAGTCATTCCCGCTGCGCTGGCCGCGGGCGAGATGGTCAATGCATCTGGTGCTGATGTGCTGGCCGCGATTGTCGCGGGCTACGAGGTTGTCTGCCGCACCGGCCTTGCGCTGCCGGCGGGAGATCACTACCAGCGCGGCTATCATCCCACTGCGACCTGCGGCGTGTTCGGCGCGGCGGCCGCGGCGGGACGTGTGTTTGGTCTCGATGCGGCGCAGATCGCTTCCGCTTTGGGCATCGCGCTCAGTCAAAGTGCCGGTAGCCTGCAGTTCCTGGTCAACGGCGCTTGGACCAAGCGGTTCCAGGTCGGCTGGTCGTGCATGTCGGGCCTCGCTGCGGCGACGCTGGCGCGCGATGGCTTCAAGGGTGCATCCGAAGCCATCGAAGGCAAACACGGTTTCCTGCGCGCTTACGCCCCGAACCCCAAACCCGAACGCGTCGTCGAAAACCTGGGCACGGTGTTCGAACTCATGGCAACCGGCGTGAAGCCTTATCCATCGTGCCGCTATGGTCACGCCGGCATCGACGCCGTACTTGCGCTGCGCGCCGAGAACAATCTGAAGGCCGATGAAGTCGAGAAGGTAACCTACGGCTTGTCGAACTCCGGCATGCTGCTGGTGGGTGCGCCCGCCGACAAGAAAGCCAACCCGCGCAATACTGTCGACGGCCAGTTCAGCGGACCCTTCGTGCTGTCGGTGGCGCTGGCGACCGGCCAGATGGGCTGGGACAGCTATGGCCTGATGCAGGACCCCACCGTTCGCGGGCTGTTGCCGAAAGTGCACTGCGAGTTCGACCCCGAGATCGAGGCCGAATATCCCACCAACATGTCGGGCAAGATCACCATTTCGGCCCGCGGCAAGACCTTCACCAAAAAAGTCACCGTGCCTAAAGGCGAGCCCAGCAACTTCTTCGGCGCCGATGAGCTAAAGGGCAAGTTCATGCAGCTGGCGCAGCCGTCCATGGGCGCGGCGGCCGCGGAGACTTTGGCCAAGGCGATTTTGAAGATCGACACGATCCGCGACATCAACGAGCTGATGCGCCTGGGCAAGCCCCTGACGCATTAAATCTATACCGACTCAGTTGTTTTGCTGTGAGTGCACTGCGATAGCCGAGAGAAGGGCAAAAAAAGGCCTCCGATATCAGGCCTTGGAGCCCTAGAATGACCGCCTGAACCGGAAACGGCTTTGTGCCGCTTGGGTTTGCCGCTGGGGAGGGGCACGATGCAACACACCGTCAACATTGGCGGTCGGCTGGAACGTTTGCCGGTCTCGAAGTATCACTGGAAGCTGTTCACGCTTCTCAGCATCGCCATGTTCTTTGACGGCTACGACCTGCTCATGGGCGGGCTGGTCATTCCCTCGCTGCGCGGCATCGGCTGGTTGAACGCAAGCTCGACGACAATTTTCGTGTCACTGCCGCTGGCCGCCGCGGCCATCGGCTCCTTCGTCTCGGGCTTTCTCGGCGATCAAATCGGACGGCGCCGTCTGATCAAGATCAACGTCGGTATTTTCAGCCTGGGCAGCGTCGCGTGCGGCTTCGCGCCCAATGTCGAGATGCTCATCGCACTGCGCACCATCACGGCCTTCGGTCTCGGCATGCAGATTGTCACCGGCTACTCCTATATGAACGAGATGACATCGAGCGCCTTGCGCGGGCGCTTCCAGTCGGCCATGGCGATGATCGTCAATAGCGGCCTGCCCATGGGCGCGATCTTTGCCGCCATCGTCGTGCCGATGATGCCCGCAGAGATCAGCTGGCGGCCGCTGTTCCTGATTTCCATTATTCCGATCTATGTGCTGTTCCTGAACAAGCACGTGCTGCCGGAATCGCCGCGCTGGCTGTGCTCGGTGGGCCGCGACGAAGAAGCCGATGCCATCGTCAGCCGCATCGAGGCGGAAGTGGAACGCGACGCCGGCGTATTGTTGCCGGCGCCGATCATCACGGCGGCGCCTGCACGGGACCTTGGTTGGTCGGCGCTGTTTTCGGGCAATATCCGAGCGCGCCTCGCCATGACCGTGCTGCTCAGCGTCTGCCACCTCACCGGCCTCTTCATCCTCGTGACCTGGCTGCCGACGATCCTCATCGCCTCGGGCATGAGTTTCCTCAGCAGCTTTACGTTCTCCGCCGTGACATTTTCGGGGTCCATATTCGGCCCCTTGATCGCCGTTGTAATCGGCAATCGTTTTGAGCGCCGCTGGATGCTGGTCAGCGCTTCGGCAGTGGCGGCGGTCTTTGGGCTGCTCTACGCCACGCAAACCACGCCCGTCGGCCTGATGGTGGTGGGCTTCATCATGGCCTGCGCGATCAACTTCATATCAGCCGTGGCGCTTGCGACCTATATCCCGGAGATCCTGCCGACCGGCGTGCGGCTGCGCGGCGTGGGCATATCGTTCCTCGCGGGACGTCTTGCGTCCGCGATAAGCCCCTTCGCGGTCGCGGCCATATTGCCGCTGGTGCAAAATCCTTTGGTGATCGTCACCTCGGTCGGTGCACTCTATATTGCCATGGCGGCGGTGGTCTCGATCATGGGCCCGAATACCACGGGCCGCAGTCTTGAACATCTGGAACAGACGACCTGAACATAGGAGACGGAAGCGTGGCGCGTGTTGCGATAGTTGGTGCGGGTGCGATGGGTTCGGTTTACGCAGGCCTGATGGCCTCGGCCGGACATGATGTCTACGCGATTACGGCCTGGCCGGATCACGCCGCGGCGATGGCGAAAAACGGTCTGCGCGTGGAAGGCATCAGCGGCGACCGCACGGTCAAAGTGCATGCCTCGACCACGACGGACGGCATCGGTCCTTGCGATCTGGTCATGATCACAACCAAAGCGCCCGACGTTGAGGCGGCGGCGCGCTCGTGCTTGCCGCTGCTGGGACCCGACACACCGGTGCAGGCCATTCAGAACGGTCTCGGCTCGGCCGAGAAGATCGCCGCCATCGTCGGCGCGGACCGCACGGTGGTCGGCATCGTCGGCGGGTTCGGCGCCTCGATGCGGGGGCCCGGCCATGCCCACCATAATGGCATGGTCATCGTGCACTTTGGCGCCTACGGCAAGGTGCCGCGCGCCAAGCTGGAAGAGGGCGCCAACATCTGGCGTTCGGCCGGATTTGACGTGGAGATATATGACGATACCGACCGCATGGTCTGGGAAAAGCTGATCATGAACGTGTGCTTCTCGGGCGCTTGCACCCTTACCGGAATGACCATCGGCCAGGTCCTTGAAGACCCGGACGCATGGCAAGTCGCAAAAGGCTGCGCCGAGGAGGCCGTAGCGGTGGGCAAGGCAAAAGGTATAACATTCGGCTTCAGCGACCCCATTGGGCATATCCGCAAAATCGGCGGGCAAATCCCCAATGCGCGCCCGTCGATGCTTCTCGATCATATGGTGCGCCGCCGCTCCGAGATTAACGTCATTAATGGTTCGATACCGCGGGAGGGTCGAAAGGTGGGGGTGCCTACGCCGGTGAACGACACGGTCGTTGCGCTGGTGAAGGCACGCGAGAAGGATTTTACGGAGACCGGCACCGGACTTTAAAATTTCACTCGGGAGGAGACCATGACGTCACGTCATATACAGCGCTTCACATTCGCAACCGCCGTGATCGCGTCGGCGACACTTGCCGCCTGCGACAACGGACCGCCGCCGGCGCTCGACGTCTCGAGCGTTGCCGCGCCCAAGAATATCGCCACTGGCGGTGACGCCCTGATCAAGGTCGTGCTGCCGGAAGGCGCCAAGGCCAGCAAGGTAAGCCTGAGCGTGAACGGTGCCGCGGTGAAGACCGACCTCAGGGCCGGCGCTGCGGGTCCCGCGCTGCTCGGCAAGGTCTCGGGCCTGAACGACGGCGCCAACAAGATCGTCGCCCTCTACAACGGCAAGGAAGCCGGCTCGGTGACCGTCGAGAATTATGCCGCCGCCGGTCCGATCTTCTCAGGTCCCCACCAGACGCCGTTCTTCTGCACGACCGAGACCTACGAGTTACCGGTCACCGGCGGCACGCTCGGCAAAGCCACTGATGCGGATTGCAATGCGCCGTCGCGTGTCGATTACGTCTACAAATCGACCGATGGAAAATTCAAGCCGCTGCCCGATCCGAAGACCGTGCCGGCCGACGTCGCCAGCACTACCACCATCGACAAGAAGACCGTGAAGTACATCGTCCGCGTCCAGCGCGGCGTCGCTGACCGTGCGATCTATCAGATCGCCATGCTGCACGATCCCAACTCCGACAAGCCGGTGGACATCTGGACCCGCCCGGCGGGTTGGAACGGACGCCTCGTGTACACCTACGGCGGCGGCTACGGCGCGGCCTTCAACCAGGGCAGCTCCGACGGCGGCGTGTTCAACGACATCCTGCTATCGCACGGCTATGCGGTCGCGTCCTCGACGCTCAATGTCGGGCGCAACAACGGCAACGACATTATCTCGGCCGAGACCACTCTTGCGGTCAAAGAGAAGTTCATCGAGACCGCCGGCCCCGTCGCCTACACCATCGGCTGGGGCGCCTCGGGCGGCGCCATGCAGCAGCATCACATCACGCAAAACTATCCCGGCCTGCTGGACGGCATCCTGCCCTCGGCGGCGTCGCCTGATGCCACCACGCGCATCGGCTTTGTCACCGACTGCTCGCTGCTCAACCGTTACTTCGAAGGCGCTTCGGACAAATTTACCGACGAGCAGAAGACCGCCGTCGCCGGCTTTGCCAACTGGAAGGCCTGCACGGGTGCGCCCGACTTCAAAGGCTCCGCCTGGATCAAGAGCGGCTTCTCGCCGGGCTGGGTCGATCCTGGTTTCTGCGACAAGGCGGTGCCCGAGTCCGCGCGCTACAACTCGGTCAGCAATCCTAAGGGCGCCCGCTGCACTACATACGAAGACATGGTCAATGTCGTTGGCCGCGACGCCGACGGCAAAGCCCGCCGCGGCATCGACAGCGTCGGCATTCAATACGGCCTCGGCGCTTACAAGGACGGCAAGATCACGGCGGCGCAGTTCGTCGATCTGAATGAAAAAGTCGGCGGCTACGACATCGACGCCAATTGGCAGGCCGGCCGCACGCAAGGCAGCGCCGAGGCCCTGCGCTTGATGTACGAAACCGGCCGCATCAACCAGGGCGGCGGCGGTCTGGCTTACACGCCGACCATTGACCTGCGCACCTATACCGATCCCTGGGACTTCCATGACCGCGTGCGGTCGTTGGAAACCAAGATCCGCATGCTGGCCACCAATGGTGACGTCAAGAACCGCGTCTGGCTGCTGTTCCCGGGCAATAGCCCGCTGCCGCCGGATAAGTATCACGAGATCGGTCTGGCCAAGATGGAAGAGTGGCTGTCGAAGATTTCCACCGACACCGCCGCCGGCATCTATCGCGACAAGGTCATCCGCAACAAGCCGGCCGATCTCAAGGAAGGCTGCTTCGACGAAGAAGGCACCTTCACCGAAGAGGAGATGGCTTTCGGCGTGGCCAACAAGTGCAATGCCATGTTCCCGCCCCACGGCGATGCGCGCATGGTGGCGGGCGGCACGCCAGCCAACGACATCATGAAGTGCGAGCTGAAAGCCGTCGATGCCGCCGACTACCCGTCGTCGATGTCGGCCGCTCTCCTGGGCCGCTTGAAGAAAGCCTTCCCAGACGGCGTGTGCGACTGGTCCAAACCCGGCGTCGGCCAGGTCAAACAAGTCGGCGTCTGGCTCAAATACAGCGGCGACGGAAAATACGCTCCGATGCCGTAAAGAGTTCGCAACCTGCTCCCCGCCCGGGGAGCAGGTTTTTCTTTTGACGAGGATATCATGACCCTTTCGAACACGTTGAAACTGGCGACAGCTGTCGCTTTGGTGTCCGGCCTGGCCGCCTGCGATAACGGCCCGCCGCCCGCGCTCCAGGTCTCGAGCGTGGCCGCGCCGAAGAATATCTCCACCGGCGGTGATGCGCTGATCGAGGTGACTCTCCCGGCCGACGCTTCGGCAAGCCGCGTGTCCCTCAGCGTCAACGGCACCGAAACCAAAACGGAAGTGAAGGCGGGTGCGACAGGCGACCATGTCCTGGTGGCGAAGGTCACCGGCCTCATCAACGGCAGCAATAAGATCACAGCTCTTTATCGCGGCAAGGAAGCCGGCTCGATCTCGATCACCGACTACGCCGCCGGCCCGGTGTTCTCGGGCCCGCGCCAGATGCCCTTTGCCTGCACCACCGAGATGTTCAAGCTGCCGGTCACCGATGTCGCTCTGGGGGCGGCGAGCGACGCCGACTGCAATGCGCCGACGCGTGTCGACTATGTCTACAAGTCGACTGCCGACGGCAAGTTCAAGCCGCTGGCGAATCCCAAACAATTGCCGGCGGACGTCGCGACCACCACGACCATGGACAAGAAGACCGTCAAATACATCGTGCGCGTAGAGACCGGCACCGCCGACCGCGCCATCTATCAGACCGCCGTCCTGCACGATCCCAACACCGACAAGCCGGTCGACATCTGGACGCGTCCCGCCGGCTGGAACGGTCGTCTCGTCTATACATACGGCGGCGGCTATGGCGCGGCCTTCAACCAGGGCCTATCCACCGGCGGCGTGCTGAATGACCTGCTGCTGTCGCGCGGCTACGGCGTCGCATCCTCGTCGTTGAACGTCGGCAGCGCCAGCGCCAACGACGTCATCTCGGCGGAAACCACTTTGCTGGTGCGCGAGAAGTTCATCGAGACCTACGGCCCTGTCGTACATACGTTGGGCTGGGGCACATCGGGCGGCGCCATGCAGCAGCATCATATCGCCCAGAACTATCCTGGTCTGCTGGACGGAATCATCCCCGCGGCGGCGTCGCCTGACTCGGTGACGCGCGTCGGCATGGTCAGCGATTGCACGCTGCTCAACAAACTGTTCGAAGAAAACGCCGGCAAGTGGACCGACGAGCAGAAGACCGCCGTCGCCGGATTCGCCAGCTGGAAGGCCTGCACCGGCGGTGACGGCTTCACCGGCGCGTCGTGGATCAAGACCGGCTTCGCGCACGGCTGGATCGATCCGCAGTTCTGCGGCAAGGGCGTGCCCGACACAATGAAGTACGACGCCGTCAACAATCCGAAAGGTGCGCGCTGCACCTATCAGGACGACATGGCCAATATCCTGGGCCGTGATGAGACCGGTAAGGCGCGCCGTCCGCTCGACAGCGTCGGCATCCAGTACGGCCTCGGCGCTCTCAAGGACGGTAAGATTTCCGCCCAGCAGTTCGTCGAGATGAACGAGAAGATCGGCGGCTGGGATATCGACGGCCAATGGATCGCGCAGCGCACGGTGGCTGATCCGGAAGCCTTACGGCTTTCCTACGAGACGGGCCGCGTCAACCAGGGCGGTGGCGGCATGGCCTATACGCCGATCATCGACCTGCGCACCTATACCGATCCCTTCGACTTCCATGACCGCGTGCGCGCGCTGGTCACCAAGGCGCGCATGATCGCCACCAACGGCGACGTCGCCAACCGCGCCATGATCCTGTTCTCGGGCAAGGGCGCCGGGCCGCGTTCGCCTTACGACGGCATGGCTCTCGATAAGATGGAGGAGTGGCTGCACAATATCGCCGTAGATACCGGCACCGGCACCTATCGCGAAAAGGTCATTCGCAGCCGTCCGGCCGATCTCAAGGAATCGTGCTTCGACGAAGAAGGCACCAAGATCGATGAAGAGATGGCTTACGGCGTCGAGAACAAATGCAACGCCTTGTTCCCGCCGCACGGCGACTCGCGCATGGTCGCCGGCAGCCTGATCAAGAACGACGTACTGAAGTGTCAGCTGAAGCCCGTCGATGCCGCCGAATATCCGGCTTCGATGACGCCCGCGCTGCTGAAGCGGGTGAAGGCGGCGTTCCCCGACGGTGTCTGTGACTGGTCGCAGCCCGGCGTCGGCCAGGTCAAACAGGTCGGCGTGTGGCTGCGCTACGACGGTACGGGGCGCTACAGCCCGATGCCGTAAAGAGCCGCACGCAAAAAAATAACCCGCCGGGCTTTGGGGCCCGGCGGGTTTTTGTTTTTATCGGCGCGGCGGCTATTTCTTTTTGGCTTGGAGCGCTGCCGCCTCCTTGGCGTCGATGTTGACGATTTTATCAATCGTGCAGATGTTGCCGACGGGCCCGATGACATGCAGGGCGTCGGTGACGCAGATCGCATCTTCCGGACCGCTGCGGGCGTAGCCGTCCCAGGAAATGCCCGAGCAGGTGCCGTTCAAGTCCATGCGCTTGAACCCGTTGTCGCGCATCTTCATGAGGATGGTGCGGTCGTTGATGATCGGACTCGATTCGATCTGGCGCAATCGCACACAGCGCTGCGTTTCACCAATGGTGTCTGCGGCCTGGGCGCCCGAGTTCAGCGCCCCCAAGGCGAGCGCGAGCGACGAGATACCGAGCGTGAGCTTGTTCATTTCTCTCTCCATCATTAAGAGCGGCGAGGGACCATCATCTCAGTATCAAACTAGCCCCGAAACCGGGCAAAATTGGGGCTCCCGGCGGCGATTGAGCATATCATGTCGGCGGGCGGGTGCTGGAAGTGCAGGCACAACACATCACCGTGTTTTATTGCACTGCAGCATAAGCTGCAGGCAACCCCCGCGTCTCAGACGTTCTTAACACCTGATTTATTCCCCTCGCCGAGGTTACATGATGTTGCAAGATCACCTGCGGTTAGGTTTGACGGCAGCTTGTGGAAACACTTACATTGGCTGGGTTATCGGGGGGGTGCGGGCCATGCGCCTCTGTTTTGTTGCTGGGGGTTAAACATCTATGATTACCGTGCTTTTGCTTATACACGGCCTTGCCGCCGTGTTTTTGATCGGTGCCTTGACGCACCAAGCCATCGGGGTGTGGAAGTCTAAACCGGCGCCTTCGGCGACGTTCTTTCAAAGTCTGGTCAATGTGCGCGGCATGACCTACGTCAACGCCATTGTTATCCTTTACGTGTTTACAGCGATCATGGGCGCCATCATCTATCCGCTGTACGTGCTCGATGTGAAAGGCAGCCTGACTGACGCGCAAATGAACAGTGCCATCGGCGCTTTCGAGGTGAAGGAACACTTCGCCATCGTCGGTTTGGCGATGCTGCCGTCGTATTGGTATCTTTGGAAGAAGGTGCCAGCCACCGAGTTCCTCACGTCGCGCCGCATCAACACGACGCTGATCGCGGTGCTGGCCTGGGCCTCATTTTTCGTCGGCCACATCCTGAACAACATCAAAGGGCTGATCTGATGAACCGTCTTTTCCCCCTGGCTGTTTTTGCAACGGTTTTCGCCGTCGTCTATTACGGCTGCTTCGTATTCGCCTTTACGCCGGCGCGCTTCTACCCGCTGATCGGCGAAGTCAGCATGCAGGATCTACCGCGCACCGCCGGGCCCGCCATGGGCTGGTACACCTGGATCGTGATCGGCTCCATCTCGGCGCTGGTGGCGTCGGTCGTTGCCTATGTGGTTCCGAAAAACGCCGGCGAAAAGTTCGGCGCTGTCCTGTCATGGGCCGCGCCGCTGGCGGTCGCCTTGTGGATTCTGTATGTGGAGAAGCATTGGTTCTTTGATCAAGCGGCTCAGTAACCGGTTTAGCTAGAGATGGATGGTTGAAGCGATGAAACCGATTTCAAGACGTAAAGCCCTTGTGGGTGGCGCAGCGCTTGTAGCTGCGGCGGGTGTTGGCGGCCGTGCTTTCGCGAACGGTGACGAATTCTTCGGCGCCGAGGAAATCCCCGGCCAGACCGAGTTCGTCTACTTCGGTTCGGTGAAGGACGAAAAGGGCGGCTACCTTGATGCCGTCGAGGTCACCTTCAGCATTTCAGAGCCGCCGCTCACCTATGTCTCCTATACCGACGTGCTGGGGCGCTATCGCACCCTGGACGCCGGGCGCGCCATCGTCGATCTGGGGTACGAGGTCGATACCTCGAAGTTCGAGCTCAACGTCGCCCGCGATGGCTACATGCAAACCCGGCGCATGAATCGCAGTCCCTCGCGCGCCAAAAAGGGCGCCTTCGAAATCAATTTCGTGATGGAGAAGGACCCCAATTGGGAAGCCAAGAAAAAGGCCGCGCAGCAAGCCAATGCGCCACGGATTGATATCAAAAAGTGATCTAATATTTTTGATGTAACGCGGGGCTAATCCGGCGCACACTTACTCCGTGTCTTGATTCCGTCCAGTTACATAAGTCTTTGACGCCGCTTAGTTTTTGAACTGCAGCAAAGACCCTAGCGGTAGAGCAGCTGTTGTATATAAGCGCCCGAGTATTATATTCCTTTTGTTATAGATTCCTTGGGACGGAGGCATTGGGAATGTTATCGCGCGGGCTGAAGAGCCGCCTGGCCATGTCGGTTGCCGGATCGGTCTTTCTCGGGGTGTACGCTCAGGCAGCCACGGCTGCCCA
>CANJPG010000048.1 GCA_947476065.1 Fidelibacterota bacterium
GCGTTGTTGATGGCGCGGGCGCCGATGGCAAAGGGCTGCAGCTTGACGGTGTAGCACGGGCCTTCGTTGTCGAAAGCAAAGCCCTGTCCACGATGGCCGATCTCATAATCGCCGCCTGGAAAACTGATCCAGCGCAGCGGCGCCGGCGGCCGCTGGGTTAAGTCTTGCTGCACGGGACGAACGGCGTAGGTAGGAAAGGTCGGGTTGCAGGAAAAGGCGTGCAGAATGTCCATCAGTAGCAGTTCCTGGTGTTGTTGCTCGTGATGACAGCCGAGAACTACCAAGGGGGCGGCCTCTTCCCAGGCCAGCGGGCCACGGGCGCCGGCCATGAAGGTCGCCATGTGCTCGTCGACATAGGCGCGGTAACGCGTGATGTCGGCGCAGGACGGACGGCTTAGCAGGCCACGCTGGCTCCGCGGGAAACGCGGGCCCACGCTTTCGTAGTAGGAATTGAACAGGTGACGATAGCTGTCATCAAAAGGCCGATAATCAGGCTGGTAGCGCGCCAGAATGAAGGTTTCGAAAAACCAAGTGGTGTGAGCGAGGTGCCATTTGGTCGGGCTGGCATCCGGCATAGATTGCACAGTCTGGTCTTCCACGCTCAGCGGGATCGTCAACGCGCGCGTTTGGTTGCGAAGTCCCTCATAAATAGCGGTCAACAAATGCGGGTCGGGCAGCGCCGGCGCTGCCGGTGCCGCCGCAGCCTTGGTGAATCCCCGTGCGCCGGTACGCAGCCGACGGGGGTTCGATACGGCGTGCAGAGAATTAGCCGACAGCTCAGGCGGCGTGCGGGCAGCGGCGAGCACCGGGTCATTTTCCGCATGCGGCATAGCAATATCCTCAGCAAATAGGGTGAGGCGGCGAGGTGAAGGCATAAGCGCCTGGGCCTCGCAAAGGTTCCGCAACTGGGCCCGATAGCTGGAAATTGCCGGGTTTAGTGTGAACGGCGTGTAATCAATGTCCTTACCGGCGGCGCTTGTAACCGGTTGAAAATGCTTATGCATATCTGCATGCCTGGGGTGCTGGGAATGCTTTACAGGCCGCGGCCGAAAGGGTTAATATTCGCGCGTCGGGAGATGCCCTTCGGGGGTTTCTCGGCGGAAAAGCCCGACCATGTGGTGGGCCACCGACGTGTCATGTTGCTTAAGAAGGATATGACCCTATGCGCATCCAGCGCCTCATCTCCCTCCATCAGCAGCATTGCTTTGAGTCCTTCCGGCGCTTCGCGGGTATTTCCCGCTAAGACCTATTAGGACCCATGCGCCACGTCGGCGCGTTATGTACCTGTCGCTTCGGCGAGGGTTGGGGGCTTAGGCCCGAAGGAGGTTTGTTATGGCTATGTCTCGTGTTCCCGTCCTGGCTTCCGAGAGCGGTCTGTCCGCCTATATGGCGGCCATCAAAAAATTCCCGCTGCTTGAGCCTGAGGAAGAATACATGCTGGCGCACCGGTTCGCCGATCACGGCGACACCGAAGCCGCGCATAAGCTGGTCACCAGTCACCTGCGCCTCGTTGCGAAGATCGCGATGGGCTATCGCTTCTATGGCCTGCCGGTCTCGGATCTGATTTCCGAAGGCAACGTCGGCCTGATGCGTGCGGTGAAGAAATTCGAGCCCGAGCGCGGCTTCCGCTTGGCCACCTACGCGATGTGGTGGATCAAGGCGGCGATCAACGAGTATGTGCTCAATTCGTGGTCGCTGGTCAAAGTCGGCACCGTGGCTGCGCAGAAGAAGCTGTTCTTCAACCTGCGCAAGCTGAAGGCAAAGCTTGGCCTCTATGAAGAGGGCGACCTGCCGATCGAGGCTGCCGAGACGATTGCCAAGCGGCTCGACGTGACGACGAAAGAAGTCATGGACATGAACCGCCGTCTGTCGCGCTCTGACGCCTCGCTCAATCAGGTCGTGGCCGAGGACGGCGACACTGAACGCCAGGACCTGCTGGTCGACGACAAGCCCAGCCAGGAATCGGTACTGATGGAGAAGCAGGATCGTGTGCTGGGTGCCAGCTTGCTGCGCGAGGCCCTAACCACGCTGACCGAACGCGAGCGGCGTATCATCGAAGAGCGCCGTTTGATGGATAACCCGCGTACGCTGGAGGAAATCGGCGCCGAGTACGGCATCAGCCGCGAACGCGTCCGCCAGATCGAAAACCGCGCTTTCGCTAAGCTGCAGAAGTCCGTGGTGACGGCCTCGCGGGCCCTGGAAACGGCGGCATCCAAAGCTTTACCGCGGCCTGCTTTCGCCTAATAAAGCCTAGTCTATCACCGCCCCACTCACCCCAGAGCGGGGCGGTTTTGTTTGGGAAATCGCCACCCCCTGTGCTAAGCACCCGCCCGACATCTGTAAGGACGGCGCCTGCGACAATGGATAAGTATATCCTCACCATTACCTGCCCCGACACCACCGGGTTGGTGGCTGCCGTATCGGGCTTCCTGCGTGATTACGCCTGTTTCATGGACGAGTCATTCCAATACGGCGATCCGGAAACACGCACCTTCTTTATGCGCGCGGTTTTCACGCCGTCCGCTACGAGCCCCGGCGCCGCCGAAATCCAGCAACGCTTCGGCGCGCTGGCCACACCCTTCAAGATGACCTGGGAGATCGTGCCGGCGGCGCGGCGTCCGCGCGTGCTGATTGCGGTCTCGAAAATCGGCCACTGTCTGCACGACCTTCTGCACCGTTGGCAGGCGGGCCAAATGCCGATCGACGTGGTGGGGGTGTTCTCTAATCATGAAGACATGCGCTCGATCGTCGAGTGGCATGACATTCCCTACCACTACTTGCCGCTGTCGCCGGGCGGCAAGGATGCGCAGGAAGCCGCGTGGCTGAAGATCGCCGATGAAGCGCGCGTCGATCTGGTAGTGCTGGCGCGCTACATGCAGGTGCTGAGCCCCGCGACGGCGCGAAAGCTCGCCGGCCATTGCATCAACATCCATCACTCGTTCCTGCCGAGCTTCATGGGCGCCAAGCCCTATCAACAGGCTTTTGCGCGCGGGGTGAAGATCATCGGGGCGACGGCGCACTATGTGACCGACGGTCTTGATGAAGGGCCGATCATCGAGCAGGCGGTCGAGCGCGTCGATCACACGCATTCTGTCGCGGACATGATCGCGGTCGGACGCGATCTGGAGAACGTCGTGCTGTCGCGGGCGGTGCGCTATCACGCGGAACGCCGCGTGCTCCCAAACGGCCAAAAGACCGTTGTTTTTCGCTAAAAAGCTGATTTCCTAGACTGCAGGCGATAGCTTGTCGCACGCATTGTACGGTTATATGATCCGACTTGAAACAGTCTGCGGACGTATCTTGTCACGCGAGACCGGGAGTACCGCGGGCAAATGCCTAAGACCATTCTGATCGTCGAGGACAATGAGTTGAACATGAAGTTGTTCAACGATCTCCTGCAGGCGCATGGCTACAACACACTGCAGGCCAAGGACGGCCGTGTCGTCATCGAGATGACGCGCAAGAACCGTCCCGACCTCATTCTCATGGATATCCAGCTGCCAGAAATTTCCGGTCTTGAGATTACCAAGATGCTCAAGGCCGACGACGACCTGTGCGACATCCCGGTGGTGGCCGTGACGGCCTTCGCTATGAAAGGCGATGAACAGAAAATCCGCAGCGGCGGATGTGACGGCTATATCGCCAAGCCGATCTCGGTCGCGAGTTTCCTGCAGACGGTGTCCAAGTTCCTGGAGCCACAGCCGGCCCAATAGATCGCCGTCACAGATAGGCACAAAAAAGCCCGCCATAACGGCGGGCTTTTTGTTCGCGGAGGTCAGCGATCCTACTTGATCTTGCCTTCCTTGAATTCCACGTGCTTCCGCACGACTGGATCGTACTTCTTCACCACCATCTTTTCGGTGATGTTACGCGGGTTCTTCGTGGTCACGTAGTAGTAGCCCGTACCCGCGGTGCTTTCCAATTTGATCTGAATGGTGGCTGGCTTTGCCATGATCGTATCCTATCCTTAAATTCCTGCTGACCGGCGCCCAGGAGGTATCCCCGGCGGCCGGGTCAATGAGCGGCGCACAATACACTGCCGAAATTCGCTGTCAAGCGCGCCAGCAGCCTAAATAACCCTTACAAATCAATATTTTGCGGCGAATTGCAGGGTGTCTTCGTGCACCGCCTGAACGAACAGCTGCTGGTCGCTGACAATTCGGCGGGCCACTTCGAGGTCCAGGGGGTAGTCGGGATGGGCCTCAGCCGGGCATTCCGTGCGCAGGCGCGTGTGCAGGTCGACGTCGTCGGCCGCATCCTTCCACTCGCGGCGGACGGCGCTGCCGGGCCGGGTATCGACGGATACAGCCTCAAGAATCTCGCCGACCGTGGCAGGGGCGCCACTGGTGCAAACATCGGGCATCAGCCCGAGGCCATGCAAGGCAACGCCGCGGGGTACGACTACGCGCGACCAGGTCAGGGCGATCTCCCCGCCGTTGGGTAGCTTGCGCAGGGTCTGCACCGACCCTTTGCCCCAGCTGACCGTGCCCACCACGGCGGCGCGGTGGTTGTCCTGGAGGGCGGCGGCGACGATCTCGGCGGCCGACGCGGATTTTCCGTCAATGATGACGGCTAAGGGAGTGCCGAGAACGATGTCGCCCGGCTTGGCGGCGTAATACTGGTTTGCGCCCGGGTGACGTCCATGCAGCGAGGCGATGGTGCCGGTCTCAAGGAACAGGTCGGCCATATCGACGGCCTGGTCCAAGAGGCCGCCCGGATCGCCGCGCAGATCGAGCACGATGCCTTTCAGCTTCTCCGATCCATCCCGCGCGGCCACCACGGCCTTCTCGACGGCCAGCGCGGTGCGCTGGTTGAAGCTGGAGACTTTGAGTTCCAGCACGCCGTTGTTGAAATTGGCGGTCACCGTGTCGGGCACGACCAAGTCAAGGGCCGCGGTGATCTCCAGCGGCTGAGGTTCGCCTTCGCGCCTTATGGTCAGAGCAACTCTGGTGCCGATGGTGCCGTCAAGACGGTGGCGCACCTGCACCAGCGTCTGATTGGTAAGCGGAGCGCCGTTGGCATGGGTGATGATGTCGCCGATTTTCACGCCCACGATGTCGGCCGGTCCTTCATTGACGATGGCTTTGACCAAGGCGCCGTCGTCCTGGAGTTCCAGGCGCACGCCGAGCCCAATGACGCCGTCACGCACCAGACGATTGCGAATGGCATCCTGGCGGCCGGAATAGCGCGAGTACGGATCGATAAGAGTCAGGGCCTTGGTAAACAGCGCCTTGTAAATGGCTTCCTCGTCGGCCGCATGCAGCAGCGGCGACGTCTTACGCGCCGCCATGAGCGTGCGCAGCGTCGAGAGGCTCCAGCCGGCCACGTCGCTGCGGGCGGCGGGCGGCAGATCGATCAGCCGCTGGTCCTGATAGTCAACGACGACATGGTCATCCACGGTAGATGTCATGATGGCCGGATCAATCGTCTGCAAGCCGGTGAGCGCCGCGGTGAAAAGCTGGTCGAGGTCCGGCTGCTGGTAGGCGCGATCACGGATCTCGCTGAAGCCGCGCACAAGCGTGTCATTGACGTAGCTGAGGTTCAGGCCGTCGACCACGAGCTGGCGCGGCGGCGCAGATGTTTTTTGCGGCAGGCCGGCGCAGCCGCCCAGTGCCAGAGCAAAGCCCAGCGCTGCGCCGCGTTTGATCAGGCCACTTTTAATGAGAAGCTGGAAAGGCTCACGCAGAAAGACATATGTCATTGACGCCTATGGTCATCACCGGCGTCGCTTGTGTCTCCGCGGCGCCCGTGGTGCCTCCCTATTGAAGGCCGTTTCCTCCCGGCCTCCGGCATTCACGCGACCAGAGTATTCGAAGACGATGCCGCCCGCTACCTCATCTGTCTCCAGAAGCTTTACATCGATGACATCTCCGACCCGCAATTGCATGCCGCGCCTGCGTCCTATGACGCGGTGCGCACGTTCGTCGAGGTCGTAGAAGTCCTGGGGCAGGTTGCGCATGGGCAGGATTCCGTCGGCGCCAGTTTCGTCTAAGTTGACGAAAAGGCCGAAGCGGCTGACGCCGCTGATGCGTCCGCGGAACACGGCACCCACTTTTTCCGCAAGGAAAGCTGCGGTAAATCGATCAACCGTCTGCCGTTCAGCCAGAGAAGCTCGCCGTTCGGTCATCGAAATGTATTCGCAGATGGCGACCAGATCGGGGTCCTGTTTGGCGTTCCAGCCGCCTTCGCCCAATTTGTGCGCTGCGATAAGAGCGCGGTGCACAAGAAGGTCCGAATAACGCCGGATGGGTGAGGTGAAATGTACGTATTTTTTTAGGCCTAATCCGAAGTGGCCGATGTTCTCGGGGCTGTAGACCGCTTGGGCCTGCGTCCTGAGGACCAATGTATTGACCATGTTCTCGTTGGGACCGCCGCGCACCTGACCCAGCATCTTGTTGAAATCGGCAGGACGCGCTTCGCCCGGATTGGGGAATTTCAGATCGAGTGTCTGCAGCGCCTCGCGCAGGCCTTCGATACGTTCGGGATCGGGCCGGTCGTGTATGCGGTAGACCGCAGGGTATGCGGAGGCGGCGAGGGTTTCCGCCGCCGCGACGTTGGCGGCGATCATGAACTCCTCGATGAGCTTATGGCTGGCGTAACGCGCCCGCGGTTCGACGCCGACAATATTGCCTTCGCCGCTGACGATGATCTTGCGCTCAACGAGGTCGAGCTCAAGCGTGCCGCGTTTGCTGCGGGCTTCTTCCAGCGCTGCATAGGCGCCGTAAAGCGGTCCGATGACCTTGTCCATCAGCGGCCCGGTGATTGAATCAGGCGTGCCGTCGCGGGCGGCCTGCACCTGATTGTAGGTGAGGCGCGCCTCGGAGCGCATCAATCCGCGGATGATCTTGTGCCGCAGCAGCTTGCCTTTGTCGTCGATCCACATGTGAGCGGCGAGCACGGGGCGGTCTTCGTGCGGCTTCAGCGAACACCAGCCGTTGGACAATTGCTCGGGCAGCATCGGCACGACGCGGTCGGGGAAGTAGACCGAGTTGCCGCGGGTATAGGCATCCCGATCGAGGGGGTCGCCCGCGCGCACGTACCAGGCGACATCGGCGATGGCCACGAGCAGGTGCCAACCGCCCGGGTTGGCCGGATCGGTGTCGGGCTCGGCGAAGACCGCATCGTCGAAGTCGCGCGCGTCTTCGCCGTCGATGGTGACCAGCGGAACATTCCGCAAATCGACACGGTCGTCCAAGGGCGCTGCCTTGGCGTCGGCCGCTTGCTTTACGGCGGCATCGTTGAAGGTATGTGGAATGCCCTGCGTGTGAATAGCGATCAGGCTGAGGTTCTTGGCGGCGTTCATCGGGCCAAGGCGCTCGATGACGCGGGCCCTTTGCGGGCCGTAGTTCGGCGCTTCGTAAACCTCGACGGCAACCAAATCGCCATCTTCCGCGGTGCCCGCATCCTTACGCCCGATTGCGACCTCGTGACGGTACTTTTTGTCGGCAGGCCGCAAGCGGCCGCGTTCGCCGTCGAATTCATAGACGCCCAATAGGCGGGCCGGTGCGGCAGTGAGTTTCTTGATGGGGCGGGCTTCGTAGGCGTCGTCGCCGGCGGGCAGGATCTTCGCCAGGATACGGTCGCCCACCCCGACGGTCAGCGGTTTGTATTTGCCTTTGACGCTGCCGCGTGTGCGCGGCTGGACGACCAGGATGACGGGCGGCGGGGTGCTGGACTCCCATTTCGCCGGCTTGCCGAAGAGGTCGCCGTCTTTGTCGGTGTGGGTGATGTCGATGACATCGACCGGGGGCAGGGCGCCTGGCGCGCCGACGTGGCGTTTGGGGCCGGGTTCGACGTCGCCTTCGGTGGTGAGGGTCTTGAGGAGGGCCTTCAGGGCGATCTTCGCCGGGCCTCTGATATTGAATGCGCGTGCGATCTCGCGCTTGCCGACTTGGGTTTTGGAATCGCGGATATACGCAAGGATCTCTTCCTTGCTGGGAAGCTTCATAAAGTTGTCGTTCTTCTTTGTCTGAGGTGATGACCGCGCGGCTTTGCGGCCATTGGCCGCTTTAGTGCCACGCGGGTTAGGGGGACGTGCCAATCCTTATTCCGCCGCCTTGCGTGCGGGGGATTTGGCCTTCGTTTTGGCTTTAGCCTTGGTCGCCTTGGCAGCTTTCGCGGCCTTGGCAATGGGGGCGTCTTCTTTGGCGGCTTTGCTCTTGGGCGCTTTCACGCCCGCGCCGCCTTTAGCGGCCTTAGCGATAAGCAACGCGACGGCTGAGTCTACGCTGAGCGTTGCGGCATCTATGTCTTTGGGCAGCGTGGCGCGGATCTGGCCATGTTGTACGTAGGCGCCGAAACGGCCTGAGCGCAGGGTGATGGCGCGCCCGTCTTCGGGATGGTTGCCGATGTTCTTCGCACCTGCGCCGCCGCGTTTGCCCGCGCGCTCTTTACCTTCGGCCAATACCACGATCGCGCGGTTGAGGCCGATTTCCAGGATGTCGTCATCCTTGGGCAGCGACTGGTAGCGCGGACCGACCTTCAGATAGGGCCCGAAGCGGCCGATCCCGGCCAAAATCATTTCACCTGATTCCGGCTCAACCCCGATCTCGCGCGGCAGCGAGAGCAGCTTCAAAGCCTTCTCCAGATCGACGTCGTTGATGTCGGTGCCTTTCGGCAGAGAGGCGCGCTTCGGCTTATCCTTGGGCGCGGCTTTTTTCTTACGCTTCTTTTTGCCGTCGGGACCGACTTCCTCGGCCACGGGAGGCGGCGGGGCGGGCGCTACTTCTTCGCCGCCTAACTGAACGTAAGGACCATAGGGTCCCACACGCAGGGTGATTTTGAGTCCGGTCTTCGGATCGAGACCCAGTTCCTTCGGACCATCCAGCACATGGCCTTCGCCGGGCTCCGGCGCGCCGAGCGGGCGGGTGTAGCGGCATTCGGGGTATTTGCTGCAGCCAATGAAGGCGCCGAACTTGCCGAACTTCAAGCCGATGCGGCCGTCGCTGCACGCCGGGCACTTGCGCGGATTGGTGCCGTCGGCCTTGACCGGGAACAGGTGCGGCTCAAGCAGGCTATCTAGGGCGTCGATGACGGCGGTGCGCGTCAGATCCTTGGTGCCGTCGATGGCGCCAATGAAATCGCGCCAGAAGTCGGCGAGGACCTTTTTCCAATCCAGATTGCCGCTGGAAATCTCGTCCAGCTGGTTTTCCAGATCGGCGGTGAAGTTGTATTCGACGTAGCGGCCAAAGAAGCTTTCGAGGAAGGCGATGACAACGCGGCCGCGGTCTTCGGGAATGAAGCGGCGGTTATCCATGCGCACGTATTTACGGTCCTGCAGCACCTGAATGATCGACGCGTAGGTGGAAGGACGGCCAATTCCTTTTTCTTCCAGCGACTTGACCAGGCTGGCTTCCGAGAAGCGGGGCGGCGGCTGGGTGAAATGCTGTTCGGGCGTGACGGCGGCGACATCGAGCTTCTGGCCTTCAGTCATGACCGGCAGCAGGTTGCCCATGGCTTCTTCTTCGCCCTCGGCGGGTTCGCCGGCGACCGCGGCCGAGGTGTCGTCGTAGACTTCCATGTAGCCTTTGAAAACGATGGTTGAGCCGCTGGAGCGCAAAAGCGTCTGCTGATCGGCAGTGGCAGAGACCACCGACACCTGATCCAGCACAGCGGATTCCATCTGGCTCGCCATGGTGCGCTTCCAGATCAGCTCGTAAAGCTTCAACTGGTCGGCGGAGACGTAGCGCGCGATGCTTTCTGGCGTGCGGTTGGCATCGGTCGGACGGATGGCCTCGTGGGCTTCTTGGGCGTTCTTGGCTTTGCTCTTATATACGCGCGGGGATTCGGGAATGAACTTGGCGCCGTAACGCTCGCCGATGAGCTTGCGCACCGAGGTGATGGCCTCGCCGTCCATCTGCACGCCGTCGGTACGCATATAGGTAATGAGACCAACGGTCTCGCCGTCGATCTCGAAGCCTTCATACAGCTTCTGCGCGATGTCCATGGTCTGGCGGGCCGAGAAATAAAGCCGGCGCGAGGCATCTTGCTGCAGGGTGGAGGTGGTAAAGGGCGCGTAAGGGCGGCGCTGTTTGGTTTTCTTCTCGACACTCGTCACCGTGAACTTGCCGCTGCGTACGGCGGCGGCTGCACGTTCGGCTTTTGCCGCGTCGTTCAGGTCGAATTTGTCGAGTTTCTGGCCTTCAAAGTGCGTCAACCGCGCGGCGAATTTCTCCGCCTTGTCGGTGTTCATATCGGCGGCGACGGTCCAATACTCTTCGGCCTTGAACTTCTCGATTTCCAGCTCGCGCTCGCAGATCAGACGCAAGGCGACCGATTGCACGCGGCCGGCGGATTTGCTGCCCGGCAGCTTGCGCCACAGGACCGGCGAAAGGGTGAAGCCCACCAGATAATCGAGTGCCCGGCGCGCCAAATAGGCGTCCACCAGCTGCTGGTCGACGTCGCGCGGATGCTCCATGGCTTCCAGCACGGCGTTCTTGGTGATGGCATTAAAGGTGACGCGCTTGACGGTCATGCCGGTCAAGGCCTTGCGGCGATTGAGTTCGTCCTGCACGTGCCAGGAGATGGCCTCGCCCTCGCGGTCAGGGTCGGTTGCGAGAATGACGCCGTCGGCGCCCTTCAGGGCATCGATGATGTCTTTGATGTGTTTCTGCGAGCCGCTGTCGACTTCCCAGTCCATGGCGAAGTCTTCGTCGGGGCGCACGGAGCCGTCTTTGGGCGGCAGGTCGCGGATATGCCCATAGGACGCCAGGACCTTAAAACCATCCCCAAGATACTTGTTGATGGTCTTGGCTTTGGCCGGGGATTCGACGATCACGACCTTCATAATAAGACGTCCATTTCTTGTCCGTTTCGCGCGCCCAACCCCGGCGGCGATGCCGTGTTTGGGGTATTGTCAGGCGTGTGAATTCTGGCTGTTAGCGCGGAAAAGTTAAAAAATTCAAACCGTTCCGATTAACGCCACGCGGTTGCCAGGCAACCTCTCAAGCCGTCCAGCCAGCTCCAGTTCGAGCAAGATCGTGGCCAGGACGGCGGGTGACACTTGGCACTGCCTCACCAGTTCGTCAACAGCAGCAGGCGTTGCCCCTAGGGCCGCCTCGATCCGGCGGCGGATATCGCCCACCTCTATTTCTTCTTTAATATCAGGAACTTGATCCCGGCCTGGCGAAGCCGAAGAAATATTCGTGGAGATAGCACGTAAAGATTGTAGTTCTTGAATAATATCGTCCGCAGATTGGATTAATACGGCGCCGTCCCGAATCAAGCCATTGGGACCATGGGCGCGGGGGTCTAAGGGCGAGCCAGGAACGGCAAAAACGTCGCGGCCCTGCTCCGCGGCGAAGCGCGCCGTGATCAAAGACCCAGACCGCGGCGTGGCTTCGACGACCACCACGCCCTGGCTTGCGCCGGAGATTAATCGGTTGCGGCGGGGGAAGAACGCCGCCTGGGGCTCAGTCCCCGGCGGCATTTCGGAGATAACGGCGCCTGTCTCGGCTATGCGCTGGTGCAGGTCACGGTGTTCCGGCGGATAGATGACGTCGGTACCGCCTGCCAAAACCGCCACTGTGACGCCGGCCGTCAGAGCGCCCTCATGGGCGGCGCCGTCGATGCCGCGGGCCATGCCGGAGATCACGCCATAGCCGGCCTTGGCCAAATCGGCCGCCAAGACCTTTGCGAACTTGCGGCCATTGATGGTCGCGTTGCGCGCGCCGACGATGGCGATGAGAGGTGTTTTCAACGCTTCCGGATTACCTTTGATCAACAACAACGGGGGCGCATCGTCGAGGGCGGCCAGGGGCGCGGGATAACATGGGTCATTAAGGCGCAGGTAGTGAAGTCCGGCTTTCTGTGCGGCGGCGAACTCCTGTTCGGCCGCAGCGGGTTTTTGCACCTCTGCGCCTTTTTGGCGCCCGCCCCATTCGGCCTGATGTGCAATGGCCTCGCCGGCTGCGCCAAAACGTTGCAGCAAGCCGCGGAATGTCTTGCCGCCCACACCCGGCGTGCGCGCCAGTCTGTTCCAGTCGATGAGGTCCGCGTAAGCCAGTTCCTTTGATGAAAGAGCCGGCATCTCAGCGCCTCAGGTTTTTGATTTGGCGCCGATGCGCGGTTCTTCGCCTTTTATCAGGCGGCGCAGATTGGCGTGGTGACGCAGCCAGCCGAGTAGTCCAAGGGCCGCGAACGCAATGGCTTCGTCGAAGCGTCCCATGAAAAATGCATAAACCGGCGCGAGCGCCAAGCCGACAAGAGCCGCCAATGACGAGATGCGGAAGATCGCGGCAACCACGACCCAGGTCAGACAGGCCATCACGCCGACAACGGGGGCGGCTGCGATCATGAGGCCGAATGTGGTGGCGACACCTTTGCCGCCTTTGAATTTAAGCCACACCGGAAAGTTATGGCCGATCACGGCCGCAGCGCCCGTGACCAGGGCCAACGGCACGGCCTCACCGCCGAACAGAAGTTTGACCAGCAGCACGGCGATGGCGCCTTTGCCGCCGTCGAGCAGCAATGTGGCTAAGGCCAGGCCCTTGTGGCCGGTGCGCAGCACATTGGTCGCGCCGATGTTGCCGGAACCAATGCTGCGAATGTCACCAAGGCCGGCGGCGCGCGTAAGAACCAGGCCGAACGGGATGGAGCCCAAAAGATATCCGATGACGGCGCCGGCCGCGTAAGCCCACAGCGGAAAGTCGGCGGGCATCGATCAGCGCGCTTGGGCGGTGCGTTTGAGCTCGCCCGCGTCCGGCATGTCGTTGAAAACGATGCGGCCATCGACGACCGTGCGCAGCACGCGGCCTTGGACCGGCCGGCCGTCGAAGGGCGTGTTCTTGGACTTGGATTTGAATTTGTCGGCGATCACTTTCCAGCCTTCGGCCGGATCGAAGATGGTCAGGTCGGCCTTACGGCCTTTGGCGAGACGCCCGGCTTCAAGGCCCAGCAGGTCAGCCGGCGCCGATGTCAGGCGGCGCAGGACTTCAAGCAGGGTCATGTCTTCGTTGTGATAGAGGTCGAGCGAGACCGCGAGCAGGGTTTCGAGGCCGCTGCCGCCGAAGGCCGCCTGCGGGAAGGGCAGGCGTTTGCTGTCCGAATCCTGTGGCGCGTGGTCGCTTGCGATGGCGTCGATGACACCCGACTTTAGACCCTCGACGATGGCGCGGCGGTCCTCGTCGGCGCGCAAGGGCGGCGACAGCTTGGCGAAGGTGCGGTAATCACCGACGGCCATTTCGTTCAGCGCAAAGTAGAACGGTGCGGTATCGCAGGTGACTTTAAGGCCGTCGGCCTTGGCGCGGGCGATGATCTCAACACTGTCCGCCGTCGAAATATGCGCGGCGTGGTAGCGCCCTCCGGTCATGGCCACGAGGCGGATGTCGCGCTCCAGCATGATGATCTCGGCTTCCCGGGGGATGCCCGCCAATCCCATGCGCGTGGCGATTTCACCGGAATTCATGACGCCGGTGGCCAGCGTGGGCTCTTCCGGATGCTGAATGATCATCAGGCCGAAGGTGGCGCAGTATTGCAGGGCGCGGCGCATGACCTGGGCGTCGGCGATGGCGCGCGTGGCGTCGGTGAAGGCCAGGGCGCCCGCCTCGGCGAGCAGACCCATCTCGGCCAGTTCCTTTCCGAGCAGGCCCTTGGTGACGGCGCCGTAGCAATACACCTTAGTCAGTGCGAGCAGGCGCGCACGGCGGGCAACGAACTCCAGCGTAGGTTCGTCGTCCATGATCGGATTGGTGTTAGGCAGGCAGACCATTGTCGTCACTCCGCTGGCGACGGCTGCCTCGCAGGCGCTTTTCAGGCTTTCTTTGTGTTCTTCACCCGGCTCGCGCAGCTGCACGCGCATATCGACGAGGCCCGGCCCGATACAATGGCCCTGGCAATCAACCACGGTCACATCGGCTGGCAACTTGCCGTCGAACAGCTTGCGGCCAACATCGACGATCTCTTCGCCGCTGGTCAGCACTTCGCCGGGGCCGTCGTGGTTGCTGGCCGGGTCAAGCACGCGGGCGTTGACGTAGGCAACGCGGCCTGGTTTGGCGACGCTCATGTGCCCGTCCTTCCCAGAACGCGGGTGTTGCTGGCGTTATGGGCCATCGCGTTCTTCGCGAGAACTTCCAGCACGGCCATACGCACGGCGACGCCCAGCTCGACCTGTTCGCGGATGACGCTGCGCTCGACGTCATCGGCGACGTCGGAATCGATTTCCGTGCCGCGGTTCATGGGGCCCGGATGCATGATCAGCGCGTCGGGCTTGGCTTGGGCCAGCTTCTCGCGGTCCAGGCCGAAGAAGTGGAAGTATTCGCGCACCGACGGAATGAAGCTTCCGCGCATGCGTTCGTTCTGCACACGCAGCATCATGACGATGTCTACGTCCTTGAGACCGGCGGTCATATCGGTGAAGACCTCGACGCCCAGGCGGTCAACCGCCGTTGGGATCAGCGTGCGCGGCGCGATGATGCGCACGCGGGCCCCCATGGTCAGCAGCAGGAGGAAGTTGGAGCGGGCGACGCGGCTGTGCAGCACGTCGCCGCAGATGGCAACCAACAATCCGTTCAGCTTGCCCTTGCGGCGGCGGATGGTGAGCGCGTCGAGCAGGGCCTGGGTCGGGTGTTCGTGGCTGCCGTCGCCGCCGTTGACCACGCCGCAGTTGACCTTGTCGGCCAGCAGTTTGACGGCGCCAGAATCCGGGTGGCGCACCGCCAGCACGTCCGGGTGCATGGCGTTCAGCGTCACGGCGGTGTCGATCAGCGTCTCGCCCTTGGACACTGAGCTGCTTTCAACCTGCATGTTGATGACATTGGCGCCCAGGCGTTTGGCCGCCAGCTCAAATGAGGTGCGCGTGCGCGTCGAGTTTTCGAAGAACAGATTGACGATGGTGCGTCCCGCCAACGCACCGCTGGTCTTCTCGGCGCCGCGGTTGACGTCCACGTAGCGGTCCGAAAGGTCCAGTAAATAGTTGATTTCTGCGGGAGTTAGCCCCTCGATGCCGAGGAGATGACGGTGCGGGAATGCCGGATCACGCATAAGCGCGGACTATAGGCATGCGGCCTCGCCTGGGCAAGCTAAAGTGGAGCAAGCTAGAGTGGCGCATTGCGCAGGGACTCCAAGGCGCCTTGCAGGATATAGGCGGCCGCGGTTTTATCGACCACTTCGGCCCTGCGTTTGCGGGACATATCGGCCTCGTCGGTCAGCATACGCTGGACGGCGGCGGTGGATAAGCGCTCATCCCAGAAGGCGATAGGCAGGTCGCGGCGTTTAAGGAATTCCGCGGCAAAGGAACGGGTCGACTGGGCGCGGGGTCCCTCGGCGCCGTCCATCTCCACGGGCAGGCCCAGGACCAAGGCCCCCACATTATATTTGGCGATGAGGGCCTCTAGCTCGGCGGCGTCCTGACTGAATTTGCGCCGGGCAATCGTCACAAGCGGCGAGGCTATTATATAAGTGGTGTCGGACAGGGCCGTGCCAATGGTCTTGGTTCCCAGATCCAGGCCCAAAATGGTCTGATTCCGGGCCAATTTCGCCTTAAGTTCGCTGGGCTTGCAGATCGCCATAGTGGATGTTACGGACTTGCCACCGATTGAGGAATTTGGCGCGTTTGGAGACCATTAGCGGATGTCGCTGGATAAAGCCACCGTTCGGAAGATCGCCACTCTGGCGCGCATCGACGTGCCGGAGACCGATCTTGAGTCCACCGTCCAACAGCTGTCCGGCATCCTGAAATGGATCGAGCAGCTGGCCGAGGTCAATACCGACGGCGTTGCCCCCATGAGCGGCGGAACCGACCTTAAGCTCCCCTGGCGCCCCGATGCCGTCACCGACGGCGGCAAGGTCGACGCGGTGCTGGCCAATGCGCCCGACGCCCAGGACGGGTTCTTCGGCGTGCCCAAAGTCGTGGAGTAGGGCGTGCCCGATTTTACAGACCTGACCGCAATGACCATCGCTGCTGCACGCGCGCGGCTGGCGAAGAAAGACTTCACTGCCCTTGAGCTGACCGACGCCCACCTCGCGGCGATGGACAAGGCCCGGGACCTCAACGCCTTCATCGTGACGACACCGGATGTCGCACGCGAGCGTGCCAAAGCCGCCGATGTCCGCATCCAAAGCGGCAAGGCCGGGGCGCTCGAAGGCATTCCGCTCGGCATCAAGGATTTGTTCTGCACCGAAGGTGTGCAGACCACCGCGGCCTCGCATATCCTCGAAGGCTTCAAGCCGCAGTACGAAAGCACCGTCAGCCAGAAACTGCGTGACGCCGGTTCGGTGATGCTCGGCAAACTGAACCTCGACGAGTTCGCAATGGGCTCGTCGAACATGACCAGCTATTTTGGCCCGGTGAAGAGCCCATGGAAGGCGAAAGGCCGCGCTGACGATCTGGTGCCCGGCGGTTCTTCGGGCGGTTCGGCCACAGCCGTCTCGGCGTGCCTCGCCATGGGCGCTACTGGTACCGACACCGGCGGATCGATCCGCCAGCCCGCGTCCTTCTGCGGCATCGTCGGTGTGAAGCCGACCTACGGGCGCTGCTCGCGCTGGGGCATTGTCGCCTTTGCCAGTTCGCTCGATCAGGCTGGTCCCATGACGCGCACCGTGCGCGATGCGGCTATTATGCTCAAAGTCATGTGCGGGCATGATCCGAAGGATTCCACGTCGGCGCCGCTCGCGGTGCCGGACTTCGAGGCCGCCCTGAGCAAGGGCGTGAAGGGCCTGCGCATCGGCATTCCCAATGAATATCGCCCCGATGGACTGAATGCTGAAGTCGCCGCCCTATGGGACAAAGGCATTCAATGGCTCAAGGACGCTGGCGCGACGACCGTCGAGATCAGCCTGCCGCACACCAAATCGGCGCTGCCCACTTATTATATAGTGGCGCCAGCGGAGGCATCCTCGAACCTCGCCCGCTATGATGGCGTGCGTTTTGGTCAGCGCGTGGAGGGCAAAACCCTCGACGAGATGTACGCCAAAACCCGCGCCGCCGGGTTCGGCACCGAAGTCAAACGCCGCATCCTTATCGGCACCTATGTGCTGTCCGCCGGTTATTACGACGCCTATTACCTCAAGGCCCAGAAGGTCCGCGCGCTGATCGCCCGCGATTTCACCGAAGCCTTCGAGAAATGCGACGCCATCCTGACGCCGACGGCGCCGTCGGCGGCCTTCGGTTTGCACGACAAGCAGGACGACCCCGTCGCCATGTACCTCAACGACGTGTTCACCGTGCCGGCATCCCTTGCGGGTATTCCGGGTGCGTCGGTTCCGGCGGACCTCAACAGCGAAGGGTTGCCGCTGGGCCTACAGGTGCTGACCAAGCGCTGGGACGAAGAAACCATGTTCAGCGTCTGCCAGGTGCTGGAAGACGCCGCCAAGTTCCCCTTCTTGAAGGGGGCCCCATGAGCTACGTCATCAAAGGCGAAACCGGCCAGTGGGAAGTGGTGATCGGGCTTGAGGTGCATGCTCAGGTCATCTCGAAATCCAAGCTGTTCTCGGGCGCGCCGACGGAATTTGGCGCCGGACCCAATACACAAGTGTCGTTCATCGATGCCGGCATGCCGGGCATGCTGCCGGTGATCAATGCGCACGCGGTCGAGCAGGCGGTGCGTACTGGCCTGGGCCTGAAGGCCAAGATCAACCAGCGCAGCGTTTTCGCGCGCAAAAATTATTTCTACGCCGACCTGCCGCAAGGCTACCAGATCAGCCAATACGACATGCCGATCGTGGGCGAGGGCACGTTGATCCTCGATATGCCCGACGGCACGACGCGGGCCATCGGCATCGAACGCCTGCATCTGGAGCAGGATGCAGGCAAGTCGGTGCATGACATGCACCCCAGCAAGACCTTCATCGACCTCAACCGCGCCGGCGTGCCGCTGATGGAGATCGTGTCCAAGCCCGACCTGCGTTCGCCGGAAGAGGCTGGGCTGTACCTCAAGAAATTGCGCTCGATCCTGCGCTACCTCGGCACCTGCGACGGCAACATGGAAGAGGGTTCCATGCGCTGCGATGCCAACGTCTCGGTGCGCCCGGTGGGGTCAACGGAACTGCGTACGCGCTGTGAGATCAAGAATGTCAATTCGGTACGCTTTGTGATGCAGGCCATCGAACACGAGGCCATGCGTCACGTTGACGTGTATGAAAGCGGCGGGTCGATCAATCAGGAAACGCGGCTTTACGATTCCAATAAGGGCGAGACACGGCCCATGCGCTCGAAGGAATTCGCGCATGATTACCGCTATTTCCCCGATCCCGACCTGCAGCCACTTGAGTTCGACGACGCCTTTGTCGCCGCCATTAAGTCAAAGTTGCCCGAGTTGCCTGACGACAAACAAGCGCGCTTCATAAAAGACTACGGCCTTTCGGCATATGACGCGGGCGTGCTGGTGGCCGAGCAGGAAAATGCGCTCTATTTCGAAGAGGTCGCCAAGGGTCGCGACGCCAAGCTCGCCAACAACTGGGTCAGCAGCAACCTGTTCGGCGTGCTCAATGCCCGCGGCGTTGCAATCGGCGACAGCCCCGTCAGCGCCAAGAACCTCGGCCGCCTGCTAGACCTGATCGCCGACAACACCCTGTCGTCGCGCATGGCCAAGGAAGTGTTCGAGATCATGGCCGAGACCGGCAATGCGCCCGACGCCATCGTCGAAGAGCGCGGGATGAAGCAAATCACCGACACCGGCGCCATCGATGCAGCGATCGATCAGATCATCGCGCAGAATGCCGACAAGGTTGAACAGTATCGAAGCGGCAAAGAGCAATTGATGGGCTGGTTTGTCGGGCAAGTCATGAAGGCAACGCAAGGCAAAGCCAACCCCGGCGTGTGCGGCGAACTTCTCAGGAAGAAGCTAAAATCTTGATAGACCCCTCCGCCGAGGATCCGGGTTCGCAGCGCCGCAAACTGTTCAGCAGTGGTTCGCTGCTCATCGTGGGCTTCGGCGTCTTCCTCGTGGCGGGCTGGTTTCTGTACCTGCCGTATATCCCGCCGGCGTGGCTGCACGATCTGGGCGCCGACATAGCTTTGCGCGCCGCAGCCGATCCTGATGCGCCCTTGCCGCGCGACACCCGCGAAGCCTCGCCGCGCGGACTAGCCGACTCACCTTATATTTGTGTCGCCAAGGTCGTGCGCCAATCTTGGGATCGTGTTGTGATCGTTGCCGCCGGCCAGGATCCGCGCGGAGTGGCGGCCTTAAACGAAGCGAAATGGCCCACGAAGGGCCTCGATGACTGGGCCGCGGAAATGGTCAAGGACCAGCGCTACCAGCTGATTGTTCTGCTCAAGGGCGACAGCGTGATCGACGCCCAGGTTTATTACACGTTCTGGGGTGATCTTGGCGCCATCGCGCGGCCGGAAGGATATACACCTGAGCAGGCGGTCTTTACCGCTGCCAGCAAGGATGGTCTCTATGTCGTGACGCCGGCGGCCGATGTTCCCCCGGACGTCTGCAAGTAGAGGGGCTCCTTCGCCGCGCGCCTAGAAGGAATAATCCACGTCAACCTTGCTCAGCGAATCCACTTTCTTCACGGCCGTTCCCGGCGGATTGGTATTGTAGCGTGCGTTGATCGATGCGCGGAGGGCGCTGTCGCGGATGATCGTGCTCGTCAACGATAGCGTGTCCTCGACCTTAAGACGCTGGTTGTCGCCGGTGATCAGTGTTTTGTTGGCGAACTTGGCGTTAGCGAGGGCCTGGCGATCGGAGTTTCCAGTGGCCAACCTGCCGCCCAGTGCATGTTCTCCCGCCCAGCCCATCTCGGGGCGCCGTTGGCCGTGGCTCCTGCTTGGGGGCCCTGCGAGCAGCAGGATGGCGCCGACGCATAGGGCGCCAATCGATTGGCTATGCTTATGAAAAGGTATCATTTTTATTACCCGTCCTGTCAGCTTCGGGGCGGCTTTCAGGGCTCTAGGGGCGGGTTGACAACCCGGGATGGAGCGGCCACATTCCGCCCTCCTGCGGACCCGGCCCGCGATATCGGCCTTATGTCCAGGCGCTGGAGAGATGGCCGAGTGGCTTAAGGCGCTGGTTTGCTAAACCAGTGTA
>CANJPG010000049.1 GCA_947476065.1 Fidelibacterota bacterium
ACAGCATCCAGGGCTTTTTCTATTCAAAGCCCCTCGAAGCCCACGTCTTCGAATCCAAGCTGACGAAGGTCTAAAGCCGCTTAGCCGGCGCTCGACTGGAAGTCATCGCCCTTGGGACGCGGCGTGGTTTTCCATCCGCCCGACATCTGGAACTGGATGACCTCGGCGATATTGGTGGCGTGATCACCAATCCGTTCAAGGTTCTTGGTGATGAACAGCAGATGCGTCGAGCACTCGATCTCTTCGGGATCTCTTTTCGGCTTTATCATGTCTTGCGACATGCGTGAAATCACCTGACGCATGACACGCCCGACCAGATCGTCGATCTGGTGGTCGAGTTGCCAGACCATCTCGGCCTTCTGCGCATCCCGCGTCGTGAAGGAATCCATCACATCGCGCACGGTGCGCTGTGCCGAAGCGCCGAGCGCCCCCATATCCTGGGGCACGGCGATGCTCGGATGGCGCGACAGGATAATCGTGCGTTTGGCGATGTTTTTGGCATAGTCGCCGATACGTTCCAAGGAGCCTGCAATTTTGACGTTGCCGAAGACATAGCGCAGGTCATTCGCCATGGGCTGGCGCCGCGCGATGATCGACAGCGCGCTCGCCTCGATCTTACGCTCGCATTCGTCCAGTTCAGGATCGCGCGCGATAATGCGCTCGGCGACGTCGACGTCGCTTTTCAGCAGCGCGTTCATGGCGCCCTGGAGCTGGGATTCGGCCAGGCCGCCCATCTCCAGCACCCGGCGCTCAAGCTGTGCCAGGTCGTTGTCGAAGGACGAAACGGTGTGTTCACCATGGTTCATCGCGATATTCCGGTACGGGTGCAGGCGTCAGGCTAACACAGATGGTCTACGGCAAATATGAAAGGGCCTCGCGACAGTTACGTGAAATATTTGTGACGATCATAAGCATACGTGCATACTAGAACAACTTACGCGCCCTGCCGCCGCCGGGCCGGTCAGCAGGGGGGATTGGGGGCATCTGCAGACGCGCTGCTCGGCTGAGAGGTTGAGGCGGTGCGGGCATGTCGAGCGACACGATACCCGGGGGCTTGCGGCCCGGTCTGCGGCGCATAACCAGCCCTGCGCCAAGGGCGCTGGCCACGGCCACCAGAACCGGAATCAGCAGACGCAGCGGTTGGGGCCCGAAACCGCCGTTCACGGCGGCATAGCTGGCAAGAAACAGGACGGCAGCGATCAGACCGAGCTTCATGAGGCGAGCATAACGGACGTCGGAGCCAAGGCCAAAGCGCGCAAAAGCCTCGATTTCTATTGTTTTTCGCGGCACTTGCGACAAAGCTAACGCGGGCGATGGAGAATACATAATGTTGCCGCTGCAAAGTGCGTTGGGGATGGTCGGCATTATCGGGCTGGCCTGGCTGCTCAGTGAACGAAAGCGCGACGTGCCCTGGAAGTCGGTGGCCTGGGGGATCGGGCTTCAAATGGTCCTGGCTGTCCTGCTCATCGAAGTGCCGGCGGTCCAGCGTGCCTTTGCCAGCCTCAACGACGCGGTCTCCGGCCTGACCGATGCCACGCGCGTCGGCACAGCCTTTGTTTTCGGCTACCTGGGCGGCGGCGAGACGCCTTACACCGTCACCAACCCGGCGGCCTCATTCGTGCTGGCCTTTCAGGCCCTGCCGCTGATCCTGGTCATCAGCGCCATCTCGGCGCTCTTGTTCCATTGGAACATCATCCCGGCCATCGTCCACGGCTTTGCCTGGATCCTGCGCCGGACCATCGGCGTGGATGGTCCCGTCGGCGTTGCCGCCACCATGAACATCTTTGTCGGCATGGTCGAGGCACCCTTGATTATCAAGCCGTACCTGCGCACCGAGTCCAAGGCCGGCCTGTTCATCATCATGACCGGGGGCATGGCGACAGTCGCCGGGTCGGTCATGGTACTTTACGCCACGATCCTCAAAGACATTGTCGTCAACCCGCTTGGCCAGATTCTGATCGCCTCCATCCTGGCGACACCGGCGGCCATCGTCATCTCCTACATCATGGTGCCTGAAGATCCGAACCTGCCGCGCCTGGCAGGAGAGGAGACCGTCGTGGTTCTGCCGCGCGAGCCCGGCGACAACATGATGTCGGTCATCACGCGCGGCACGACAGAAGGCGTGCAGCTGGTCATCACCGTCACCGCGATGCTGATCGTGCTCGTGGCTCTGGTCAGCATCTGCAACGGCATCATCGGTCTCTTTCCGGATGTCTTTGGCTCACCGCTGACGCTGCAACGCATGTTCGGCTGGGTGATGTCGCCATTGGCCCTGTTGATGGGTGTTCCCTGGTCCGAAGCCCAGGCCGCGGGTAGCCTGCTCGGCACCAAGACCGTCCTCAATGAACTGATCGCCTACGCCGACATGGCCAAGCTGCCCGAGGGCACGCTCTCGGCCCGCACGCGGCTGATCATGACTTTTGCCCTGGCCGGATTCGCCAATTTCTCGGGGCTTGGCATCATGATCGGCGGCCTGGTGGTCATGGCGCCGGAACGGCGTGCGGAAATCGTCGCCCTGGCGCCCCGCACCCTGATTTCGGGCACCTTGGCCACATGTATGTGCGGTGCCAATGCCGGCCTGCTCACCTGGACCTAGACGCTGTGCCTAGGCAAATCCTGGATTCTTGAGGCCTGAAGGGGTATGTGAACCCCCGAATCGGCCCCAAGGATGTCCGACCAATTCATGACTTACGCGGTCAAAGAGATTTTCTACACGCTGCAGGGCGAAGGTGCGAACACCGGCAAACCGGCGGTGTTCTGCCGCTTCGCCGGCTGCAACCTGTGGAGCGGACGCGAGGCCGACCGCGCCGAGGCCGTCTGTAAGTTTTGCGACACCGATTTTGTCGGTACCGATGGCGTGGGCGGCGGCAAGTTCGAGACCGCCGGCTCCCTCGCCGATGCCATCAGCGCGGCCTGGAAAGGTAATGGGGGCGCGCAGCGCTTCGTCGTCTGCACCGGCGGCGAGCCCTTGCTGCAGCTGAACGAAGACCTGATCGCCGCCCTGCACGCGCGGGCCTTCAAGGTCGCGGTGGAAACCAACGGCACACTTGCCCCGCCCAAGGGACTGGATTGGATTTGCGTCAGCCCCAAGGCCGACGCCGAACTGGTGCTCACCACCGGCGACGAACTGAAGCTGGTCTACCCGCAAGCCGGCGTAGCACCCGAGCGCTATGAAGGTTTGAAATTCGAGCATTGGTTCCTGCAGCCCATGGACGGGCCGGCGCGCGCCGCCAACAGCACGCGGGCGATTGACTATTGCCTGGCCCACCCCAAGTGGCGCCTGTCGCTGCAGACGCATAAATATCTGGGAATTACCTGAAGTCATGGCCGGCCCGTTTCACATCGTCAAAGAGTTCGGTTTCGAGGCCGCGCATTATTTCGGCCACAAGCCCGAAGGCCACGAGAACACCCGTATTCATGGGCATTCCTTCAAGGTGGAAGTCGAGCTGGTCGGCGAACCTGATCCCGCGACAGGCTGTGTCGCCGACTTCGAAGCCGTGGCCGCGACGATCAAGGCCGTGCGCGAAAAGCTCGATCACCGCTTCCTCAACGATATCGCGGGCCTCGGCACGCCGTCGCTCGAGAACCTAGCCGCCTGGATCGCCGGCGAATTGCGCCCGCATTTCCCGCAGCTCGCCAGCGTCACCGTACGCCGCCCGACCCTGGGCGAATCCTGTCGCTACGACATCACATGACGCCGTCCGAGCCGCGTTGCGTGGTGCTGCATTCAGGTGGTCTTGATTCCACCGTCTGCCTGCTGCTGGCGCGCAAACATGGGCGAATGCCCTATAGTTTGGGTATCGGCTATGGCCAGCGCCACGACGTCGAACTCGCTTACGCGGCGCGGCAATGCGCACGCTTTGGCATCGACCGCCATGTGCTCGACGTCGGCTGGAAAAAACCTGCCATCGAGATTCCCAAGGACCGCAGCGTCGCCGAGATGAAGTCCGGCATCGCGCCGACCTTCGTGCCCGGCCGCAACGCGGTATTCTTGGCCCTGGCCTGCGCCGAAGCCGCCGGCATCGGCGCAACGGAAGTCTGGCTCGGCGTCAACGCGGTGGACTACTCGGGCTATCCGGATTGCCGCGAGTCTTTCCTCGAAGCCTTTCGCACCATGTGGGCCGAGGCCGTGCCCAACCCGCCGCGCATCGTCGCTCCCCTGGTCACCCTGACCAAACCCGAGATCGCCGCCCTCGCCCATGATTTGGGCCTGAAGCGCGGCGATACCTGGAGCTGCTATGCCCCAGAGCCCGGAGTCGGGTCCCATGGGGAGCCGGTGCCCTGCGGGCGCTGTGATGCCTGCCTTTTGCACGACCACGCCTGGGCAGAGCGCGCGGGCCTAGCTCCCGCGGCGCTTACAATTTAGCAGAGAATATAACCTGTAGTTGTTAATCCGCCAGATTGGCGGTTCGCGCGATCGGAATACAACATATCCGTGTTATCCGCTGCGACAACAAGCGTTGATTCACGTTTCCGCCTCCACTATTGTCTGGATGGTTCAGAGTCAAAACAAAGCGGGACCTCTCAATCCGCTGCTGAGACTCTCTCACGACACTGTCGTGGGCATGCTGGGGGCAAAACGGTCGATGCGCGGCGACGTAGCCAATATCCTGTCCGACCTTGATGGCTTGAACAGCGAGCGCGCGTTCAAAAGCAAGTTCAATGCTGCCTGGTCAGCGATTGGATTTGATTCCTACACCTATGCCAGCGTCGACGCCGAGGACCTTGAAGGCGGCAAGCTCAAGGAAACCGCCAGCAGCGTCATCTACATGACCAATGTCTCGACGCTGTGGGTCGAGCGTTATGTCGAAGAGTCCTACGCCGATGCCGATCCGGTGATGAAGGATTGCCTGGCCTCGCGCCTGCCTATCCGCTGGACGGAAAGTTATCGCGCCAACGACCGCTCAACCCGCGATGCTCAGATGATGGACGACGCCCGCGAGATCGGCATACGCCGCGGCCTGGTGATTCCCATCCACGGACCGCGCGGCGAATTCGGCATCTTCAGCCTGTATTCGCAACTGGCCGACAAAGACTTCCTGCGCCTCACCGACACCACGATGTTTGAGGCCCAGGTGATCGCCTATCATTTCAACGACGCCGTGCGCCGCACCTTGAAGGCGCGCGAGATCGTTCCGCCGCCAATCCCACTGACGGATCGCGAAGTCGAGATTCTGCGCTGGACGGCAGCCGGCAAGACCGCCTGGGAAATCGGAGGCATACTCAAAATCTCCGAGCGCACCGTGAACTTCCACGTCCAGAACGTGATGGAGAAGTTCGGCGTGCACAACAAGACCCACGCCGCCGCCAAGGCGATGGGCATGGGCCTGTTCGCGCTTTAAAGCGAAGCTTCTTTCCATCCCTTAGTGCCTGAGGCGTGGCTTAGCGCGCGCCCAGATATCCTCATGCGGACGCAGCGTCACCAGATTGCCAAAGACCGGCTCGTCCGAGGTGATCTCGACGTCGTAACGCCGGAAGATCATGGCCAGCACAAAGGCCATTTCCATCATCGCAAAACCAGAGCCGATGCAGACCCGCGGGCCGGCACCGAAGGGGAAGTAGGCGAACTTCGAGCGGCCGGCAGTGTTCTCCGGCAGGAAGCGGTCAGGGTCGAACTTCTCGGGGTCGTCCCAGATCTGCGGATGGGTCTGGATCAGATACTGCGAGATGAACACCGTTGTGCCCGCCTTGATCGGCTGGCCGGCGATGTTGTCGTCGTTGATCGCCACGCGCGCAAACCACCAGATGGACGGACGCAGGCGCGCGACCTCCTGCAAGATGCGTTTGGTGTAGTCCAGGCCCTTCATGTCGCTCGCCTGGGGAAGACGTCCGGCCATCAGCGCATCGACCTCGTCGCGCATGCGCTCGAGGTGCGTGGGATGCTGCGCGAGCATGTAGATGGCCCAGCCTACCATGGTCGCCGTGGTGTCGTGTCCGGCGACCATCAGGGTCATCACTTCGTCGCGCAGCTGTTGTTCGCTCATGGCCTCGTTGGTGTCGGCATCGCGCGCTTCCATCAAGATCGACAGCAGGTCATCCGAACGATGCGTGCTGGCGCGCCGCTCGTTGATGATGCGCGTGCAGATGCCTTGCAGATAGGCGATGGCCTCGTTGTATTCGCGGTTGCGCTTGGTCGGAAATTTCTCGCTGAGGCTGGTCAGGTTCCAGACACGCTCGGCGGTGACGTCATGTGCGATAGCCATCGCATCCTTGAAACCTTGCGCATCGGCGCCGAGGCCGGTGTCGAACATCGTCTGGAAGGCGATCTCCAGCGTGATCGCCGAGACGTCCCATGACAGGTTGAACGGCTTGCCGCTGGCGGCGCATTCGTCCCAAAGCTTGGTGTGTTTGTCGATCACATCGACCATGCGCTGCCCCAGCGCGTCCACGCGTTCCTTGAGGAACGATGGCTGGATCAGTTTGCGCTGGCGCGTCCACAACTCGCCCTCGCTGATGAGCAAGCCGTCGCCCATCACGGGGCGCAGCTTTCCCACCATCGGGGACTTCTTGTAGTTGCGGTGATTTTTCTGCAGCACATGCTCGACATGCGCCGGGTGATTAAGAAGATAAGCGGTACTCATGAGGATTCTCAGTGGGACCAAGTCCCCGTAGTCGCGTGAAACCTGCTTCAAAAAATTGAGAGTATCGTCGCGCAGCATAGGCAGCACCCCGAGGATCGGATGCCCCTTTGGTCCCTTGAGGGGCGCTCCCTTAAGGGACTTTTCCTTAAGGACAGCCACCGGCATCGGGTCTGCAAGAACTTTGGACTCTGACATTCTGGAAACATACCTTCCGTACACCGGTTCGCCGGCGCATGGTCTCATACACGTCTCAAAAAACCTAAGCGGCTTTCAGGCGCTGCGCGGGAAGAATAAATCCTGGCTCGCGCGCATCGCCTTTGAGCGCCTCCCGGCTGCCGAGGCGCATGCGCCGGACGTTCAGGTCCGACACATCGGCATACCCCGATATGGCGCGCGTCACGCCGATCTGCATCGGAGGCCCGAAGCGCTGGGTGAGCAGGCCGGCGCGCTTGAGGATGCGTTCGAACCGCACGTCGGCGACGGCGACGATGCGCGAAATCTCGCGGCGCGCGGCGAAGGTGAACAGTTGTTCCAGCAGTAGGTTGGTCACCGTATTGATGGTGCCGAGCGATTCATTGTTGGCGACGCGCTTGGACACGGCGAACCGGCTGATCTCCCAGACGTCGTGGGCTTCCGGGGCCTTCTGGCCGTACAGCAGTTCGGGAAACACGTCTTTCAGCATGTAGGGGCGCGTGGTCTGCAACAGGCGCCACGAGCCCAGGACTTCTCCCTGGTGTTCGCAGACGATGTAGACCGGGTCGAGATCATCGAACATGTCGCGCTCTTTGCCGGCCTGCGAGCCGACTTCCCAATCGAGACGTTCCTTGAAGACTTCGTGACGCAGCTTGAACATGCCGTCGAGCTTGCGCGAGGCTTCCTGGTTGGACTCCGGCATTTCGATGATCGACGCGAACATGAACAGCACCCCGAACAATTGTTTCGGGTCCAGATCACCATACGGTTAAGGGGGTTGAGACCTGTCAGAACTGACAGGTCCAGGCCTATATAAAGAGGTGCACTCTGGTGCCTCAACCGCTGCCTGGAGTCTTAAATATCCAGGTATATCAATGAGTTGACCAGGGCCTCGGCCCCAGGATTCTGTACAAAAACTGTTCGGATGACGGTGGCTTTCAAGGTGGGGGACAAGTCAGCCCCTGGCGCGGCGGCCACGCAAATAAGCCCGGCAAGGGTGTCATCCCGTCAGACCAATGGAACTTGGAGCCGGACCATGACGCATCAAGCAAGATCCCTGCCGCTGATCTGGGCAGGTCTACGACCATCCTTCTTCTTGGCATCGGCGGCGGACGAGTCTGCCCCTGACATGCCTCAGGCTGTGCGCACGCATTCTGTACGCAAGCACGGGGCGGAACTGTCCTTGGCCAATGCCGTGTCGATGAATGTCGCGCTGCGCTATCTCGCGCTGCGCCGTCCACGATCGGCCTAGGCGCTAACACCAGGGCAGTCAGGACGCCGCCGTGCAGGAACCTCCGCAGCAGAAAGCCGGAGCGTTCGGGGCCACGCCTCCGCGTCACAGGCATCGTACTGTGACCGTGGCCACGTTCCGCTTCGGCAAGCCATCGCACTTCGACATTGTGCGCCTGGACGCCTGCGCGCAAACCGGCGGCAGCAGTTGGCTACGCCGGCGCGCGACATCGGGCATCGCCGCCGTCATCCTCGGCCTGGCCGATGGACGCACGACCAACAGCAATGCGGCCGTAAATAATGCGCGCGGAATGACGTCTGGCGGCGGAGACCCGTCATGACCCATTCCGCGAAATTCTCGCCGACGGGCTTGATCCGCGAGGCCCTCAGCAGCCGCTTCGATCAGGCGCTGTCGGCGCTGGAATCGCGCACACCGCATTCTTGGATGATGGCCCTCGACCGCGCCAAGGTCCTGCCCGATTCAAGCACCGCGTTCAGTGCACCGTCGGCCGTGCGGCTATTCATCAAAGCCGCCGCCGGTGCCCATGTCACCGACATGGACGGCATCAGCTATATCGATCTGTGCCTCGGCGACGGCACGCAGATCCTCGGTCACACCCACCCCGTCGTTCAGGAGGCCATCGTCGCCCAGAGCACGCGGGGCTGGCAGTTTGATCTGCCCGCTGACGGCCAGTTGGAACTGGCGCGGCTGATCCAATCGGCTGGCGCGGCCAATGAGCGCGTCGCCCTGTGTAGCGGCGGCGACGAAGCCCTGGCCTATGCCGTGCGCACGGCCCGCGCCTTTACCGGCAAGGCAGCCTTCGCCATGTTCACAGGATCGGCCTCGGGCCGCAGCAGCGGCGACGATGCGAACCTGGTGCTGCCCTTCGGGCACCCCGCGGCCTTCGACCAGATCCGGCGGCGTCAGAATGAACTCGCCGCCGTGGTCATCGAGCCGGTGCGCGCCAGCGATCCAAACCTCGACCGCGCGGCCTGGCTGCACGGTCTGGGCGACGTCTGCCGGGCCAGCGGCGTGCTGCTGGTGCTCGATGAGCGCCAGAGCGGATTCCGCCTGGCCTACGGCGGCGCCCAGGAAATTTTCGGCCTGATGCCCGACCTCGTGGTCTACGGCAAAACCATCGGCGGCGGCCTGCCCCTGGGAGCCGTGGCCGGACGCATGGTGGTCATGGCGGCCCGTCAGGACACCGGCACGCCACGGCCGGTGAATGCGACGGCCGTGAACCCGCTCGGCGTGACGGCCGGCACCGCGACACTTGCGTACCTGCTCGCCAACCGCGCTACTCTTTATCCTGCGCTCAACGACGCCGGGCGCGCGTTGGCCGACAGGTTCAACGCCTTCGCGCGCAGCGAACACCTGCCGGTCGAGATGCGCTGTGCCGGCTCGATGTTCCGCATCAGCTTTGCCGGCGCCGCCGCTGCCGCTGCCGCCGAGTGGACGCGGCGCGTCGAGACAGCGTTCAACGTGCTGGTGCTGAACCGCGGTGTCTTGATGCTGCCGAGTCATCGTGGGTTTTTGTCGGCGGCTCATAACAGCGCCGACATTGCTTCCGTCTACGACGCCTTCACCGCATCCTTGCGCGACCTGCGCGACGACGGGCTGTTCGCGCGGGCTTGCTGAAGGGGCCGGCTAAAACTTACGGCTTGGGATTGTCGCGCAGCGCTTGCGCCATGTCGCCACAGCGCTTGTTGATCAGGTCAATCGAGCCGCCGGCGTTGCCCGCAGCCTTCTTGCGGCGGTCTTCGGTCAGGCAGGACGCGTTGAACAGCTCCTGCATTTTATTGACCAGGTCCTGCGGACAGGGCGTCTGTTCGCCGACCTTGCGGGTGGCGAAGGGCGGCGTCACGAGGCCGGTGACCGGCGCGCCGTCCAGCATCAGGCCGACGGCATCCAGCACCACCGCGCCTTTGTCATCGACGAACGTCACCTTGACGCACTGCGTTGCCAAGGCCGGCGTGCTGGCCAGCGCAGCCCCGGCCAGGATCATCGCCAACGACAATGGAAAGCGCATGCATGTCTTTCAAAAAGTGGTGCGGGTAGAGGGACTCGAACCCCCACTCCAGAGGAACCTGATTTTGAGTCAGGCGCGTCTACCAATTCCGCCATACCCGCACGGAAGCGCTTTCTGGCACAGGTTTAGGGCAAGGTAAAGGCACCCGGACGCAGAGCGCCGCGGGCGCCCGACAGGCCGGGATTCCCGCGATTGCCCTGCTGCTGCCCCCAGCCCCTATTCCTGTGGCGGCGTGACGCAGGCGAAACTCTTGTGATCGTCGATCGAACCTTTGCCGTCCCACTTGGCGATCTTGGGATAGGGGCACACGGGACGCGTGCGCAAAACGGGCTTATTCTCTTTGTCGTCCGCGAACTTGGTGGCAATCATTGCCTGGGGGGCAACGCCCTTGGATACCCATTGATCGAGAGCCACCACCAGATTCTTTTCCGGGCTCATGTCGAAGTCGTTGGGTGCCTGGCCAAACTGATTGGGGCCGGGACCGCCGCCGCAGTGATAAACCCCCGGCGCCAGGTACATGCGCATGGACTGGTCCTTTTGCGCACCAACGAACTCACCCGCTTCTTCGTAATAGCGTGCGGTATTGTATTCCGGAAAGTTGGGATCGCCCCAGCCAGCCCACATGATCAGTTTGCCGCCGCGGTTGGTGAAGGGCAGGATGTTGGTCTTGTTGTTGCCGAACTCCTCAAATTTTTTCAGAACCTCGTCCGAGCCCTTGTCCCAGTCGAAGGTCTTGAAGTTGTCGGCCTTCCAATCGGGGCCCAGGACCCAGGCCAGGGGCCCGAATAGTGTCGGATTGATCACCGAGCCGATGCTCTCCTGGGAAATGCGCACACGCGTCGCATCGGCCAGTTCCACGCCCGGCTGCAGGCCGTAGTAGATCACTTCCTTGGTGCGCGGGTTATGAAGCCCGCCGTAGATCTTCTTCAGCGCCTCCACCTGGGGCGGCGTCATGCAGGCGTTGCTGTCGGCCCCTTTGCAGGTCATCGGCGCGGGATCGAATTTGCAGGCGCGCGGGTTTTCGATGAGGCCGTCCTTCACGCCGTCCAGCGCGTCGCACTGTCGCAGTACTTCCGCGGCTAGCCCCGGCAGCTTCTCGCGGGGAATAGTGTGGGCCGGCGTCTGGTGCGTCGCGGCATACGCATAGCCCTGAAACAGGCCAAGCTGGCCGAAATAGATGCCCGGCGACCCCATGATGATGCCGTCATAATCTTCCGGGAAACGCTGCAGCTCTGCGCCCGCTTCTCCGCCGCCGGTCGAGCAGCCGACAAACAGCGCTTTCTCATGCGCTTTGCCATAGTAGGCCTGCACCACCTGTTTGGCAGAGGTCGTCATCAGGTGAATGCCGCGCCAAACATAGTTGGTGCGCAGCTCCGGATTAAAGCCGAAGCGGAAGCTTTCCGGATCCGCGTAACCCGGGCCGCCGGTATGAGTGCCGACGTCGGTATTGGTGACGGCGTAGCCCATATTGAGACCTTCGAGCAGCGTCTTGTATTGGATCTGGCCTGCCGACGAACCGTTGCCCGTGCCCAGGAAGCGGCCGTTCCACTTGTCCTTTAACGGCATCCAGACTTCGCTCTTGATGTCCGCGCCCGGAACCGGCGTGATGGTGACTTCGACCCGGCAGAAGGTTTGCTTCGTGGTCTTGCCGCCCTTGTCGAGTTTATTGGCGGCCGAAGGATGTGACGCGCTGTCCTGCAGCTGGCGCGCGGTCATCGGCTGTTCCACCAGTCGCGCCATGGTGATCTTCACGTCGCCTTTGGAGATCGCCGTTAGGCTTTCGCACTGTTTCACCGCCGCCGGATCGGCCGCGGCCAAGGCCGCGATGGGCGCGGCGCTCGTCAGTAGGCCGGCGGTCAGCAGGCCCTTGGTCAATGTCGATGTCATCGGCTTCCTCCCTCCCTCAAGCGGTGATCTTTAGTCGTGCGTCACGCAGGAAAAACTTTTGTGGTCGTCGGTCGATCCCTTGCCGTCCCACTTGGCCACCTGCGGATAGGGGCAGACGGGGCGCGAGCGTAAGGGGGCGGCCTTGGTGTCGTCGCCGGTGTACTTGGTGGCGATGATCTCCTTGGGCGCAGTGCCCTTCGAGACCCATTGATCCAGCGCCGTGATCAGGTTGTGCGACGGCGCCATGTTGAGGGCCGATGGCGATTGCCCCAGTTGATTGGGTCCGTCGCCGCCGCCGCAATGTCCCACGCCCGGCGCGAGGTAAAGCCGCATGGACTCAGGCGCCCGCGCGCCGACCGTCTTGCTGGCCTCCTCGAAGTAGTGCGCGGTGTTGTACTGCGGGAAATTGGGATCGCCCCAGCCCGCCCACATGATCAGCTTGCCGCCGCGCGCGACGAAGGGCCGGATGTCGGGATTGTCGTTGCTATAGGGCGCGACTTTTTTCAGCAGTGCGTCGGTACCCTTGTCCCAATCGAAGGTCAGCCAGTTGTCGGGCTTCCAGTCGGGGCCCAGCACCCAGCCTAGCGCACCCGTGAAGGTCGGGTTGATCACCGAGCCGATACTTTCATTGGAGATACGTACCTTTGCCGCGGGGGCCGCCTCGATGCCCGGCTGCAAGCCGTGATAGATCACCTGCCCCGTGCGCGGATGTTTAAAGTCGCTGTAAATCTTGCTGAGCGCTTCGATCTGCGGCGCCGTCAGGCACTTGTCGTCTTCGGCCCCTTTGCAGGCCAGCTGCTTGGGATCGAATTTGCAGACCCGCGGGTTTTCAATGACGCCGTCTTTCACGCCGTCGATGGCATCGCACTGGCGCAGCACTTCGGCGCCGATGGCCGGCAGCTTCTTGCTGCTGATGTTATGGGCCGGCGTCTTGTGGGTGGCGGCATAGCTGTAGCCCTGGAACAATCCCAGCGGCCCGAAGTAGATCGAGGGCGATCCCATCAGGATGCCGTCGTAGTCGTCGGGGAAGCGCTGCACTTCAGCCGCCGCCTCGCCGCCGCCGGTCGAGCAGCCGGCGAAGATCGCCTTGTCCTGGGACCTGCCGTAATAGGCGGCCACGGCCTTCTTCGCCGCCAGCGTCATTTCGTGAATGCCGCGCCAAACATAGTTGGTGCGCAGTTCCGGATTGAGGCCGAACTTGAAGGCGTCGCCTCCAGCGCCGCCCCCGCCGGTCACATGGGTGCCGACATCGGTGTTGGTTACGGCATAGCCCATGGCCAGACCGCCGATCAGCGTAGCGTAGTTGATGCTGCCGGCCGCGCCGCCGTTGCCGGTGCCCAGCATGCGGCCGTTCCATTTGGTCCGCTCCGGCAGCCAGACTTCGGTCTTTATCTCAGCCCCCGCCGCCGGCGTGGTGGTGACTTCGACGCGGCAGAAGGTCCCTGACGTGGCATTGCCCGATGCGGCGCCCGTTGCGGCACCGGATGCCTGCTGGGCCGTGAGCGGCTGCTCGACCAAAGTGGCCTTGGTAACCGTCATTGTCTCCGAAGAGATGGCGGCCACGGCTTCGCACTGTTTCACCATCGCGGCATCGGCGGCATATGCGCTCTCGGCCATGAAGCCGCTCAGCATCGTGGCGGCCATCAGCATCTTTGATGTCATGTCAATGTTTCCTATTCCTGAGGCGGTGTGACGCAGGAAAAGCTCTTGTGATCGTCGGTGGAGCCCTTGCCGTCCCACTTTGCCACCTGCGGATAGGGGCACACCGGCCGTGTGCGGATAGCGCGCTTCTTGACGTTGTCGTCTTCGAACTTGGTTGCAATCATCGCCTTGGGCGCAATTCCCTTGGACACCCATTGATCAAGCGCCACCACCAGATTTTTCTCAGGGCTCATGTCGAAAGCGTTGGGGGCCTGGCCGAATTGATTGGGCCCAGGGCCGCCGCGGCAGTGGTAGACTCCGGGCGCCAGATACATGCGCATGGACTGGTCCTTCTGTGGGCCCACGAACTCGCCGGCTTCTTCGTAGTACCGCGCGGTATTGAACTCGGGGAAATTAGGATCACCCCAGCCGGCCCACATGATCAGTTTGCCGCCGCGGTTGGTGAACGGCAGGATGTTGGTCTTGTTGTTGCCGAACTCCTCGAATTTCTTGATGAGGTCCTCGGAGCCCTTGTCCCAATCGAAGGTCAGCCAGTTGTCGGCTTTCCAGTCGGGTCCCAGCACCCAGGCCAGCGGCCCGAACTGCGTCGGGTTGATGACCGAGCCGATGCTCTCCTGCGCAATGCGCACGCGGGACGCGTCGGCGCCTTCGACTCCGGGCTGCAGGCCGTAATAATAGACCTCGCCGGTGCGCGGGTTCTTGAGGCCATCATAGATCTTTGTCAGCGCCTCCACCTGCGGCGCCGTAAGACAGTCGTCCTGCTCCACGCCCTTGCACTGCATGGCCGCGGGCTTGAACTTGCAGATGCGCGGGCTCTCGATCACGCCGTCCTTAACCCCGTCCAGCATGTCGCACTGGCGCAGCACTTCAGCTTCAATCGCCGGCAGCTTCTGACGGCCGATGCGGTGCGCCAGCGACTTGTGCGTGGCGGCATAGGCATAGCCCTGGAACAGACCGAGATGAGCGAAGTAGATGCCCGGCGAGCCCATGATAATGCCGTCATAATCCTCGGGAAAACGCTGCAACTCGGCTGCCGCCTCGCCGCCGCCTGTTGAGCAGCCGACGAAAAGTGCCTTCTCGTGGGGCTTGGCATAATAGGCCGCGACAATCTTCTTGCTGGCCTCCGTCATCAGGTGGATGCCGCGCCAGACGTAGTTCGTGCGCAGCTCGGGATTGTACCCGAAGCGGAAACTGGCGGGGTCTTCATACACCGGCGCGCCCGTATGGGTGCCGACGTCGGTATTCGTGACGGCGTAGCCCATGGTCACGCCCTCAACCAGCACGTTGTATTGGATAGCCCCGGCGGAGGCACCATTGCCGGTGCCGAGCACGCGGCCGTTCCATTTGTCCTTCGTGGGCAGCCAGACTTCGGTCCGAATGTCGGCGCCTGGAGCGGGTACAATGGTTACCTCAACGCGGCAGAACGGCGCCCGCGTCTCTTCACCGCGTTCGGCGAGATTGCCCGGCGTGCCGCCGACGGCGCTGTCCTGGGCCTGGCGCACCGACAGCGGCTGCTCGACGAGGCGCGCGCGGGTGATTTTCAAATCGCCGCCGCTCAGCGACGTCAGGCTTTCGCACTGTTTCGCCGCCGCGGCGTCGGCCGCCCAAACCGGCAGCGGAACCGACATCGCGCCGCCCAGCGTTGCGGCAGCGGCGACGCCCGCGATCCAACTGCGCAGCGGCTGCACGGCAGTCATATATGTGTGCTTTTGAAGCATGGTGAGGCCCTCCCCTCTGTGTGTTCGCAAGGCGTCTTCCCCCGCCTGATACCAAATCCTACCTAGCCACACCCGGCCCGCCTACCCCTGTCTTGTTAACGGCCCTTCGCCGGGGGCGAAGACCTGGGCCTATCACCGCATTGTGAGCCCCGCCGGCCATCCCAAAATTGTGCCCGGAACGCCAGCATGTTAAGGCAGGGGTTATGGCTATGGTGTCCGACAAAGGCTATGCGGCGACGGCGGCTATGACAGCCGCGGCCGCCGTCATTCTGGCGACAGTTTATGTCGCGCAATATGGTTTCGGCCTGTGGCCGTGCACGCTGTGCTTCGGCCAGCGTGTGCCCTATGCGCTCATTATCGTATTGGGTGCGCTGTCTCTGATGCCGGCGGTAGACGCGCGCTCACGCCGTGTCATCCTGTTCCATCTGGCCGGCCTGTTCCTCCTGGATGCGGGCCTCGCGTTTTATCATGCCGGCGTCGAGGTCAAATGGTGGGCGGGTCCCGTCACCTGCACCGGCGGCAGCAGCGCCGTGTCCGTCACCGACATGATGTCGGCGCTGGGAAAGCCCGGCCACCCCAACTGCGACGAACCGGCGTTCATTTTCATGGGCCTGTCGCTGGCCGGATATAATGTCATCGCCGCAGTGACGCTGACCGCCGCCAGCCTGTTCGCGACCCTGCGCAAAAGCTGGTGGGCCCTGTGATACAGACCAACCTGAAACAAACCGCCGAAAACCGCCTGCCCGGCGATCCCGACAAGGACACGCTGATCGAGCAGATCATCCGTGTCGATCAGGCCGGCGAATACGGCGCCAAGCGCATTTACGAGGGCCAACTGGCGGTCCTCGGCCATACGCCGGCCGGCGCGGTCATCAGAGACATGCTGGCCCAGGAAGAAAAGCACCTCGAAAAATTCAATACGCTCATGGCCGCGCGGCGCGTGCGCCCCACCGCGCTCGAACCCTTGTGGCATATGGCCGGCTTTGCGCTCGGCGCCGCGACGGCGCTGATGGGCAAGGAGGCCGCCATGGCTTGCACGGTCGCGGTCGAGGATGTGATTAGCGAGCACTACGCCGAGCAGAAGGCGCAGCTGGGCGAGGATGAGAGCGACCTGCGCGAGACCATCTCATCATTCCGCGACGACGAACTGCATCACCGCGAAACCAGCCTGCACGAGGGCGCGGAAACCGCTGCGGCTTATGTGCCGCTGACCACTGCCATCAAGGCCGGCACGCGGCTGGCGATCTGGCTTTCCAAACGGATTTAAATTTTGGCGCGCGTCCGGACGTAAAACCGGTACCCACGTTTCCTGGACGCGCGCTAGACCGGGTCCAGCTCGGTATCCCAGTAGAGATAGTCGCGCCAGCTCTGGTGCAGATAATTGGGCGGGAAACCGCGCCCAATCTGCTGCAGCTCAAACGAGTTGGGCCGGTAGGGGCGCTGCGATGGGAACATGTGCGCCTCCTGCGGCAGGCGGTTGCCCTTGACCAAGTTGCAGCCCGAACACGCCGTCACCACGTTCTGCCAGGTCGTGCGCCCGCCGCGCGAGCGCGGGATGACGTGATCGAAGGTCAGATCATTGGTCGGATGCAGCGTGTGGCAATACTGGCACTTGAAATGGTCGCGCAGGAAAACATTGAACCGCGTGAAGGCGGGCGAACGTTCCATCGGCGCATATTTGTTGAGCGAGATGACGCTGGGCAGTTTCATCTCCCAGCTGGGCGAGCGCACCACCTGATCGTATTCCTGCACCACCTGTACGCGGCCCAGGAACACAGCCTTGATGGTTTCCTGCCATGACCAGAGGGACAGCGGGAAATAGCTCAGCGGACGGAAGTCCGCATTCAAGACCAGGGCCGGACAGGTTTCGAGCAGCATCGTCCCCACCACACCTCAGCTATACCGATCACAATATAGCGGCTCTTACTCTAGCAATTCTTCAGCCGAATACAAAATGTGGTATTCGTGACATCCCCTCACCTGTGAAAACCATGGCTGATGTCACCCGCTTTGCCCCCAGTCCGACGGGGTTCTTGCACCTGGGAACGGCCTATTCGGCGCTGTTTGCCGCCGCCGCCGCGGGCCCCAAGGGCCGTTTTCTGCTCAGAATCGAGGGAATCGACGCCGGGCGCAGCCGCCCGGAATTCGAAGAGGCCATTTACGAGGACTTAGCCTGGCTGGGCCTGGTCTGGGAGCAGCCGGTCCGCCGCCAGGCGGCGCACTTCGCGGAATATGCGGCGGTTGTCGCGCGCCTGAAGGACGACGGCCTGCTCTATCCCTGTTTCTGCACCCGCGCCGACATCCAGCGCGAGATCGCCGGCGCGGCCTCGGCGCCGCACCTCACGACAATCGGGCCCGATGGGCCGATCTATCCCGGCACCTGCCGGCATCTTTCGTCAGCCGAACAGCACCGCCGCATCGACGCCGGAGAGGCCTATGCCCTGCGCCTACGCATGGCGGACGCCGTGGCGACCACCGGCCCCTTGGTCTGGCACGACGCTGCGCGCGGCGAGGTCAAGGCGACGCCGGAGATTTTTGGCGATGTCGTCCTGGCGCGCAAGGACGTGCCCACCAGCTATCATCTCGCCTGCACCTGGGACGATGCGCTGCAAGGCGTGACGCTGGTCACACGCGGCGAGGACCTGGTTCCTGTCACCCATATACACCGCTTGTTGCAGGCGCTGTGGAACGTCCCCACGCCCCGCTACCATCACCACCGGCTGCTCACGGCACCGGACGGCGCCAAGTTCTCCAAGCGCGATCAGTCCTTGACGCTGCGGTCTTTACGCGAAGCCGGCAATTCCAGGGACGATGTCATCGCCTTGCTCGGTGAGATGACAAGATAAAAGCGGCATCAGCCCGGGTTGGGAACCGTCGCAGGCAGGTGCGGCGTCGCCGCCAGGACGCGCGGATATTTCTGGCCGTTGAGGACGCGGCCGATGAAGGTCGCGCGCACGAACAGGTCGTAGGTCAGGAAGCCGACCACCGCCGCCGAGGTAATGACGATCGCGAGCTTCAGGCCCGCCGCCAGTGTGGTGCCGCCCAAGGCGCCGACGACAAACATCAGGAACGGCAGGTGCAGAAGGTACACCCAGTAAGAGCCGTCGACGATGTAACGCACCGTCGCCGAGGGTTTGTCGAGATAGCGCAGGAACAGGCCTGTAAAGCCGAAGAACAGCATCCAGGCGCAGATGCCGCCGGAAACACTCCAGAGCACCAGCGCGCCGCCGGTATATTGATCGGCGCCGAACACCGGCGCGATGGCGTATTTCACCGCAACGTAAAGCACAGCGCCGGCGACGGTCTGCGACCAGGCGAAGTTAGTAAAGCCCGCCAGCAGGTCGCGGTGGGCATAGAGCAGCCAACCGAAGGCGAAGAACACGCCGTAAGCCAGCGCGATATTGGCGTCGGGAACCAGGCCGGTATTGGTGGCGAAATAACCCCCCATGGGCGCCAGCGTCAGCGCGGTCACGATGCCCAGCACCACAACGCGCAAGACCGGGCGCTCCACCAGCGCCTTAAAGCCCCGAAGCGCAGCAGCGCGCGCGGTCGCCGGCAGGTGGCTGCACAGCCAGGCCACAAAAACTGCGGCGACGTAGAAATACAGCAGGTAATAGAGAAACCACAAATGCATGGTGAACGTCGGCAGATAGACCGCCGAGGTCTGCGCCGCCGCCCATACCGCCGCCCAGGCATCACCGATGCTCACTTTCGCCGCCACATTGGCGAAGATGAAAGCGAAATTGGTGATGGGGAACAACACGAACAGCCCGACGATGAAAGGAATGCCGATGCGCTGGAAGCGGTTGTTCAGCAAACCCTTCGCGCCGCGCCGGCTGTAGAGCAGGGCCGCGAACAGCCCGGCCAGCACAAAGAAGATCGGCGTGCGGAAGACGTGCAGAAACGAAACCAGGAAATCGGCGAAGACGCTTTGGTATTGATCCTTGTAGGGCCACACCTTGCCGAGGCCGACGGTCATGTAGGAGCAGGCGCTGTGGAACACGACGCCCAACAACATCATCGTTGCACGCAGCCCATCGAGGGCATGCAGACGGCCGTGCTGTTCCGCAGATCCTGACATGGTCTTCCCCTTCAGCTGAGGATCGCAGAATCGCCGTTTTAGGCGGCGCGCGGACCTGTCAGTTCTGACAGTGACTTAAGGCATTGATATATAAATGTATTTAAGGCGCAAATGCGCGCTGCCGGCGGCGCGCAAAACCGGCCATCGCGAATAGTCCAAAGCCCATCAGCCAGAGCGCTGGCGGCGCATCGACCGGCGCCGTGGTGGTGCCGCCGGCGAGGGTGGTGCCCCAGATCGTGTCGTTGCCGCAGTCGCCGGTGCCCCAGAGCAGATCGAAGGAGTCGAACAGGCCGAGATCGACGCCCTGCAAGACGACATCGACGTCGAAGAAGCCGCCGCCGACGTCGCTGCGTGTGACTGCAACGCTCGTGCCGCCCACGACGGTGCCGGCATCAAGGCGCACCGGCACGGCCAACGCCAGGGCGGGGTCGTAATCCGCCGATGTTGTCTTGAATTGCGAGAAGCCGCCGTAGACGTAAGACCCCTG
>CANJPG010000050.1 GCA_947476065.1 Fidelibacterota bacterium
AAGGTCCCAGCTCGTTCGACTTGCATGTGTTAAGCCTGCCGCCAGCGTTCGTTCTGAGCCAGGATCAAACTCTCAAGTTGATTGGAGTATCCTTGCACATACTTACTTATCTACTGGCTTTGTGATTGCTCACAAAAGCTTGCGATTTGTTTGGATGCTCAAGAGACAACTCCGTCATCGACGAAGCGCCGCCTGCGCATCCCTTTCGTTCTTATCTCTTCACAATGTCAAAGATCACACGATCCAAAGATCGGCCCGACAGCGAAACTGCCATCCCCCGAATTTAGGGGATAACCGGCCCGCCCCGAGAAGTCTTGTCTCAACCCCTCGGCGTTGGGAAGCCGGGTTCTAAGGGGTTGCCCCCTCCCGGTCAAGCGCAATTTTGGAAATCTATAAATGCCATATAAATCAGTTGTTTACCTTATTGTGGATAACCTTTTCCAAAGGTCCGCGGCGCCCTTTCTGACATTTGCGTGACGGCCTGCCTCAAATCCGCAATTTCTGAAAAATATCCTTTTTAATTAGTTGGTTAATTGACTGTCGTCAGCCCGAAAAGGCGACAACTGGGCGCTATCGACTCAGCCCAGGCGGTCCCGCGACTCTCACCTTTGCGCGAATAACTGCATGGAATCAGCCCAATTGGTTGATTCACCAATGGAATCGCGAGTTGACATGCCGAATCGCCTCGGTCAAAGTTCCTGGGTCGCGACATAAAAGTATAAGAAGCTATATAAGTCGCGGGGCTTGAGGCTCGTTTGGGGGTGGCTGGACCGTTTCCGAAGGCGCCGCGTAAGGGAACGGGATTCGATGGGGCACACCAATTATCAGCCGTGCGCGCTGCTTTATGCCTGCGCCGGCGCATTCATCGGAATTGTTGCAACACTGCAGATCCCGGCCGGGGGCTTTCCCGCCTTCCCGCCAGTAATCCAGTCACTATCGCTCTCCTCACTGGCCAACGGCATTTCGTTGACCGAACCCGATCCCGTGCAATGGACCGAAGACGTCGGCACCGTGCCGCGGGCGGCCCTCGGCCTTGCGGTGCAAACCGTCACCGTGCGCGAAGGCGATACGCTCGGTGATCTCCTCGTGAAAGCCGGCGTCGAACGCACGACCGCCTTCGGCGTCGTTGATGCGGTCAAGACAGTTTACAATTTGAAACGGCTGCAGGCCGGACAGGAACTTGAGCTGACGTTCGATGCGCTGGGCTCGTCCGGCGACGCCACGCCGCTCGCGGCGATTGACTTCGAAGTCGACGCCAGCCACAGCGTCTCGGTCGCTCGCGCCGAAGACGGCACATTCACCGCCAGAGACGTCATCGCCGCCACGCATCGCGAATACATTCGCAGCGAAGGCACTATTACCTCGACACTGTTCGAAGCCGCGGCCGCCGACGGCCTGCCGCAGGATGTCCTGACGGCGATGGTCAAGCTGCTGTCATATGACGTCGACTTCCAGCGCGACATCCAGAAGGGCGACAAATTCCAGGTGATGTATGAGCGTACCGCCACCGAAGATGGCCGCGCCGTACGCAACCTCGACATCCGCTACGCCAGCATGACCTTGTCGGGCTCAACGTTGAAATTCTATGCCTTCCGCCAGGACGACGGCTCATACGACTATTACAACGACAAGGGCCAAGGCATCCGCAAGGCCCTGCTGCGCACGCCGGTGAACGGCGCCAAACTGACCTCGAGCTTCGGCATGCGCCGCCATCCGATCCTGGGCTACTCGCTGCTGCACAAGGGGGTGGACTTCGGCGTGCCGCCGGGAACCCCGATCATGGCCGCCGGCGACGGTGTCGTCGAAATGCGGGCGCCGAACGGGGCTTATGGCAACTACGTCCGCATCCGCCACAACGGCGAATACGCGACCGCCTATGCCCATATGAGCCGCTTCGCGGATGACGTGGCCGTGGGCAAGCGCGTGCGCCAAGGCCAGATCATCGGCTTTGTGGGGGCAACGGGCCGGGTTACCGGCCCGCATCTGCATTTCGAAGTGCTGCAAAAGAACCAGCAGGTGAACCCGATCTCGATCAAGTTCCCATCGGCGCAGGTGCTCGAAGGTCCGCTGATGAACAAGTTCCGTCAGGCGCAGGTGCAGACCGATCAGACCTTCGCCGCCCTATCCCAGCCCACTGAGCTGGCACAGGCGCCAGGCAGCGTGGCGACCACCACGCCTTAAGCTCTAGTGCAGGATAGCCGGCTTACTGCCGTCCTTGGGCGGCGGCGGGGGTAACGGTGACGAGCCGTCGGCCCGCACCTTTTTCCCATCAACGATCAGACCGTCGTCGCCGGCAGAGATCTTGACCGTGGAACCATCGGCAATGCGGCCTTCCAGCACCGCCAGCGCCAATGGGTTTTCCAGGCTGCGCTGGATTACGCGCTTCAACGGGCGCGCGCCGTAGGCCGGATCGTAGCCGTGTTCGCCCAGCCACAGGCGGGCCTTGTCGTCCAATTGCAGCGCGATGTTGCGCTCTTCCAGGCGCTTGGCGACGCGGGCGATCTGGATGTCGACGATACTGCCCATCTGCGCCCTGAACAGGCGGTGGAACAGCAGCACTTCGTCGAGGCGGTTGAGGAACTCCGGCCGGAACGCGCCGCGGACGATTTGCATGACCTGATCCCTGACGGCACCTGAATCCTCGCCCTCGGCCTGGTTAGCGAGAATATCGGCGCCAAGGTTGGACGTCAGCACGATGATGGTGTTGCGGAAATCCACCGTGCGGCCCTGCCCATCGGTCAGGCGGCCATCGTCCAGCACTTGCAGCAGAACGTTGAAGACATCGGGATGGGCCTTCTCGACTTCGTCGAACAAAATGACCTGGTACGGACGCCGGCGCACGGCTTCGGTCAAAGCGCCGCCTTCGTCGTAGCCGACGTAGCCCGGCGGCGCGCCGATCAGGCGCGAGACCGCGTGTTTTTCCATGTATTCCGACATGTCGATGCGGACCATGGCGGTCTCATCATCGAACAGGAACGCGGCCAGCGCCTTGGTCAGTTCAGTCTTGCCAACGCCGGTGGGCCCTAGGAACAGGAACGACCCCATGGGGCGGTGCGGGTCGCCAAGGCCGGCGCGGCTGCGGCGTACGGCATTGGAGACGGCTTCGATGGCCTCCTTCTGCCCGACGACGCGTTTGCCGAGTACGGACTCCATGGCCAAAAGTTTCTCACGCTCGCCTTCGAGCATTTTGTCGACGGGGATGCCGGTCCAGCGCGAGACAACGCCTGCGATATGCTCTGGCGTGACTTCTTCGGTGACCATGCTGCCGGCTTGGGTGTTCTCGCCGTCTTTCAGGCGCTTCTCCAGCTCGGGGATGACCTGATGCTGCAACTGGCCGGCACGCTCATACTCGCTGCGGCGCAGGCTCTGTTCCAACTCCTGGCGCGCGTGTTCTAGTTCTTCCTTGACCCGGGTGGAGCCGGCCAGCTTGGCTTTCTCGGCTTTCCACTGACTGGTGATATCGGCGGACTGGGATTCCAGGTCGGCCAATTCCTCATCCAGGTTCACCAAGCGGTCCTTGGAGGCGTCGTCCTTTTCTTTCTTCAGCGCTTCACGCTCGATTTTGAGCTGCACGATACGCCGATCCAGTTCGTCCAGCTCCTCGGGCTTGCTGTCGACCTGCATGCGTAAGCGCGAGGCGGCTTCGTCCATGAGGTCGATGGCTTTATCGGGCAGGAAGCGGTCGCTGATATAGCGGTTGGACAGTGTCGCCGCCGCCACCAGCGCGCTATCGGAAATGCGCACGCCATGGTGCATTTCATATTTTTCTTTGATGCCGCGCAGGATCGAGATGGAATCCTCGACGGTTGGTTCGTTGACGAACACCGGCTGAAAACGGCGCGCGAGGGCAGCGTCCTTCTCGACGTGCTTGCGATATTCGTTGAGCGTGGTGGCGCCCACGCAATGCAGCTCGCCCCGCGCCAAGGCCGGCTTCAACAGGTTTGAGGCGTCCATGGAGCCTTGTGCAGCGCCGGCACCAACCAGCGTATGCATCTCGTCGATGAACAGGATGATCTGGCCGGCGGCGGCGGTCACATCCGTCAGCACCGCCTTCAAGCGCTCCTCGAACTCGCCGCGGAATTTGGCTCCGGCGATGAGCGCGCCGAGGTCCAGCGACAACAGTCTTTTGTCCTTCAAGCTTTCGGGCACATCGCCGTTGACGATGCGCAGCGCCAGCCCCTCGACGATTGCGGTCTTGCCGACGCCGGGCTCGCCGATGAGTACCGGGTTATTCTTAGTGCGACGCGAGAGCACTTGGATGGAGCGGCGGATCTCTTCGTCGCGACCGATCACCGGGTCGAGTTTGCCGTCGCGGGCCGCCGCGGTCAGGTCGCGTGTGTATTTCTTCAAGGCCTCGTATTGATCTTCAGCATTGGCACTGTTGGCGGTGCGGCCCTTGCGCAGCTCCTTGATGGCCGCGTTGAGGCTGGCAGGGGAGACGCCCGCATCTTTGATAATGCGCCCCGAGGCACCCGACTTCGCCAGGGCCAGCGACAACAGCAGATATTCGGCGGTGACAAAGGAATCGCCGGCTTTCTCAGCGGCCTGCTGCGCCTGGTCGAGCACGCGCGACAGATCCTGCGACATAAAGGTCTGGGCATTGGAGCCCTGGACCTTGGCCAGCTTTGCCAACTCGGCTTCGACAGCGGCCAGGGCGCGCCCGGCATCGCCGCCGGCTGAGGTAATCAGTTGGGCGGCCAGCCCCTCTTTGTCGTCAAGCAAGGCCTTCAGCAGGTGCTCTTGGGTGACCTGCTGGTGGGTTTCGCGGATGGCAATGGTTTGGGCGGCTTGCAGAAAGCCTTTGGCCCGGTCGGTGAACTTTTCCAGATCCATTATCTCTACCTTTCCTCAGGAGGCCGGTGCGGGACCGGCCCTCTCTGACAACGGAGATATTGGGAGCAGGTTGCGACCTTGCAAGGTACACCCCTGACGATAAGGCTGCGCGGCCCGAGGCGACTTGACGCCGATCAACCTGTGCGGCCGATCGGCGTCAAATGGGCAGCGTCTGGGTAAACCTTATTCGGCGCCGGCGTCGGCTACGGCCCGCGGACCACGGCGGCGGCGGCCCGGCGCGCGGGCGGGAGCCCCCGCCTCGGCTTCAGCGGGCGCTTCTTCGGGGTCATCGGGCAAAGCCGGCGCAATGCCGAGAATACCCGGCGGTAAGCCGATGTCGCCTTCCGGCTGCCGCGGCGGCGTTGGCGCGGCCTGGACGTAGGGCTGCGGTTGCGGCTGCTGCTGGGGCTGCGGCTGATGCTGTGGTTGTTGCTGCTGCGGCTGGTGTTGCTGGGGCTGATGATTTTGCGGCTGGTGCTGCTGCATATGCGGCTGGCTGTCCTGCTGGCCGTCATTGCCTTGGCCATCATCGCCCTGATTGTAGTTGGACTGATTGCCGCGGTTATCGTCATTGCCCTGATAGGGACGCTGGCTGTTGTAGGGCTGCCCCTGCTGGCTGGCGTTGTTCTGCGGGTTGCCCTGGCCCTGGTTATTCCCCTGGCCGTTCTGCTGCTCGAAGCGGGCATTGAGAACGCGGTAATAGTGGTCGGCGTGCTGGAAATAGTTTTCCGCCAGAACGCGGTCGCCGGCCGAGCTGGCATCACGAGCCATGGCCAGAAACTTTTCCATCAGCTGCTGCGCGTTGCCGCGCATACGGCCGTTATTGCCGCCGTCGAAGTTCGGATTGCGTCCGCCGCCACCACCGCCACCGCCCGGGCGAGGTTTGCCGCCGCCGTTACGGCCGCGCTGACGGTTATTCATATTGTTGTGCGGTTTATTATTGTTCATCAAAAGCTTCAGACCTTATGAAAAGCGATCCCCATTTGGAATTCCCTTGGCGAGATGTTTGCCCTACGGATGCCGTGGCGCGAGTGCCACGACAGCACGATTTATTTTCAGGGGTTCCCTTAAAGCGGTACCAAGCCGCTTTCATCGGCGAAATCCACAGGCGTTCTCGGCTGGTGACCTAGCCCCCAAGTCGGGGCAACGCTTTAGGGTCTTTCGCGCTACGGTGCCGATGGTATTCAGCTTGCTGGGTTTTTCCAACCCTTTTTTAAGGGGGTCCGGGCTGCAAAACCGCTGGCTATCCGGGGCGAGCTTCCAAACAGCGCACGACTCCAGCTAAATCACGGTGTTCTGCCACCAGCCCGAAACGATTTTTGGCGAGCAGGCTGGTCACATCCGGCCCCTGCCCGGCCCCAATTTCCAGAAACAAGCGCCCATTAGGCGCGATCCGGCCCCTGGTGCCGGGAATCAGCGACGCGTAGGCGGCAAGTCCGTCGTCGCCCCCGAACAGCGCCAGCGGCGGATCGAAGTCGCGCACGTCCGGCGCTAGCTGATCGCCCTCATGGGCGGCGACATAGGGAGGGTTGCTGACAATAAGATCAAACATCTCGGTCAGGCCTTCGCACCAATCGCCGACCCGAAAGGCCGCGCGCGCCGCCAGCCCCAGACGTTCGGCATTTTCTGCAGCCACCGCAACCGCGCCCGGATTGAGGTCGACGCCAATACCGCTGGCTTCGCGCCAGTCGTTGAGGATGGCCAGCAGAATGCAGCCGCTGCCGGTACCAAGATCAAGGATGCGCGGCGACGTATACTGCGCACGGCATTTCATCACCGCGTCCACAACTGTTTCGGTGTCGGCGCGCGGATCGAGCGTCTCTGGCGACACCAAAAACTCGAGACTCCAGAAGCCTCGGTGGCCGGTGATTCTAGCAACCGGTTCATGCCGCGCGCGCCGTGCAGCAAAACCGCGGACGAGGACGGATTCTTCGTCGGTGAGGACGCGCTCGGCGCGGGCAAACAACAGCGATGGCTCTAGCTTGACGGCGTGACCAACCAGAATACGCGCGTCTAACCGGGGCGTATCAAGGCCTGCAGCGCCGAAGGCGGCCGTAAGCTCTGTGATGGCGCGCCCGATGGTCCAATCTTGCGCCATGGTGGGCGTTTAAGTGAGGGCCGCGAGATGCTCGGCCTGATCCTCGGCCGTGAGGGCGTCGACCAATTGATCGACACCGCCGCCTTCCATGACTTCCTGAATATTATAAAGAGTCAGGTTGATGCGATGGTCGGTCACGCGGCCTTGCGGAAAATTATAGGTTCGGATGCGTTCCGAACGGTCGCCGGAGCCAACTTGGCTTTTGCGGTCCGCCGAACGTTGCGCATCGAGGGCCTGGCGCTTCACGTCATAAAGGCGCGCGCGCAGGATGGCCATGGCGCGGGCGCGGTTCTTGTGCTGCGATTTTTCTTCCTGGCACTTCACGAAGAAGCCCGACGGAATATGCGTAATGCGTATGGCGCTTTCGGTCTTGTTGACGTGCTGTCCGCCCGAACCCTGCGAGCGCATGGTTTCGATGCGCAGATCTTCCGGATTGATCTGGATATCAACTTCTTCGGCTTCCGGCATCACCGCGACGGTGGCGGCCGACGTATGAACGCGCCCGCTGCCTTCAGTTTCCGGAACACGCTGCACACGATGCACGCCTGATTCGAACTTGAGACGCGCGAAGACATTGCGGCCGCTGACATTGGCAATGGCCTCCTTGAAGCCGCCGAGACCGGTTTCGTTGAGATCGACGATCTCGAACTTCCAGCCCTTCTGTGCAGCATAGCGTTCGTACATGCGGAATAGTTCGGCCGCGAACAGCGCCGCCTCTTCCCCGCCGGTACCCGCGCGCACTTCGAGAATGGCGTTTTTTGCGTCGGCCTCGTCCTTGGGCAGGAGCGAGAGCTGGACTTTCGATTCCTGCGCCGCGACCTCAGGCTTCAAACGATGAAACTCTTCCTCGGCCATTGCCTTCATATCGGCATCGCCGCTGTCGATCAGCGCCTTCGCGTCGTCATATTCTTTTTGAAGACGGCGCAGCGTCTTGATCTCCTCGACGAGGGGGCCGAGTTCGGAGAACTCCTTGCTGAGTTCAACGAACTTCGCCCCGCTGGCATTGATCATCAGCGCCTGGAGCTCGTCGTAGCGGGTGAGAAGCTTGCTGAGATTTTCTGCGAGGCTCATGGCTTAGCGGTGCCCCGAGAGATGGCGTGCGAGGTCGGCGAACGGCACCTTGACCTGATCGCCGGTGTCGAGATTGCGCACTGTAGCGACACCATCGCGCACTTCATCGCTGCCGATAATGAGGGCGACCACTGCCTTGATCTTATTGGCGCGCGTCATACGCTTGCCCATGTTGCCGCTGTAGCCCATGTCGACGGTGAAGCCGGCGTGCCGCAGCTTGGCGGTGATATCCAAGGCGATCTTGGCCTCTTCCTCGCCGATGGGAATGACCGCTATAGGTCGTTTGGCCGGCGGCAGGTCGGACAGCAGCATCGACAAGCGTTCGATGCCCGCGGCCCAGCCGATGCCGGGCGTTTGCGGTCCGCCCATCTGTTTTATGAGACCGTCGTAGCGTCCGCCCGCCAGGACTGTGCCCTGGGCTCCAAGCGCATCGGTGGTGAATTCAAAGGCGGTGTGGCCGTAATAGTCCAGCCCGCGCACCAGCGCTGGCGTCACTTTGAAAGCGATGTCCTGCGCTGCGAGGCAGTCCTGCACGGCTTTGAAGAAGTCGCGCGATAATTCATTGAGGTGATCAGTGAACGATGGCGCATCTGCCACGGCGGCTTTGTCGCCGGGATCTTTCGAATCCAGAATGCGCAGGGGATTACGCTCAAGCCGGTCGCGGCTGTCCTGGGACAACTGATCCTTGCGGGCGCTGAAGTATTTGACCAACTCGTCGCGGTAGGCGGCGCGGCTCTCGATGTCGCCCAGAGAATTGAGTTCGAGCGTCACGTTGCCGGTAAGCTTGAGTTCTTTGAGAACATGCGCCGCCAGGGCGATAACTTCGACGTCGGCCTGGGGCGTGGGCACGCCCAAAATCTCGGCGCCGATCTGGTGGAACTGGCGCTGGCGGCCCTTCTGCGGGCGTTCGTAGCGGAACATCGGGCCGCGATAGAAAAACTTGAGCGGCGTTTGCTGGGCCAGGCCACCCGAGATGAATGCACGTGCGACGCCCGCCGTACCTTCGGGACGCAAGGTGATGCTGTCACCGCCCTTGGTCTCGAACGTATACATCTCCTTGGTGACGATGTCGGAGGTATCGCCGAGCGTACGCTTGAACACGTCGGTGAACTCGAACACCGGCGTAGCGATCTCCGAAAAACCGTAGCGCGAAGCAACCTCGAATGCCGTCTCCTCCACCAGCCTGTGGCGGCGGATGTCGTCGAACATGAGATCGTGGGTGCCCTTTAAGGGCTGCAATGATGACACGGGGGTGGTTCCAGACTTAGAGAGAAGAGCGAAAGCAGGTTGGGCAGCCGGACCGGCGCCCGCTACTCGGCGGCGCTGGAATGTCGCGCGGCTTCTGCTTTGGCTTCGTCCGCCTTCGCCTGAGCGGCGGCCATCTCGGCGGCCTTTTTCTCGACCAGTTTGACGATGTGCTCGATCTTGCCGGCGTCGTCGATGTTGTGATCGGCGATGCCGCCGACGTACATCTTGTGGCTGCCGCTGCCGCCGCCGGTGAGGCCAATATCGGTTTCACGCGCTTCGCCGGGTCCGTTGACGACGCAGCCGATGATCGACAGCGACACCGGCTGGGCAATGTGCGCGAGACGCTGTTCCAGGATCTCGACGGTCTTGATGACGTTGAAGCCCTGGCGCGCGCAGGACGGGCACGAGACGATACGCACCCCGCGGTGACGCAGGTCGAGCGACTTCAGCATGTCGAAGCCGACTTTGACTTCTTCGACGGGCTCGGCAGACAAAGACACACGGATAGTGTCGCCGATGCCGGCCCAAAGCAGCGAACCCATGCCGATGGAGGACTTCACCGTACCCGAGCGCAAGCCGCCCGCCTCGGTGATGCCCAGGTGCAAGGGATAGTCGCAGACGTCGGCGAGCTGCTGGTAGGCAGCCACGGCCAGGAATACGTCCGACGCCTTCACGCTGATCTTGAATTCGAAGAAGTCGTTGTCTTCGAGAATCTTGGCATGTTCCTGCGCGCTTTCGACCAGGGCATCGGGGCACGGCTCGCCGTACTTCTCAAGCAGGTGCTTTTCCAGGCTGCCGGCGTTGACGCCAATGCGCATGGAGCAGTTGTGATCCTTGGCCGCCTGGACGACATCCTTCACGCGCTGGGCGTTGCCGATGTTGCCGGGGTTGATGCGCAGACACGCGGCACCTGCTTGGGCGGCTTCGATGGCGCGTTTGTAGTGAAAATGAATGTCGGCGACGATCGGCACCGTCACCTGGCGGATGATCTGCTTCAGCGCCGCGGTGGACTCTTCGTCGGGGCACGAGACGCGCACGATGTCGGCACCGGCATCAACGCAGCCCTGAATCTGGGCGACCGTGCCGGCCACATCGGTGGTCAGGGTGTTGGTCATGGTCTGCACGGCGATGGGCGCGCCGCCGCCAATCGGCACGTTGCCGACGTGGATCTGGCGTGACTTGCGGCGCTGGATGTCGCGGTAGGGGCGCAGGCTCATGATGAAATCCGAAGCAATCGTTCTATAGAGCGGCTTATACCGCAAATCGGGCGCGGCCCAAAGCCCGATCCGGGTGTCCTAAGTGTATGAAATCGCTAATTGGTGCCGGGCGCGGCGGGCGGCGGGTTGCCTTTGAGGCGCTGGGGGTCCAAAGGCACCCCCTTGGCGAAGACTCCGGCATCCAGGGGCGGCATGACCTGGCCGTTAACAAGAATCTCAAGGTCGGCGGGCGCTGCGGTCACCAGGGTCATGCCTCCGCCGCCTTCCGGCGCGCGAAACACTTCGCCCTTATGGAGCATTTGGGTGCGCTCGGGGTTTTCAACGGTACGCAGGGTAATCCAGACATCAGACTTGGCCCGCAGTTCCACGATATCGGTCGAGGTGGGAGTCGGCGGAGCAGCTGGTACCGCCGCGATTTGCGGCTGGGTGACTGTCGGGGCCTCGGGGAGCGGCGGTGCCTGGGCCGTATCGCCGTCGTCGCGATCACCGGGCGGGATGCTTTCGGTTTCACCGGCCGGGGCCGGCGTACTTCCGGCCTGCGTCTCCGAACTAACTGCGGGTTGTTCGGCCGGCTTCGGTGCGGCCAGCATCGCGGTCAGCCGATCAGGAACTTCCTGAATGAACTCGACCGCGCTGCGATCGGACCCGGCAAGAGCATACCAGACGCCATAGACCACCATGCCGAACAACAGCGCAGCGAGGATCAGGCCGCCCGAGGGCACGCCGGAATCCGGGGTGGGCAATGGGAACTCAAAAACCGGACGGTTTTTGAGGCCCGAGCTTTCTTCCTTGTAGCGTCGCACGACTTCGCCGCCGTCGAGGCCGAGATAGTCGGCGTAGGCGCGCACGAAACCGATGGCATAGGCCTGGCCTGGCAGGTCTTCGTAGCGGCCGTCTTCCATCGCCACGAGGTAGTTATAGCGGATGTGCAGAATCTCGGCGATGTGCTGCAGGTCCTGGCCCAAGCGCATACGCGTTGCGCACAGCAACGTGCCGACGTCCGATGACGCCGGTGCGACCTTTTCCGAATTTTGGTTCAAGCCTTCCATCGGCTCCCCTGCTGGGCGAGAAAATCTATAGCCATTGTCCTGCGATTAAAAGGGCGGCAATTGTGGCGGTTCAGGCGACGGCGATACCACGATCACGCGCAAAGGCACGGAATCTTTCGCGCAGTGATGAATCGTCGGCGGTCAACAGATTGAGGACAAAGGGCTCCAGCTCTTTGAACGTGGCGCTGCGGATGACGGCGCGTACGGGGCCCACTCCCGCCGCCGACATCGACAAATTGCGACAGCCGATCGCCAGAAGCGCCAAGGCATCGAGCGGATTTCCGGCCATTTCGCCGCAGACCGACATCTCGACATTGGCCGCCGTGCACTTGCGCGCCACCTCGTGCAGCACCGACAGCACCGCGGGCGACAGCGTATCGTAGCGGTTGGCGAGTTTGGTGTTGCCACGGTCTGAAGCGTACATGAACTGCATCAGGTCATTGGTGCCGACCGAAATAAAATCGGCACGCTTGAGCAGCGCGTCGAGCTGCCATAGCAGCGACGGCACCTCGAGCATGGTGCCGACCTTGACGGTTTTCGGCGGACGGCCGCCGTCGCGCAAGTGCCGATCCATCTCCAGCTTGAAAATGCGGCGCGCGGCGTCAAATTCGGCGACATTTGCGATCATCGGGAACATCACCCGCAGATATTCGCCTTCGGTTGCCTTGATCATGGCGCGCAGCTGTTGGCGCAACAGCGCCGGGCGATCTAGCGTCAGCCGGATCGATCGCCAGCCCATGGCCGGGTTATCTTCCGGGGCATTGCTGCTGGAGGCCGCGATTTTGTCACCGCCGACATCGAGCGTACGGAAGGTCACCGGCTTGCCTTTGGCGCCGTTGACGACCTGCTTGTACAGCGCGTATTGGGCCGCGACGTCGGGCAGCGTGGGCATGGCGAGGAATGGCATCTCGGTGCGGTAGAGACCAATGCCGTCGGCATTCGTTTCAGCCAGGCCCTGCATGTCCAGAAGGAAACCCGCGTTGATATTAAGCGAGACTTTCATACCGTCCTTGGTGACGGCCGGCAGCTCGCGGATGGCTGCATAGCCCGCCTTCTGCTTGGTCCGCGTTTCAACAGCCGCGGTATAGAGTTCGAGGATTTCTTCCGATGGACGCAGGATGACCTGACCGGCGTTGGCATCGAGCACGATCTGATCGAGCGCATCGATACGCGACAGGGCGCCGCTGACCTGGGCGAGCACGGGGATATCGAGTGCCTTGGCCACCACGGCCGCGTGCATGGTCGGCGAGCCCTCTTCCATCACCAGGCCTTTGAGCTTGCGCCGGTCGTAGTCGAGCAGTTCGGTCGGGCCAATGGAGCGGCAAATCAGGATGGCGTTGTCGGGCAGCTCCGTGCGCTTGTCTCCGCCCGAGAGAATACTCAGCAGGCGGTTGGCGAGGTCGTCGAGATCCTGGATGCGTTCGCGGATGATCGGATCGTTGACCTGCATCATGCGCAGGCGGGTGTCGTCGTGCACCTTCTGTACCGCCGCTTCCGCCGTGAGGCCCGAGGAGATCACCTCGGAGATTTTGCTGATCCAGCCGCGGTCGTCGGCGAACATGCGGTAGACTTCAAGGATGTCGCCGTAGTCGCCTTCGTTGTCGCGGCTGCTGTCGATCAGCGCATCGACCTCCTTGCGCAGCGAATTGAGCGCCGTATGCAGGCGGTATTGCTCGGTGACCGGATCATCACCCACGAGGCGCCCGATGCGCACGTGGGGCTTATGCATGACGGCGAAACCTATGCCGACGCCGGGGTGCAGCACCGCACCCGCTAGGCGCACATGCAGGGTGGCGTTACCTTCGGACTGGAATAATTCCTCACGCTTGACGACCTGGGTCGCCGCCATCAGCTCGGCGATGACCATGGCGACAGTTTCCAGCGTCTCAACTTCCCAGTCGTTGAAGGGGCGCTCTTCCTTGGTCTGCACGACCAAAACGCCGATGACGCGGCCCGCTTGGATCATGGGCACGCCCATCAGCGAGCGGAAGAAGTCTTCGCCGGTTTCAGGGCGATACACGAACTGCGGATGGGACCAGGCGTCGGCCAGGGCGAGAGGCCGCGCATGGGCGGCGATCTCACCGACGAGACCTTCGCCGACCCGTAGGCGGGTCAAGTGAACGGCCTTTTGCGACAGACCGAAGGTGGCGAACAGTTCCAGCACTTCGCCGGCACGCATAACGTAGCAGGAACACACATCGGCGCGCAGGTCTTGGGCAATGAGCGCCACGACCTTGTCGAGGCGGCCCTGGACGGCACCAACGCCGGCCATCACGTCGCGCAGACGTGACAGCATGCGCCTCAGGTCGCCGGCGCTGAAGGTACCGCTCATGAACCTGTCCCCAACAAAACCTTAGGAGGAAGACCGCGCCGCGAGGGCGGCGTCGGCTTGGGCGATCAATTCGGCAATAATAGCAGCAACCGGCTCCTCGCGCGTGACCATGCCGACACTTTGGCCGGCCATTAAAGATCCACGCTCGACGTCGCCATCGACGGCTGCCCGGCGCAAGGCCCCAGCCCAGAAATGCTCGATTTCCAGCTGGGCGGCCTGCTGTTCGATTTCACCGCGCACGAACTTATCCAACACACGGCGCTGGGTTGCCATGAACTCTTCGGTGCCTTCGTTGAGCAGCGCCCGCACCGGGATCACTGGAAAGCGCTTGTCGAGCTGCACGGTCGGCATGGCATCGCGCGCCGAGGCGCGGATGAAAGCCTGCTTGAATTTCGGATGGGCAATGCTTTCGGTGGCGCAGACGAAGCGCGTTCCCATCTGTACGCCGGCCGCGCCCATCTCGAGGAAGGAGACAATTGCTTCACCCCGGCCGATGCCCCCGGCGACGAACACAGGCACGTCGCGGATGACCGGCAGGATTTCCTGAGCCAGCACTGACGTGGACACCGGACCAATGTGACCGCCGGCTTCCGAGCCTTCGATCACCAGCGCATCGGCGCCATTCTTGATCAGGCGCTTGGCTAGCACGGCGGCGGGCGCGAAACAGACGACTTTGGCAAAGGCCTTGGCGCGCTTGATCGCCTCGCCCGGCGGCACACCCCCGGCGAAAACAACGTGTGTCGCTTTGTTGGCGGCGCAGACATCGACCAACTCTAGAAGCTTAGGATGCATGGTGATGAGGTTGACGCCGAAGGGCTTGGCGGTGAGCTTCTGTGTCGCCTTGATTTCAGCGTCCAGCAGTTCGGGCGTCATAGCGCCGCAGGCCAGCACGCCGAAAGCGCCGGCGTTGGAGATGGCGGCGACGAGATTGCGCTCGGACACCCAGGTCATGGCGCCGGCGAGGATGGCCACCGGGCAGCCCAGGAAATCCGCTCCCCTCTGCCACATCCTGGCGAGGCGCGCGGGTACCTGCGCCGGCAGCGGCGCCGGATTCAGTTGGGTGGTGGTGGCGACCGCTTCCGACATTCTAGCTCCGAGGACTTAGGCCGCGTCGAGGCCGTAGGCTGTGTGTAAGGCGCGCAGGGCGAGTTCAGTATACTCTTCGCTGATGAGCACGCTCACCTTGATCTCCGACGTCGAGATCACGTGGATATTGATCTTCTTGTCGGCCAGCGACTTGAACATGATCTGCGCGACGCCTGCGTGGCTGCGCATGCCGACGCCGATCACCGAGACCTTCACCACCGCTTTATCATTGTCAATGGTCTTGTAGGGCACCTTCATGTTGTCTTTGACCACCTTCAGCGCGCGCTCGAGGTCGTTGCGCGGCGTAGTGAAGGTAACGTCTGTCGTGCCATCGCGGGCGGTGTTCTGCACAATCATGTCGACGTTGATGTTGGCCTCGGCCAGCGGACCGAAGATGCCGGCGGCGATGCCGGGCTGGTCCTCGACGCCGATGAGGGTGATTTTTGCTTCGTCCCGGCTATAGGCAATGCCGCTTACCAGTGCTTGTTCCACGATCTCGTCCTCATCACAAATCAATGTACCCGGCGCGTCTGAGAAGCTTGAGAGCACCTGTACGCGCACATGATGCTTCATCGCCATCTCGACCGAACGGGTCTGCAACACTTTGGCCCCGAGGGATGCCATCTCGAGCATCTCCTCGTAGCTTACCTTATCCAGTTTCCGGGCGCTTTTAACGATGCGCGGGTCGGTGGTGTAGACGCCATCGACGTCGGTATAGATATCACAGCGGTCGGCCTTCAGGGCTGCGGCCAAAGCCACCGCCGTCGTGTCGGAGCCGCCGCGGCCAAGGGTAGATACACGGTTGCCGGGTGCGATGCCCTGGAAACCGGCGACGACGGCCACGTGGCCCTTTTCCATCATAGAAATGATATCGTCGCCCTTGATATCGACAATACGCGCCTTGCCGTGGGCGTCGTCGGAGATAATGGGAATCTGCCAGCCGGCCCAGGAGCGGGCCTGAATGCCCAGCTGCTGCAGACCAATAGCAAGCAGACCGGACGTTACCTGTTCGCCCGTGGCCACAACCGCGTCGTATTCGCGCTGGTCATGCATGGGGTCCATCTGGTTGCAGTAGTCGACCAACTGGTTCGTGACGCCCGACATAGCCGAGACCGCCACGGCCACCTGGTTGCCGCGGGCGACTTCCGCCTGCACGCGCTTGGCGACGTTTTTGATGCGGGCGATGTCGCCAACCGACGTGCCGCCGAATTTCATTACGATGCGCGCCATAAAAACGTTTAGCCTTCCAATCCGTTAGCCTGCGCTTCCCCCATCCGAAGGGCGCGTATAAATAGCCAAACACCCCCCCTGTCACAAGGGGCTGACACAGCACTATAATAACGGACGAAAACGCCGGAAAGTAATGCAATGCCAATGACTTCGACCGCCTCACCCGATGAGATCGCCAAGTTTTCGGCCATGGCCGACAGCTGGTGGGACCCGTCCGGGGCCTTCCAGCCCCTGCATAAGTTCAATCCGGCGCGCATCCGCTTCGTGCGGGACCGTCTGGCCGCCCACTTCGGGCGCGATGCCCTGGACCGGCCAGGAGCGGGCTTAAGCCTGTTGGATATCGGCTGCGGTGGCGGCCTGATCGCCGAGCCCATGGCGCGGCTGGGGTTCAGGGTCACCGGCATCGATGCGGCGGAAAAGAACGTCGGCGTGGCCAGGCTGCATGCGGAGCGTTCGGCCCTGGACATTACCTACGAGAATGCGGCGCCAGAGGACCTCCTAGCCCGCGGCGCCCAATTCAATGTCGTGCTGGCCCTGGAAGTGGTCGAGCACGTCGCCGATGTGGATGTGTTCCTGAAAGCGTCGGCCGATCTGGTCGCTCCCGGCGGCGTGCTGATCGCGGCGACATTGAACCGCACGCTGAAGGCCTTGATGCTGGCCAAGATCGGCGCGGAATACATTCTGCGCTGGGTGCCGGCCGGCACGCACGACTGGAAGAAGTTCGTCAAACCCAGCGAGTTGACGCGCGGCTTGCGTCACGGTGGGCTCACCGTCACGGAACTCGCCGGCATGAGCTACGACGTGCTGAATGACAGCTGGCGCGCGAGCAAAGATCTCGACGTGAACTATCTGGTGATGGCGGTTAAGCGTTAAGAGTCGGTTCGGCGGGGGCCCGGCACGACACCCACCTCGATGCCTTCGTCGACCAGTGACTTGGCGTCCTCCACGCTCGCTTCGCCGTAGATGCCGCGTTTTTTGCTTTCGCCGTAGTGCATCTTGCGGGCTTCTTCGGGAAACTTCTCACCAACATGTTCGAAGTTCTTTTGTATGACCTCGCGCAGCTGCGTGATGGCCTGCTCGGCCTTCTGCATGGCCGCGACGACCTCGCCCTTTTTATCGGCGGCGGCCATTTCGGTCGGTGAGGATTTTGCGAGACGCGGCGCCATGGGCGCCTTCTGCACTTTGGTGCTGCCGCAGTGAGGGCAAGCGATCTGGCCGGCTTTGACAAGCTTATCCACGGCGCCGCTGTTGCGGAACCAGGATTCAAAGCGGTGTTCTTCCGGGCAAACCAGATCGTACAGAATCATAACAACCCACTACATGCGAACGGCCTATGAGTAGGAATATCGCAGAGAAGTTTCAAGCAATTATGGCGACGATGCGCAATTAAGCGCGTGCAGCGGGGGAAAACGCCGAATTCAGCGCCCAGGCGGGTATTTTGGCCCGCGCGCGCGCCACTTCACCCACATCTATGGTGGCAAGAATCACACCTGGGTCGGCGCCGGCGTCTTTAAGGACTTCGCCCCAGGGATTGATGATGAGCGCGTGGCCATAGGTCTTGCGATCGCCCGCGTGTACGCCGGTCTGGGCCGGTGCAAAAACAAAACAGCCGGTTTCAATGGCGCGCGCGCGCAGCAGCACATGCCAGTGTGCTTCACCGGTGGGGCGTGTGAAGGCCGCCGGCACACATAGAAAGTCTGCACCGGCCTGGCAGAGGTCGCGATAGAGATGGGGGAAACGAAGATCGTAACAGATGGTGAGGCCGAGACGTCCCCAGGGCAGATCGACGCTGACGGCTCGGTGACCGGCGTCGAAGGTCGCACTCTCGGCGTAGCGCTCGCCGTTGCCGAGGTCGACGTCGAACATGTGGATTTTGTCGTAGGTGGCTGCGACCGACCCATCGGGATCGACGACATAGGTACGGTTGGCGACTTTACCTGTCGGTAGAATGATCGCGAGGCTGCCGCAGTGCAGCCAAATGCTGAGGTCCCTGGCGAGCGCGCGAAAGGCCTGCAGCGCGGGATGCGTTCCCTCAGGCTGAGCTTTGGCGATGATGTTGGCGCGGCCCCATTCCATCATGCTCACGTTCTCGGGCATCAGGACCAGCTGCGCACCTTGGGCGACGGCACTGCGTGTCAGGTCCGAGGCCGCTGCGATATTGGCCGCCATATCGGCCGAGGCATTCACCTGTAGGCAGGCCGCCGTGAATGTTGTCCCGACCGCCATCCTTAGGCGCCGGCCAGCATCGGGTCGAGTTTGCCCGCCCCGTTCAACTCATAAAGGTCGTCGCAGCCGCCGATATGTTTACCGCCGATAAAAATCTGCGGCACCGTGCGCCGACCATTGGCGCGGCTGACCATCTCGTCGCGGCGCGCATTATCAGACATGACGTCGATCTCGTCGAAGGAGATACCCTTACTTTTCAGGAGCTGTTTTGCCCGGCTGCAATAGCCGCAAATCGGCGAGGTATAAATTTCAACTTTGGCCACGGATAAAACCACCTTATTGAGATACATACTTTAGACAGCCAGGATATGGGGCGACAACCGCCGTCATGCAACCCGAGCGTCCGCCAGGCATTTCGCGGATAATTCTTCTGACCGGGTCAGGGGAAGCGCCGATTCTGTCTCAAGTTTTAAGGGCGTTTAATCCCGCTTTGGAGATTGTCGTGGTCTCGGCAGCCGCCGACCTTGAGCCCGCCTGTACCGGCGCGGGGGCCGGCCACCGCCTGTTGTCATTCTGCTCCCCGGTGATCGTGCCCGGCGCCCTGCTGGCTGCCCTGCCCGGCCCCTCCTACAACTTTCATCCCGGCCCACCCGAACGCCCGGGGCGCTACCCGTCGGTCTTCGCCCTCTATGAAAATGCCAGCGCTTTTGGCGTGACGGTGCACGAGATGATGGCCAGCGTGGACTCCGGCCCCATCGTCGCCGCAACGTGGTTCGCGCTGAACCCCGCCTGGGGTCTGGCCGACCTTGAGGAGCAGACGCTGATCCAGCTGTTCACGCTGTTCAAGAACCTAGCACCCCATCTGGCGCTCAATCCCGCACCGGTGGCGCGCCAGGCAATTCCCTGGCGTGGACGCAAGACAACCAAGGCCGACTGCGACGCGCTCTGTGCAACCAGCAGCGACATGAGTGCCGCCGAAGTGGAACGCCGCCGCCGCGCCTGCGGCGGACATATGCTGCACAAGATGTAAGCCGCCGATCTAGG
>CANJPG010000051.1 GCA_947476065.1 Fidelibacterota bacterium
CGACGGGCCCGACCTCGAAGTTGTAGCCGCCTTCGACAAAGTAGCTGTTGGTCATGCCGCCGGTATTGCCAAGTCCGGTCAGGCCATAGGCGCCGGCGCGGGCAATGCGGTTGATATCCACGTGGCCGATGCTGTAGCCGGCCTCGGCATAGAAGCCGCCGGTGGCATAACTGAGATTGCCGCCGACGCTGTAGCCGTCGGCGTCGAGCTCGAGCCCGCCGCCGGACACATCCGCCTTCTGGCCGCCGTAGCTGACCGCCACACCGGCGGTGAACGCCGGGGCCACTTGATAGTCAACGCCGACAGTGCCGCGGAAGCCATTGCTCTTGGCCGCTGGGCCGCCGAAGAAGCTGTCCCAATCATTGCTTGCATAGCCGCCGGTGACCCAGGCGTTGCCGCCTTCGGTGCGCGCGGCGCTAAGCTGACGCTGGCTGTTGAGCTGGCCGAGAACATTTGTCGTGGTGGTGGCGCCAATGGTCGCCGCTGCTTGGCTGGCCAACTCAACCATTGTCGGGCCCGCCGCGTTCATGGCCCCCAGATATTGCGCGTCGACATAGGTCGGAAGCGTCAGGCGGTAGATCAGCACGTGGGCGTCGCTGTCGACGGCCTGCGAGCAATCCTGGCCGTTGACGTTACAGTTGGTGGCCAGGAAGTCGTTGTCGTTGCCGACGAATAGGAAAAAGTCCTGCGGCGCATTTTCTTCAAGCACCGGCGCCAGCGCCATGCCTTCCCACTTCTCGCCCAGGGTCAGTCGGGTCGGCGTGACGTTGTTGAGGTTCTCGCCGAACTTCGCCAGTTGCGTCGAGTTCAGCATATTCACCAGTTCCACCTGCTGCACCGGCGTGATCGAGGGCACCAGCGTGCCGTTGGTGGCCAGCGGCGTATAGGTGGTTTCGTAGACGCTGCCGGCGATGTTGGTGGCGCCGGTGGTATCGACGAGGTAGATGCTTTTGATCACCGAGTTGCCGGTGGTCTGGCCCAGGCCCAGCCCGTCGCGCGCCAACACCAGGAACTGGGTGTCGTTGAGCGCCAGAAGCTCGGACTGCGCGGCCAGGCGGTTGGCGGCAGCGCCGTTGCCCGCCAGCGTATAGACCGGCAGCTGCAGCACGTAGTCCGCGATGGGCGTCGTCGGGGTTTTGGTGCCCGAGATGTCGTAGATCATCAGGCGCGTGTTATTGCGCGTCGGCTGGTTGGTGCCGTTGGTGTCTTGATAGGTAGCGCTCTGCAGCAGGGTCACCAGCTTCTTGCCGTCCGGGGTGACCGCCATGCCTTCAAGGCCCTGGTTGAAACGCCGGCCCAAAGCCTCATCAGCGGTGGAGGTGTAGTTGACGGTGAGATCCGCATCGCGCGGGATCAAGGCCGGCGGCGGCTTGATCACGCCCTGCAGCTGGCCGGTCTGGTTGAAGTAGTAGACGTTGGCGCCGTATTCGTCGGAGACGTAGAAGGATTTGTCGGCGAGGAAGCGAACAGCCTCGGCGTCGAGGCTGATCTTACCGGCCGCCGGACCGGTAGCAGAACCAGGCAAGGTAATGCCGTTCTGGGTAATTGTGCTGCGCGCGCCCGGGTCAAGACCGGTGGTGAGGTTGCCGTTGAAGTCCTTGAGCACGATGCCGCCGTTGGCCGTCAGCACCATCTGATTCTGCGAGGTCACTGACGCCGGCAGATTGGCCGTGCCGGTATAGGGCGTGAAGGCCAAGGTGAAAGTAGACAGACGGCCGGCATAGTCGCTGAAGCTGACGGTGCCGATGCCGTTAGGGCCGCGGTCGGGCAGCGCAAACAGCGTGCCGGTGTAGCCGGTGGCGGTCTTGCGCCAGGCCGAGAGGTCGAGGTCCAGACCAGAGAAGGCGCCGAAGGTGCTGCCGAGGAAGTCCTTGGTGCCGGCGGGGATGCGCGCCATGCCCTGCAGGCCCTGGTTAATGAAGGTCTGGCCACCAAGGGTGACCTGCGTGGCGCCCGCCGTGGTAACGACATTCGGCGTCGTGAAGGTCACGGACGCGGCCCACGCAGCGTTGGCGGAAAGCGCGCAAGCAGCAGCAGTCACTGCGAGCGCGGCTTTGAATGTCGAATGCATGGAAGGTCTCCTCGGTGAAACGTAAAAATGTACCGAGGGGGGTTTTAACGGCGGGGTGTGACAGTTTCGCGAGTCTTCGATGACGCCGCGATGACGGTTGACGTCAAAGCCGCGGCAATGCTCCGTGCAGGCGGAACCAGGCGATAGCATCGGTCAGCGCCTCGTCGGTGGGCCGCGCTGTGTAGCCCAGATCGCGCGCGGCCTTGGCGTGCGTGAAGAACATGCGCTTCTTGGCCAGCTTCAGCCCATCGACCGTGACGAAGGGTTCGTAGCTGGAAAAAATCTTGGCGGCGAACTCGGCCATATAGGCCAGCGGCAGGATGGCCCCATGGGGCAGCTTGATGGTCGCGGCCTTGCCGCCGGTCAAGGCAGCGATGCGCTGAAGGATCTGCTGCAGCGTCAGATTTTCGCCGCCCAGGATATAGCGTTCGCCGATCACGCCTTTGTCATGGGCCAGCACGTGACCCTCGGCGCAGTCGTCCACATGCACGAGGTTGAGGCCTGTATCGACAAAGGCCGGCATGCGCCCCGCCGCCGCTTCGATCACCGTGCGCCCCGTCGGCGTTGGTTTCACGTCGCGCGGACCTACAGGCGCCGTGGGATTGACGATCACCACCGGAAGTTTTTCATCGCGCGCCAACATGCGCACGGCTTCCTCGCCCATGTACTTCGAGCGTTTGTAAGGCCCGATCATCTCGGCCAGGTCCACCGGCGTGTCTTCGCTGGCCAGGGATCCGTCCTTCGGAATGCCGAGCGTCGCCACGCTGCTGGTATAAACGATACGCGTCGCCCCCGCGTCGGCGGCGCCCCGCAGCAGGTCGCGCGTTGCTTCGACGTTGGTTGCGTACATGGCGGCGGGATCACGCACCCACAGCCGGTAATCGGCGGCGACGTGATAGAGGCTCGCGATACCTTTGACGGCGGCCTGACGTGCTTCCGGGTCGCGCAAGTCGCCCTCGACGATATCAACATCGAGGCCTTCCAGATTGCGCCGGTCGCCGCCCTTACGCGCCAGCACGCGCACAGTTTCCCCGCGGGCCAACAGCCGGCGTGCAACCGCCGAGCCGATGAACCCGGTGGCACCAGTGACGAGCGCGGTCATGGGCTGAGAAGCTTTTTCATGAGGAAGAAACGCGCGGTGCCCGCCGGATAATTGTCGATCTGGCCGAACACCTGGTAGCCGAGCCGTTCATAAAATCCGCGCGCCTGAAAACTGAAGGTGTCGAGCCAGATGCCGACACAACCGCGTTTCACCGCTTCGGCCTCTGCCGCTCGCATCACTTGCGTTCCCCAGCCGGCGCCGCGCAGATTTTCCGGCACGTACAACAAATCGACATGGCACTGCCCCCAATGCGTAGCACCGATCAACCCGCCGACGTAGGCGCCGGTCGCCGGGTCCGACAAAGACACTGCCAGGGGCAGCGGACGCGGTGTTGGCCACGGCACGGCCGCCTGGTTGAACGCCACCAGACCATCAATGACCGCCCTACGCGCATCGTCGCTGGGTGTGTCGGTGACTTCGATCTTCGGGATCATGCTGCCTTGCGCCTCCGCGCCTTACCTAACATGCTCCCCGAGCCGCCTCAAACCGCCTATAACCGGGTTATGAAACAGGTCATCTTCACCGCCGACGATTTTGGCCTCTGTACCGAGGTCAATGAAGCCGTCGAGCGGGCCCACACCGGCGGTGTGCTCAGTGCCGCAAGCCTGATGGTGGCCGCCCCCGCCGCCCTCGATGCTATCGCTCGCGCCAAACGGCTGCCCAGCCTCAAAGTCGGGCTGCATCTCACCCTGGTCGACGGCAGGCCGCTGCTGCCGCCTTCTGAAATCCCTTCGCTGGTGGACGCACGCGGCCTGTTCTCGGCCGATCTGGTCGCAGCCGGCATGCGCTGGTTCTTCTCGCCGGCGGCACGCCGCGACCTCAAAAAAGAAATCCGCGCGCAGTTCGAGGCCTTTCGGGACACCGGCTTGGCGCTCGATCACGTCAATGCCCACAACCACATGCATCTGCATCCGACCGTGCTAGGGATGATCATTGATCTCACCAGCGCGTTCGGCGTCACCGCCGTGCGCCTGCCGGCCGAGCCGCCGCAGCCGGGCTTGGCACTCTGGCTGGCCTTGATGCGCCGGCGGCTGCGGGCCGCGGGGCTGCGCCATAATGATGTGCTGGTGGGCCTGGCACACAGCGGCCACATCACCGAGGCCCGCGTGCTGTCGGCCCTCGACCGCCTCCAGCCTGGCGTCAGCGAGTTCTATTTCCACCCCGCCACAGCATCGACACCCGCGCTCGAAGCCAACGCGCCGGGCTATGACCGCCTGGGCGAACTGCATGCCCTGACCAGCCGGCCGGTGGCTCACCGGCTCAAGGCTTTGGGCCTAACCCCTTCTGGGTTCAGCGATCTAAAGCCGTCTTAAGCCGCGGCGTGGCCCAGAAGTCACTCATTTTCGCATTATTTCCCGTGATTTATCAGGGGCTTGCATTCGCCGGTCCGGCCGATAGGATGGCCGCGATATACGGTGGGCTAAACGCTGAGACTATCGTTGGGGACTATGACTGCCGCGACCCTCACCTCGAACGGGGCACCGATTCCGTTCACGTCCGATTATTTTGCCGACCTCCGCGTGACCGAACCGGTCCTTGAGGCCGACGCTTTGCGTGCGCGCTACGCCGCGGATGGCTACGTCATGCTGCGCGGCCTGGTACCCGCCGATGCGGTGCTTGATCTGCGCGAAGCCTATCTCAAACAATTCGCCACCGACTTCTGCAAGAACGGCGACGCCCGGCGCGGCGCCTTTTCGGGCAGGATGCCCGAGCTGCCGCGTCACGGTTTCAAAGGCCACCCGGCCTACGACTTCGTGCGCTCCGACACTTTCAATGCCTTCGCCGATCAGCCGATTTTCAAGATCCTGGCCGAGGCTTTTTTCAACGCACCGGCCGAGCGTATCCGCCGTACGCCGCTGCGCCATTTCGTGCCGGGGCGCAAATTCGCTTCGCGGGCGCATATGGACCGTACTTATATGGACGGCGTGCCCAACGACATCGTCACCATGTGGGTACCCTTGGGCGACAGCCCCTTGGTGGCCGGCAGCCTTGTGTATCTGGAAGACTCCCATCATGACGAGCAGCTGGAGCGTGCGGTGCGCGCTGCTGCCCCCATGGACCGCGCCAACGACAACCGTCCGCTGACCCACGACCTGAAGTGGATTTCCGAGCAGACCGGACGGCGTTGGCTGTCGGCGGACTTCAAGGCCGGCGACGTAGTGATCCATTCGCCGACGATCGTGCATGCCTCGACCGATCCCGGCGAGACCGATTACATGCGTATTTCCACCGACATCCGCTTCCACCGCGCCGGCTCGCCGGTTGATCCGCGCTGGACCGGCGATTGGTCCGCGGACGATGGCTATTAGCGGCGGGCATTAGGCCCAACAGCTTTCCTTTGTTCAGCCAGCAAGCTGGGCTATCTTCCGCGCCATGTTGAGCCGATTTTTCGAGCGCCTGGTGCGCCTGTGCCGCGCGGCGCCGCTCGCCGCCGTCCTTTTGATTCTGCTGGCTGTCGCCGGCGCCACGTTCGGCGCCGCGCGCCATCTCGGCATGAACACCGACTCCCTCGCGCTGTTCGACGGCGGGCTCGACTTCCGCGCGGCTGAAGCCGCCTTCGACAAACAGTTCCCCGACGAAGTGGCGCTGATCGTCGCCGTCATCGACGCGCCCTCGGCCCTCGAGGCCCAGCGCGCCGCCGATCGGCTCGCCGCCAAGCTGGCGCCGCGCACCGATCTGTTCATCAGCGCCCGCAACCCGACCGGCGGCGACTTCTTCGCCAAAAATGGTTTGCTGTATCTCTCGACCGACGAGCTTGAGAATCTGTCGACCGAACTCGCGCGGGCGCAGCCGTTCCTTGGCGCCATCGCCACCGACCGCAGCGCGCGCGGACTGTTTCGCCTGTTCGATCTCGCCTTCACGGCGGCGGTGGAGGGCGACACCTCGGCCGCCGCGGTCGCGCCGGCTGCCACCCAGGCCGCCGAGGTGATCGACAACATTCTCGCCGGCAAACCCGCGACGCTCAATTGGGCCAGCCTGTTCACCTCGATCGCGCCCGCCGGCGCTGGGACCCGCGCGATGGTATTAGCCCAGCCCAAGCTCGACCTAGCTGCGCTCGAGCAAGGCGGCGACGCCACCGCCTCTGTGCGTGCCAGCGCCAAGGAACTGGGCCTCGTGCCCGAGAACGGCATTCGCGTGCGGCTCACGGGCCAGGTGCCGCTCAACGACGAGGAACTGGCTACCGTCGCCGAAGGCACCGGCATTTCCGGCCTCATCTCGGTGGTGCTGGTGACAATCCTGCTGTTCATGGCGCTGGGCTCAGGCCGCGTGGTGCTGGCGGCCTTCTTGACGCTGGCGGCCGGACTGCTGTTCACCCTCGGCTGGGCAGCGCTTTCCGTGGGTGAACTCAATCTCATCTCGGTGGCCTTCGCGGTGATGTTTGTCGGCATCGCGGTCGATTTCGGCATCCAGTTCTGCATGCGCTATCGGGCCGAACGTCATGCGCGGGGTAGAGACAGTCTGGACGCCTCGCTCGATGCCGCCGGCTTTGCCATGGCCAAGCCACTGACGCTGGCGGCGGCAACAACGGCGCTGGGCTTCTTCTCCTTCCTGCCGACGGACTATCGCGGTGTCTCGCAGCTTGGCCTCATCGCCGGCGGCGGCATGATCATCGCCATGCTGCTCAGCTTCACCCTGCTGCCGGCCCTTTTGCGCCTGTTGAATGTGAAGGGCGAGCAAGGCGAAGTGGGCTACCGCTGGGCCGCTCCCATCAACCGCGTCCTGGTCGCGCGCCGCGCGCCGGTGCTGACGGCGGCCGTTTTGCTGGCGCTCGTGTCGCTGGCGGCCCTACCGCGCATCATCTTCGACTTCGATCCTCTGAAGCTGAAGGACCCGCACACGGAGTCCATGTCCACGGCCCTCGAACTGATGGACGATCCGCTAATCAATCCCAATGCGCTGAATACGCTGGTTGCGACACCCGCAGAGGCCAAAGCCCTGGCTGACAAGCTGAGCGCCTTGCCCGAGGTCAGCCATGTGCTAACCATCGCCGACGTCATCCCGTCGGATCAGGAGACCAAGCTCGCTACGCTGGAAGACTTATCGTCCCTGCTGGGGCCGGTGTTCCAGCCGCTCGACGCCAAGCCCGCGCCGACAGCCGATGACATTATCGCCGCCGCCAAGGCCGCGCGCGACCATGCCCATGCTTATGTGGTGTCACCCAACGCCGCCGATCCGTTGCGCGCAGCCGCGCAGAAGCTGGTGGCCGCCGTCGATCAGATGATCGCCAAATCCGACCCGGCACTGTTCACGCAGCTATCGGGCGCCCTGCTCACCGGCTTCGACGAGGCCCTGGCGCCTCTGGAAGCCGGACTTGGCGCTGCGCCCGTCACCGTCGAGACTCTGCCCGAGGACCTGCGCGACACCTTCATCTCGCGCGACGGACGCTATCGGGTGCAGGCCTTCCCCAAGACCGTCGGCGGCAATGCGGCCGATCTCAACGTCTTCCTCAAGGCCGTGCAGACCGTGGTGCCCGATGTCATCGGCGCGCCGCTGGTGATTTACGAAAGCGGGCGCATCGTCACCGGCGCCTTCCGCACGGCCGCGCTGTTAGCGCTCGCCGCTATTACCGTGCTGCTGTTCATCGTGCTGCGTCGCCCGGCCGACGTCGCGCGCGTGCTGGCACCCTTGTTGCTCGCAGGCTTGCTGACGTTGGGCACCTGCGCGGCGGTTGGATTGGCAATCAACTTCGCCAACATCATCGCGCTGCCGCTACTCCTGGGCGTCGGCGTCACCTTCCCGATTTATTTTGTGACGGCATGGCGCGAGGGCGAAGCCGTGCTGCTGGCCTCACCGGCCGGACGCGGCATGCTCTATAGCGCGCTAACCACCGGTGCGGCCTTCGGCAGCCTCGCGATCTCAACTCATACCGGCACGGCAAGCTTGGGGATTCTTCTGACGATGGCGCTGGTCTACACGCTACTGGCGACGCTGATCTTCCTGCCGGCGCTCCTGGGACCGCCGCCCAAAGCAGCGTGATCAGCCATCCTTCTTCGCATCGGCCGCCAGTTTGTTCATGTGCTGCACGAGGCCGGCGGGATTGCCGCGGGCCAGCACGGCGGAGAACTCGGCGCGGCGCATGGCGAGCTGGCTGATGGCACCGTCCAAATAGATGTCGAAGATCTTCCACGTGCCGTTCACCTTGTGCAGGCGGTAATTGAGCAGCACCGGTGGGATGCCTTTGGCGTCGAGCCGCGTGTTGACCAGGATGTTGCCCTTGCCGTCGTCGGCGCTCTGGCTTTTGGTGGTGAAGCTTTCGCCGTCGAACTCGGCGAAGTTGCCCGCATAGGTGGCGACAGTCCAATCGCTGAAGGCCTTGGTGATGTCCGCGTGTTCGGCGTCGCTCATCTTGGCCCAGGCGCCGCCCGTCGAGATGCGCGCCATGGCGGCAATGTCGAAGGTCTCGGCCACAATGGGGTCGATCTTGCTCACCCGGCCGGCAAAACCCAGCGCCTTGCCTTTTTTCATGCTGTCGATGAGGGCGCCGTGCAGTTTTTCGACCGTGGCGGTAGGGGCCGTGTCCTCGGCCGCCATCACTGAACTGAAAGTGACGCCCTTGGGGGAAACGACAAGGCCACACATTACAAGGGGGCCCAAAAGCCACAGTCGCATTAATAAACCGCGAAACATCGCCGCTTTCCTCCGGTTGGACCTATACGTAGCGACCAAAAATTGTCATTTATAAGGTCATGGTTGGCGATTATATGGGCCCAACACGGCGCCCTCAGCAAAAGAATTAAATGTCCGGAATTGAACACACTGCCGCGCTGCGCGTTTTGAACAAACCGGCCGGCGGCAAATCCCACAAAACCAACGCCAATCCGGTCTCTTTCGACACCCTGCGCCTGGTGCTCGACAAGGGCGGGCCAGGCTTCTGTCAGTTTGCCCTCAACAATGCCTGCAATGCCAATTGCGGCTTCTGCAATTTTGCCCGCGACAAGTTTCCGAAGTCGCAGTGGAAGTACGTCGAGCGCGAAGGCGGCCTGGCGGCCATCGATACGCTGTACAAAAACGGCGTGCGCTATCTGGTGTGGACCGGCGGCGAGCCGACGCTGCACCCCAACCTGATCGAATTCACCGAACACGCGGCCGGCCTCGGCATGAAGGTCATGCTGGTGTCCAACGGCGGGCTGTTCAAGCCCGACAAGATTAGGAAGCTTTACGAAGCCGGCACATCCAGCTTCATCATTTCCATCGATGCCGCCGAGATCGAAGCCCACGAGAACAACCGCGGCCTGCCGGGCGTCTGCGAGAAAATCAAAGAAGCCAACAAGGTCCTGAAGGAACTCGGCGTACAGTCCACCGCCTCGGTGACGATGAGTCGTTTGTTAGATTACGACAAACTGCCGGCCTTCCTGGAATCGCTGGGCTTTGGCGCGGTCACTTTCTCCTATCCGGTCACCGAACTGGGCTCCAATTTTCTGGGCTTCTCGACCTCCGATCTCGTCAACTATTCCAAGGACGAGCTTCTGGCCGCCTTCGACAAGGTCAAGGCGCTGAAGAAATCCAACATCCACGTCCTCAACCCCACCGCGGGCCTCGACGAGATGAAGCGCTACATTGAGGGCGGCGAGCAGAAATTCCCCTGCCTCGGCGGCTACCGCTATTTCTACCTCGACTGGGACCTGATGCTCTGGCGCTGCCACTACTGGGCCGAACCCATGTGCCACATCAGCGACTTCGACGAGACCAAGACCGTGCGCGACGGCTGCACGAAATGCATGATCGACTGCTACCGCGATTCCTCGGTCATGCATCACGTCGGGGTCTCGGTGCACGACACCTATCAGGCGATCAAGAAAGGCGACCTTGTGGGCGCCGCTAAAGCTTTGACCCGTAAAGGAAATCTGGGCTCTTTGGGTTCAGTCATGGAAGAGCTGCCGTGGCTCATCCGTTTCTGATACTTTCGGGCAACATTATTACGCGCCACCAATTGCTTAGCGCATCTACAGCTAGCGAATCTATAAGGGGATACCGGCCATGATGAAAACGCTCTTTCTCAATCCTCCGTCGTTTGAGGGTTTCGACGGTGGCGCCGGCTCGCGCTATCAGGCCAAGCGTGAAATCCGCTCCTTCTGGTATCCCACGTGGCTGGCCCAGCCAGCCGCCCTGGTGCCCGGCTCCAAGCTGATCGACGCGCCCGCCAGCGACAAGACGCTGGACGACGTGCTGCCATTGGCCAATGACTACGAACTCCTGGTCATGCACACATCGACGCCGTCCTTTCCCTCGGATGTGCGCGTGGCGCAGGCCTTCAAGGAAAAGAACCCCAAGCTCAAGATCGGCATGGTCGGCGCACATGTTGCGGTCGATCCCTATCAGTCCATGAAGGGCAGCACGGCCCTCGATTGGGTCGCCGGCAGTGAATTCGATTTCACTTGCAAGGAAATCGCCGAAGGCAAGGATTACGCCGACATCGACGGCCTGACGTTCCGCAACGCCAAGGGCGAGATCATCCGTAACAAGCCGCGCGAACTCTTGCACAACATGGACGAGCTGCCGCACGTGGTGGACGTCTACAAGCGCGACCTAAAGATCGAAGATTACTTCATCGGCTACCTGAATCACCCGTACCTGTCGGTCTACACGGGCCGCGGCTGCAAATCGCGCTGCACTTTCTGTCTGTGGCCCCAGACCATCGGCGGCCACGTCTACCGCACACGGTCTGTCGAGCACGTGGTCTCGGAAATCGCCAAAGCCAAAGAATACTTCCCGCAGGTGAAGGAGTTCTTCTTCGACGACGACACCTTCACCGACGACCTGCCGCGCGCCGAAGCCATTGCAAAAGGGTTAGGCAAGCTGGGTGTGATGTGGTCCTGCAACGCCAAGGGCAACGTGCCCTATGAGTCGCTGAAGATCTTCAAAGAAAACGGCATGCGCCTGATGGTCTGCGGCTACGAGTCCGGCAACCAGCAGATCCTGCACAACATCAAGAAGGGCATGCGCGTCGAACAGCTGCGCGAATTCTCCAAGAACTGCCGCAAGCTCGGCCTCAAGATCCACGGCACCTTCATCGTCGGCCTGCCCGGCGAGACCCAGGAAACCATCCGCGAGACCATCGAATTCGCCAAGGAAGTGAACCCCTACACGCTGCAGGTTTCGCTGGCCGCCGCTTATCCCGGCACCTACCTCTACAACCAGGCCAAACAGAACGGCTGGCTGCTGGAAGAAGACAACGGCGGACGTCTGATCGCCGAGCAGGGCATCCAGGTGAGCTCCATCAGCTATCCGCACTTAAGCCACGAGGACATCTTCAAGAGCGTGGAGACCTTCTATTCGGAATACTACTTCCGCCCCGGCAAGATCTGGGAGATCACCTCCGAGATGCTGACCGATTGGGAAATGATGAAGCGCCGCCTGCGCGAAGGCGTCGAGTTCATGAAGTTCTTGAACAAGCGCGAAAACCGCGAACAGAAAAAGACCGCGGCATAAGCGCAGCAGGGCCTAACCGGACTATATGGCTTTTGATATCCTTCAGATCGTCCTGCTGCTTCCGGTTGTAGGCGGCAGCATTTACGGCGTGCTGTGCATCTGGGCCGCAGCGCGGTTTTTCGCGCGCCCGCGCGCAGCCGAAACCTTCAAGCCGCCCATCACCGTGCTGAAGCCGATCTACGGCCTCGACAAGGGCTTAGAGGAAAACCTGCTCAGCCTGTGCCGGCAGGACTACCCGGACTATCAGATCGTGATGGCTGTGCAGCGCACCGACGATCCGGCGCTGCCCTTATTGCGCCGCCTCGCCGCCGAGTTTCCCGCCCGCGTGACGCTGGTAATTAAGCCCAGCGAGCCCGTGGTCAACGGCAAGGTGCAGAACCTGGTCAACGCGCTGACCGCCGCGCGGCATGAAATCCTGCTCATCAGCGACAGCGACGTGCGCCTGGCGCCCGGCTACCTCAGCGCCATGGCGGCACCCCTGGCCGACGCGAATGTGGGTTATGTCTGTTCGCTGTATCGGTCGGTAGGCGCCACGCGCTGGTTCGAGAAGCTCGAATTGCTCAACCTCAATGCCGACTTCGTGCCCAGCCTGATCTTTTCGGAGGTCACCAAGGCCGCGCGCTTCTGCATCGGCGCAACGGTGGCCTTCCGCGCCTCCGACCTTGCGCGCATTGGCGGCATGGCCGCCCTCGGCGACTATCTCGTCGAGGACTACGAATTGGGCCGGCGCCTGCTGGGCCTTGGCAAACGCATGGTGCTGGTGCCCCATACCGTCGAAATCGTCGCTGACTATCCCAGCTTCGCGCGCTGGTGGCACCATCAGGTCTATTGGGACCAGAACACCTGGGCCGCCAATCCCACCGGCTTTGCGCTGACCATTCTGGCCCGAGCCGTGCCCTTCGCGTTGGCCTTTGCCGCCTTACGCGGCTTTGACGGCACCGGCGTCGATGTCTTCCTCGCTGCCGTCGCTGTGCGGCTGGCCACGGCGCGCTGGGTAGCGTCGGCCTACCTGGGCGACCGCGAAGGCGCTGCAGCGTTGTGGTTGCTGCCCTTGCGCGACGTGCTGGCGCTGATCTCGTGGTACGCCGCCCTCACGCGCCGCAGCTTCGAATGGCGCGGCCATCGTTTCGGGCTCACCCGCGACGGGCGCATTGTACCGCGTGGCGAAGTTTCGCTGCCAACCGCTATTGATGATGTCGACGACTCAGTGACGCAAAGCTCATGAGCGAACCTGCGCATATCCTCGTCACCGGTGGCGCTGGTTTCATCGGCAGCCACACCGTCGATGCCCTGATGACCAGGGGCTTGCGCGTCACGGTGTTCGACAACCTCTCGACCGGCTACATGGGCAACCTCGAGCAATGGGATGGTCATCCGCGCTTCCAGTTCATCGCCGGCGACGTTACTGCCGAGGTGACGCAACCGCTGACTTTGGCCGTCGCCCGTTTCGGGCATATCGAACGCATCGCCCATTTCGCCGCCCAGACCGCCGTGCCGATCTCCATGGACGACCCCGCCGGCGACATCCAGTCCAACCTCGCCGGCACCGCCCGCATCCTCGAATACGCGCGGCACAATAAAGTCGCGAAAGTTTTCTTCGCCTCCAGCTCGGCGATTTACGACGACGACGCGCCGGTGCCAGTATCAGAGACCTCCAGCGCCCGGCCCAGTTCGCCCTACGGCATCAACAAACTGGCGGCGGAGTTCTACCTCGACTACTACGCCCGGCTTTATGGCTTGTGCTCGACGGCGCTGCGTTTCATGAATGTCTACGGGCCGCGCCAGGACCCCAAGAGCTGGTATTCGGGCGTGATCTCGATCTTCCTTGACCGCGCCGTCACCGGCAAACCCATCACTATTTTCGACGACGGCGAGCAGACGCGTGATTTTGTCTACGTCACCGACGTCGCCGAGATTGTCACCCACGCCCTGCTGACTGACGCCGGCAACAACGCCGTCATCAATATCGGCACCGGCGTCGAAGTGACCATCAACGCGCTGACGCGCACCATCCTCGATCTGGCCGGCTCGGCATCGCCGGTGCGTTACGAGCCGGCCCGCGCCGGCGACATCCGCCGCTCGGTGACCACGATGGACAAGGCCCAGGCGTTGCTCAACTTCGCCCCGCGCGTCGAGCTGCGCGAGGGGTTGCAAGCCACCCTTGCCTGGGTGCGCCAGGAAATGACCCGCCCCGCCGCCCGCTCAGGCTCTGCGGCCTAAGGGCCTGCGCCAACATGCCTGCCAAACTCCTCAAGCTCGCGATTTTTGCGGCCAGCCTTGGCCTCTTCGTCTGGCTGCTGGTCGATGCCGACCTGGCCGCCGTCGGCGAAAACGCGGCTGCGATAGGCTGGTTCGGCGCCACCGCCATTGTGCTGGCCTTTGCGTTCGGCTTCGCCTCCGACGTGGCCTCGTGGCTGATGATGTTCCGCAGCTTCTCGGTCTCGGCGCTCTGGGCCTGGCGGTTGCTTCTCGTTCAGTTGGTCGGCGAAGCGCTCAACGTTGTCACGCCCTTCGGCTCCCTGGGCGGCGAGCCCTTCAAGGCCTTGCTGCTCAAACGCCACTACGATGTGTCCTTGCGCGAAGCCACAGCATCGTTGCTGCTCATCCAGACCGTCAACAGCCTCGCCATGGTCCCCTTCGTCGTCGTCGGCGCTTACCTCAGCTTCGGCCGCGGCATTCTGGCGCCGGCCCTTGAAAAGGGTGTGGCCGCCGCCGCTTTTGTCATCGCCGCCTTCATGCTGGCGGTTTATGCGGCCCTGCACCTGCGCGCCCTGGCGACCTTGGAGCAGCGCCTGGGCGCCAGCCGCTGGGCGGAACGCCTCGGCAAAGGTCTTGCCGCCATGCGCGACATCGAGGAACACCTGTTCACCTTCGTGCGCCACACGCCGGGACGCTTTGCAATCTCCTTCACGCTGGCCTTCTGCAATTGGGCCTTCGGCGCCGTCGAGATGTTCCTGATCTTTCATTTCCTCGGTCACCCCATCTCAATTGGAGATGCCTGGATGGTCGAAGCCACCGTCGTCCTGGTGCGCGCGGCGACGTTTTTTGTGCCCGGACATTTGGGGGTTCAGGACGGCGCCATTGCGCTGATGGCCCAGGCCCTGGCCGGCTCGCCCGACATCGGTTTGACGGTCGCCTTGCTGCGCCGCGGGCGCGAACTGGTCTGGACAGCGGTAGGCCTCGCGATCGGGGGCTGGTTTGGCCTTAAAAAACAGCCGGTAACCGCTTGAAGAGTCGCCATATCCGATGGCGGCATAGTGTCAGACTGTAACCGCCAGCGGCATACAACTGGCGGGGGTCAAAAAACCAGCGTCCTCAGCCGTGAGAAATTCCTAAAGGGAATGTCACGCAGGTAGGGTTGTGCAGCGCGTAAAAGCACTTTGTGTTCCCGGGAAATTTGAATACGCTTAAGGACCTTAAGGGGTAGGACCTTGAGGCTAAAACCTGTGAGGAGCCGCCCCCGATGAAGCGTGTTTCTCTTTATAGCCAGTCCCGAAGACTGGGCGCCTACGCCCAGACCGGACGGAATGTATCACTCGGTATCTCGAAGGCCGCCATCGCGGCTGCCGCCCAGGCAGCCGCCGAAGCCCAGGCCGCGCTTGAAGGTCCGCCCAAGCGGCCGTCCCGCGCTGCCGTGGCCCTGCGCAATTTCCGCAGCCGCTATGCCCGCCCCTTGTCGATCGCCGCCAGCAGCCTGCTCACCCTGGCCATCGTCGCCGGTTACAATTACGCCACAACCCCGCGCAAGCTGACCCAGCGCGACATCGACCAAGCCGTGCTGCACACCCTCGACAAACAGCCGCCGGCCCCCTCCCGCGCCGCCGTCGCCTACGACATCATCCGCCCGTCGGTGGTGCGCGTGAACCAGGTGGGCCTCAAGGAAAGCGACGACACCGAGCGCGCCGTAGGCACCGGCGTGGTCATCGAGGAAAGCGGCACCATCCTGACCAACATCCACGTCGTCGCCGGCGCCGAGCGCATTCAGGTGACCTTCTTCGACGGCACCAAGTCCGATGCCCATGTGGTGTCGGTCCAGCCTGAGGATGACCTCGCGGTGCTTAAGGTCGATACCGTGCCCGACGACCTGAAACCCGCGACGCTGCGCTCGACGCGCGGCCTCAACCTCGGCGACGAAGTGATCGCCGTCGGCAATCCCTTCGGCATTGGCCCGTCAGTATCGTCCGGCATCGTCTCAGGCATGCGCCGCGACTACATCTCGCCCAAGGGCAAACGCACGCTGACCAATCTGATCCAGTTCGACGCCGCGGCAAATCCGGGCAACTCGGGCGGGCCGCTGGTGACCGCCGACGGCGAAGTGGTGGGCATCGTCACCGCCATTCTCAACCCGACCGACCAGCGCGTGTTCATCGGCATTGGCTTCGCTGTCCCTATCGAGAATGCCGCCGCCGCCGCCGGCCTGTCTCCGTTTTAATGTCGCCCGCTTGAATATAGCCGCTCACTTTCAAACTCTAACGATCTCGGGAGCATCATGACCGACACACCCAATGGCGCCGAAATTGCCACTCTTATGCAGCGCGTTCTGTATGAAGTGAAAAAGGTCATCGTCGGCCAGGACCACTTCCTCGAGCGTGTGCTGGTGGCGATCCTCGCCGAGGGCCATCTGCTGGTGGAAGGCGTGCCGGGTCTGGCCAAGACGCTGACGGTCAACACGCTCGCCAAAACCATACGCGGCAACTTCAAGCGCATCCAGTTCACGCCCGACCTGGTGCCGGCCGACTTGGTGGGCACACGCATCTACAACCAGAAGACCGGCGATTTCGCGACGTCCCTGGGTCCGGTGTTCACCAACCTGCTGCTGGCCGACGAAATCAACCGTGCCCCCGCCAAGGTGCAGAGCGCTCTTCTGGAAGTCATGCAGGAGCGCCAGGTCACCATTGCCGGCGAGACACACAAGGTGCCACACCCCTTCCTGGTCATGGCCACCCAGAACCCGATCGAGACCGAGGGCACCTATCCGCTGCCTGAAGCCCAGGTCGACCGCTTCATGATGAAAGTCCTCGTCGGATATCCAACGGAAGAGGAAGAGTTCGTCATCGTCGGCCGCGTCACCGGCGTGGCCCACGCCGTCTCGGCCGTCTGCACCACCGAGCAGCTGGTCGCGCTGCAGAAAGAATGCAAGATGGCCTATGTGGATCCGTCGCTGATCCAATACGCGGTCAAACTGGCGGCGGCTTCCAGAAATCCCGAGAAATACGGCGTACCCGACGTGGCGCGCTATCTGCAGTTCGGCGCATCTCCGCGCGCACCGATCCATCTGATTGAAGGCTCACGCGCGCTGGCCTACCTGCGCGGCCGTTCCTATGTTTTGCCCGAGGACGTCACCGACCTCGTCACCGACGTCTTCCGCCACCGTATCGTGCTGTCTTACGAAGCGCTCTCAGACGGCATCAGCGCCGACCAGGTGATGCAGCGTGTGATGTCGCAGATTCCCGCCCCGGAAAAGCCTTTGGAGACGCATGTCAAAGTCGCCGCAAACGTCTGAGTCGATCCTCCGCCGCCTGGAGTGGACCGTCCTGCGCAGGCTGGACGGCATCCTGCATGGGGACTATCGCACGCTGGTGCGCGGGTTCGGCTTGGACCTGGCAGGCTTGCGCGAGTACCAGCTGCATGACGACGTGCGCCATATCGACTGGAATGTGACAGCGCGCCTGCAGCAGCCTTACGTGCGCCAGTATAACGAGGACCGCGAGGTCACCGCCTGGTTCCTGCTCGATATCAGCCCGTCGGTGGACTTCGGCTCCGAGGCCGTCAAGAAACGCGCCGTGCTGATGGATTTCGTCGGCGTGCTGGCCCGCCTGCTCACCCGACACGGCAACAAGGTGGGCGCCTTGTTCTATACCGGCGGACGCACCGGCAGCGTGGACAACATGATTCCAGCCCGTTCGGGCCGCCGCCACGTGCTGCACATCCTCGACAGCCTCAATGCCCATCCAGAACTGGCGACATCGCCCGAGACCAATCTCGGCGACTTCATAAAATCGGCGCTCCAGATAATCCAGCGCCGCTCGCTGGTCTTTGTGGTCTCGGACTTCATCAGCGCGCCGGGCTGGACCGAGGCGCTCGCGCGCATGGTCATGCGCCACGAAGTGCTGGCGGTGCGCCTGTTCGATGCCTTGGAAATGGAACTGCCGGACTTGGGCCTTCTGGTGATGCAGGACGCCGAGACCGGCGAGCAGATTTTCGTCGATACCCACGACAAGGGCTTCCGCCGCCGCTTTGCCGAACTGGCCGAAAAGCGCGAGAGTTCCCTGCGCGAGTCTTTTGGCAAGGCCGGTGTCGATGCCCTCGAGCTTTCCACCAACGATGATCTGGTCGATGTGATCCTGCGCTTTGCCGACCTGCGCAAACGCCGTAGCCATATCGCTGCCGGTGGCGGCGTGCCCCGCCACCTCTCTGCCACCGCACCCGGGGACGCCCGCGCATGACATTCCTTTGGCCCCAACTTCTTTGGCTGCTGCTCACCGTTCCGGTGCTTGTCGGCCTGTATCTGCTGGTGCTACGGCGCAAGAAGAAGGCCGTGGTGCGCTATGCCAGCCTGGCCATGGTCAAGGACGCCATGGGCTTTGGCGCGGGCTTCCGCCGCCATGTGCCGCCGATCCTGTTCCTGGCTGCATTGACCGTGATGATCGCGGCCATCGCGCGCCCGGCCGCGGTGGTCACCCTTCCCTCGCAGCGCTCCACCGTCATCTTGGCCATGGACGTCTCGGGCAGCATGCGCGCCGAGGACGTCGAGCCCACCCGCATCGCCGCCTCGCAGGCCGCAGCTAAAGCCTTCATCGAAGAGCAGCCGCGCGATACGCGCATTGGCATCGTCGCCTTCGCGGCCTCGGCCCTGCTGGTCCAAGCGCCGACCAACAACCGTGAGGATCTCTACGCCGCCATCGACCGCTTCCAGACCCAGCGCGGCACGGCCATTGGCTCCGGATTATTGGTATCGCTCCAGACGATTTTCCCCGGCGAAAATTTTGACGTCCAGGTGCCCGAATACCGGCGCAGCAACCGCCCGTCGCGCGGCGCGGCGATTGATCAGGAAAGCAAAGGCCAGGACGGCGAGAAAAAGATCGTGCCGCCGGGCTCTTTCCAGTCGGCGGTGGTTATTCTGTTGACCGATGGCCAAGCCACCACCGGCCCCGATCCACTGGAGACCGCGCGCATCGCCGCCGACCATGGCGTGCGTGTCTATACCGTCGGGGTCGGCTCCACCGAGGGCACGATCCTCGGCTACGAGGGCCGCTCCATGCGCGTGCAGCTGGATGAAGAAACCCTGCAGACCATCGCCGATCTCACGCGCGGACAATACTTCCGCGCCAGCAATTCCAAAGAACTGAAGAAGATCTATGAGGCGATGAACGCCCAACTCATCATGGAAAAGCAGAAGACCGAAATCACCGCCGGTTTTTCGGCCGTGGCCGCGCTGCTGGCGCTGCTGTCGGTCGCGCTGTCTATGCTCTGGTTTAATCGTATCCTGTAGCGGATCCTCTAGCCGCCGGCATGGCCACACGCCTGCGGCTAGAGTCTCCTCAACCTACGTCTTAGCTGAAAAAGTCGCTGTCTCAGACAACGATCCAGGCCACGACGCTCATCAGGACTAGGGCGGCGATCACGTCGCCGAAGCTGCGCGGTAGCACCCGTTCCCAAACATCAAAAAAGCGATCCAGATTTTCCATGACACGTTTCCGTGGCCGTCCTGCACATAAGCGGAGGTGATCCGCTAA
>CANJPG010000052.1 GCA_947476065.1 Fidelibacterota bacterium
TCGGGGTGCAGTTGTCCCATGAGGCGGCGATAGGCAGCTTTGATGTCGGCGTCGCTGGCCCCCGGCGCCACCCCCAGGATGCGGTGGGCTTCATCGGCGGTCATCGCGCTTGAGGACGGCGGCGCGGCATTCTTATCGCCGTCTGTGTGACTGTCGCGCCAATCGGGATGCGCGCGGTCGAGGTAGGCTTCCAACAGGCCGACAGAGTCCGCGTCGCTCTGCACCTCGCCCAGCAGCGTCATCAAAGAGGCCTGATCGAGGTCTTTCAACTTCCGCCCGGCGAAGCGCCCACGAATGACTTCGCCGTCCATCGCACCATTGGACAGGTCGAGGCGCATCTTGAAAAAGGCGCTGTCGACTTCCGAGCTTTGCGGTGCCGCGCCGCCGCCGCGTCCGAAGCCCTTGGAGCGGAACATGCCGCCCAATTGTTTGCCCATGTGCAGCATGCTCATGATGCGTCCGATCCAGGCGGTCAGCGCCAGCAGCCCGGCGATGGCCGCACCGATGCGCCCGGTTGCGGCCAGCACCAGGATCACCAGCGCGATCAGCCCGAGGCCGCCCCAGTTGATCGCTTTGCGCGCCTGCTTGACGTCGGCATGGGCGAACCAGCGCAGCACCTGGATCACCAGCAGCAGGATGACGAAACCGGCGACGAGCGCGATCACGGCTTTTTATCTCCGGCCATCTGATGCGACAGCCGGAGCGCGATGCCGCCGGCCTTCTTGCTGAAGTCCGCCAGCGCCTTGCGCCCGCCGGCGGCGAAGATGGCCACGGCCTTCAACAAATCGCGCAGCTGCTGCGGGCTGCTGGCATCGAAGCTGGAATAGGCGCCCTTGGTGATCTGCGCGATCTGACGGAACACAGTGCCCGCCGGTTCCAGGCCGCCTTCGTGAAAGATGAACACCGGCACGCCGCGCAAGGCCAGCGTTCCGGCGGCGGCGAGGATGAGGTCGGCGGATTCTTCCACTGCGTCGCCGATGAACACCAGGGCGTTGACCTTGCCGCGCTTGGCTTCGGCGCTCGCGTGGTTCAGCAGCCGCTCGATCTGCGTGTTGCCGCCGACGACATCGACGCCGCGCATGAGGCCGATGATACGATCCGCATTGTTGAGCCAGGGGCTCGCGCCGAAATCCATCAGCCCGCGATAGTAGACCAACTGCACGTCGAGCCCGCCCACCGAGGCGGCTTCTTGAAACATCTCAGTCTGGATGCCCATGGCTTGCGTCCAGGTGGGGCCGCGGCTGGCGGTCGCATCCATCGCAAAGATCAGCCGGCCGTTGGTGCCGCTCGCGCGCGCCGGCACCTGCGCCGCCTGTTTAAGGAAGGCCGCGACGCTGTGACTTGTGGGCCGCGTGGTGGGCGTCTTGTCGGCCATGGCTGTTAGGTGCTCACCAGCGGTGTTTCCAAAGTCTCGGCGAGACCCAGGGCGCGGATCAGATTGCGGATCTCCTGGCGCGCGGCCACGTGCGACATCGCCGCTTCGCGCCGGTCCGATAAAGTGGCGAGGTCTTCCGCCGTCAGGCCGTCGAGGAACAGCTCGCGGTAAATCACGCGCTCGTGGATGCCCTCGGCCACACGAAAGCCGATGCGCTTGGCCAGCTCCGCCACCAGCCGCGCCATCAGCTTCTTGTTGCGCGCGTCGAGCTGGCCCAGGCGGTTGCGCACCACCACCCAATCCATCGAGCCGCGGTCGCGTTTCGCGCGCGCCTGCTTGGCCTTCCACACGCGCTCGGCATAGTGGCTGGGCCGGTTGATGTTTTGTTTGTGCGGGTCGACGTGGGCGATGACATCCAGGTCGATCAGGCTGTCGTTGATGGGCGTCACCAGCACGTCGGCATACCCATGCCCCGCTTGCGACAGCGCACTGTCGTAGCCCGGCGTGTCGATGACCACGGCGTCGCAGCGCGCGGTGTGAGACAAGGCGGTCGCCAGGTCCTGCTCGACGATCTGATGGGGCGATGTATCGAGCGCCAGATGCTCGGGCATGGGCACAGGATTGCCGGTGCGCTCGGCGAACAGGCGGCGGTTGGCGATGTAGCGCGACAGCGTGCCTTGGCGGGCATCCAGGTCGATGGTGGCCACCTTCATGCCGCGGTTGAGCAGCGCCACCGCCAAGTGCATGGCCAGCGTCGATTTGCCGGTGCCGCCTTTTTCATTACCGAAAACGATGACACGGGGTTTAGTCGGGGCGCGGAAGGAGGTCATAGCCGACATTATATGCGCTGCTGACTCCGGCGCAACTTGACCAATGCTGGCCTCCCCCTCACACTCTTCACATGGAAACAGCAGATTGCGTGGTGATCGGCGCCGGCTTGGTGGGTTTGGCCACGGCGCGGGCCATGGCGCGCAAAGGCCGCGAGGTCTTGCTGTTGGAATCCGAGGACGCCTTCGGCACCGCCACCAGCTCGCGCAACAGTGAAGTCATCCATGCCGGTATCTTCTACGTGCACGGCAGCCTGAAAGAGCGCCTGTGCATCGAAGGCCGCGACAAGCTCTATGCCTTCTGCGACGCCTACGGCGTGAACTGCAAGCGAACCACCAAAGTCGTCTACGCCACCGACGAGAGCGAGCTGCCCGCCCTCAAGAAGCTCCAGACCCATGCTGCCAACAGCGGCGTGCACATGGTCTGGCTGACCCAGGCCGACGCGCGGGCCATCGAGCCCAACCTTCATTGCGTCGCCGCCCTGCATTCGCCGCTGACCGGCATCGTCGACAGCCACGCCTATATGCTGGCCTTGCTGGGTGACGCCGAATCCCACGGCGCTGCCATCGCCTACAACAGCCCCATCACCGGCGGGCGCGGGGACGCTGACGGCGTGGTGCTCGAGGTCGGCGGCGATGCGAACATGACCCTCAAGGCGCGCACGGTCATCAACTGCGCCGGCCTCGGGGCGCAGACGATCGGCCGCAGTATCGCCGGCATCAAAGCCGGTTCGGTGCCGCCCCAGCACTTCGCCAAGGGCAGCTACTTCTATCTCTCGGGCAAGCCGCCCTTCACCCGGCTGATCTATCCCCTGCCCGGACATGCGAGCTTGGGTTTGCACTACACCCTCGACCTCGCCGGCCAGGGGCGTTTCGGCCCCGACCTTGAATGGGTGGACGCCATCGACTACCGCGTCGATGAAAGCCGCGAGGCCTCGTTCTACGAGGCCATTCGTAAATACTGGCCCGACCTGCCCAATGGCGCGCTGCGTCCCGGCTACACCGGGATACGCCCGAAAATTCAAGGCCCTGGCGAGCCCTCCAAGGACTTCGACATCCAGTTCCCCGATCAGACAGGCGTTAACGGTTTCGTTGCCCTTTACGGCATAGAATCGCCCGGTTTGACCTCCAGCCTTGCCATCGCGGATTACGTGGCGGATCGGATACCGTGATCTCTCAGCGTCTTCGTACCTCTGCCCTCTTGACCGCTGCACTGCTTTGCGGCGCCAGCCTGCTTGTGAATATCACGGTGCTAAAGGCCGCCGAGCAGCCCGCCGCCAAAGCCGCGACACCTGCCGCTCCCGCGGCCGGTAACCAGCCCGGCCGCCAGCTGGGCCCACCCGCCGGCGCCGGTGATCTGCTGGAAGGCAACGACGGTCCGGTGCTCGGCCCCGAGCCCGCGGCCAAACCGGCCGCCCCCGTTCCGCCACCCGCCGCCAAACCGGCGACGACACCCAATCCCTACGGCGGGGCCATGCCTGACCGCACCACCATGCTCTTGGGCGAGATCGAGGTGCTCGACATCCCGCTCGCGCAGATTCCCAATTACCGCGACTACATGCGCGATATCGTCACCGAGCTTTCGACCTATGCCCATGGCCGCGATCCCAAGTTCATCGTCACCACCCGCGGCGGCTTCGACCTGCTCGCCTGGAGCCGGCGCGAGTTCGACCTGGCCGAGATCAAACGCGATCCCCTGGTCAAGATTCCCTCGGACGCGATCCTGCCCGTCGGCATGCCGCTGCGCACCTACGTGCAGGAGCTCAATGGCCTGGTGTTGAACGGCCAGTTCTGCGCCCCATTGCGCGTGCCGCGCGACGACCTGCAGACGATGATGAAACTGGGCCTCAAGGTGCTGTCCATCGAGCACTGCAAAACCGGCGACAACGCCGCCCTCGCCTTGCAAGCCGCCATCAAGTCGGACGTCGTTGCCCATACCGATGCCGATACCGTGGATGAGTTTGCCCAGGTGCCCAAGCGCAAGCCCCAGCCTGAGAATTCGCGCAACGTGCAGGTGCTGGGCGATTCCAAGAACATGCTGGTGATGCTGGATAACAGCACCTACCCCAGCCGCGAGGAATGGATCGCCGCCCTGCAGGCCACCAATTACGACGTGCTGATCACCGACGGCTTCTACAAGGGCAAACAGAACCTGACCAAGGACGAAGTCCACAGCCTAAAGTTCAAGGAAATGGGCGCACGCCGCCTCGTGCTCGCGCGCATGAACGTCGGCTACGCCGAAGATCAACGCTATTACTGGAAGCGCGAGTGGAAGATCGGCGAGCCCAGCTGGATCCAGGCCTACGGCCCCGACCGTCCCGGCGAATACGTCGTCGAATTCTGGAACCCCGCGTGGAAAGCCGTCATCGGCAAATACTTCGCCGGCCTGATGGACCTGGGCTTTGACGGCGTGGTGCTGGACGGCGTTGAAGCTTACCGCCGCTGGGAATTCCGCACCCCGCTCGACCCGACGCAAAGTGCGCTGGCAGCCAAGCCGAAAGCGGCGTTGCCGTAATCGCACTCCGCCGCTGTCGTCCCCAATCCCAGCCGTCGTCCCGGGATTCATTCCCGGGACCCGGGGGGCATTCACCACCCTCGCATCACACAACTCTGATCATTTCGGAAATCGGGTTTGATTGCCCTGGATCCTGGGCACAAGGCCCAGGATGACGAGCGGCGTAAAACCCCCGCCCTACTCGCCCTTGATTTTCTTGATAACCAGCGCCAAGCCGCCCACGAGCTTCTGTCCGATGGGGCCGCCGTCCCCTTCCATCTTTTGCTGCATGACCAGGCGCAAAGCTTCCTGGTGCACCTTCACCGCTTCCATCTGGGCGTCGGTGAGGTTCTCGCCGCAGTCTTCTATGAACCGCGCCAGCTGAGTGCCGACCGCGGTCATGAGCGGATAGCCAAAACTGGTGCCCTGCCCTTTGATCGACTGCACCACGGCATACAGCTCCTGCATATGCGCGACGCGGTTCGCGGGGTCCTTGATAGCCTTTTCATAGGCCTGGGCCAGCCGCAGCATGTCTTCCTGCGCGGCTTCGATGTAGTCGAATTTGGCGGCGGCGATGGTGCGTTCTGCGGCGTCGACCCAGGTGGGGTCCAGATTCATCGTCACCCCGGCCAACTTCTGCTTCTTTCGCACATCATTAGGCGGGGTAATGTACTGGACTTCTTTCTCAGCCATCGAACACCTTGTCAGCCCGGACCCAACATCCGGGACGCATTAAACCGTACAAGTGTACCCGCCCAGCCTGCGGTTGACTACTCCACTTTAGGCGTAACCGCCCTTACAGCAGAATCCAGGTGGCAAGCCCGAGGAACGTGAAGAAACCCACGCAATCCGTGACTGTTGTCAGGAATACCACCGCTGAATCCGCGGGGTCCGCGCCAAGGCGCTCGAGGATGACAGGGATGGTAATGCCGGCCAGCCCGGCCGCGATCATGTTGCAGATCATCGCCCCGCCAATGACCACACCCAGCAGAATGTCTTTGAACCAGACATAAGCGAACAGTCCGGTAATGGCGGCGAACAAGAGGCCGTTGATCGAGCCGATGAAAAGCTCCTTCCACACCACGCGCACGACGTTGCCGACGTTGAGTTCGCGCGTCGCCAGGGACCGGATGACCGTGGCCAGGGTCTGGGTGCCGGCATTGCCGCCCATGGAGGCACAGATCGGCATCAGCACCGCCAGCGCCGATAATTTTTCGATGGAATGCTCGAACACGCCGATGACCGAGGACGCGAGGAACGCCGTGCCCAGGTTGATCACCAGCCAGATCAAGCGTGACTGAGCGGTCGAAATGACGCTGCGGTAAAGACTCGTATCCTCTTGCGTGCGCACGCCGGCCATTTTCAAGATGTCTTGACCCGCGGTTTCATCCATCACGTCGACCACGTCGTCGATGGTGATCTGGCCGATCAGCCGGCCCGACTTGTCCACCACCGGCGCGGCCGTCAAGTCGCGCTGGCGGAACAGGTAGGCGACCTCTTCGCGGTCCATGTCGGTCGGGATGACGTCGATCTCGGGGTCGATGAGGTCGCGCATGTGCTCGGTGCGCTTGGCCTTGAGCACGCGGTGCAGCTCGACCACGCCAAGGGGCCGGTGGCGCGGATCGACCACGAAGACAGCGTAGAACTTCTCGGGCGTCTTACGGCCCGAGCGCAGGAAGTCGATGGTCTCCCCGACCGTCCAATAGGCCGGTGTCGCCACCAGTTCGCGCTGCATCAGGCGCCCAGCGGTGTGTTCGCCGTAGGCGATGCCCTGCTCGATCAGGCTGCGGGTATCGGGCGGCATGCGCGCCAGCAATTGAGCGCGCTCCTCGGGCTCCAGCTTCCCGGCTACATACACGGCGTCGTCCGAGTCCAGCTCGCGCAGGGCAAAGGCCAGGTCTTCGAAGCCCAGCGCGTCCATGACCTCGTCGCGCACTTCGCCGGCCAGCTCGGGCAGCACATCGGGATTGAAGGTGTCGCGCACGGCGTCCACCAGCAGGCGGCGGTCCTCGGCGTCGAGGCGTTCCAGAAGGTCGGCCATGTCGGCGTAATGCAGCTCGCCGACCAGCTCGCGCACCTGTTCGCGGCTGTCGGCCCGAAGGGCCGCCGAGACTTCCTCGACGAAAGCCTGGTCCAGCTCGAAATTCTCGTCCAGCGCCTCGGCCACGGCACGCCGCGCCGCGCGCGGGTGTGCGGCCTCGAGTAGCGGCGAAGGCGATGTTTCGGCCATGGCGGACCTAGTCGGCGCGAAGACGGCTATATTTAAGGCGGAATTTAAGGCGGAAGTCGGGATGTGCGGCCCGGAATGCCCCCAAAAGCACCTTGAGCCGCTCAATATCCTTGTGCCCGAGGGACCAGGGCAGATCAAGAAAAGATCGGTGACGTATTTGAAAGGACGCCACGGTTTCGTAGTGGAGCCGAATGGTGTGCCACCGGGAGGCCCCACCGGGGAGGCGAAGCCGAGCCCGTCTATCAAGGAGCCCGACCCGGAAAACAAAAACGACCGCACCATAGGGATATGGTCACGGTCGCTTTGATGGAACGCTGCTCTTTGGCCGGCTTAGGAGCCGAATGGTGCGGTCGAAAAGACTCGAACTTTCACGGGTTGCCCCACAGCGACCTCAACGCTGCGCGTCTACCAATTCCGCCACGACCGCACGATGCTGGTAGAAACCCCCGGCAGGCCCTTTTGAGGTCGCCGGGGGTGCGGTCAAATAGCAAATCGGGTATGGGTTGGCAACCTAAACACCCGCACCCCATCTAAATGGGCGAAATGAGCCAAGTCCCTGTCGAATTGCGGATTTCCGCGAGCCCGGTGCCCTACCCCGAGGCTGAGGCGGCCATGGAGGCGCGCGTCGCCGCCATTCGGGCCGGCACCGCGCCCGAGTTGGTGTGGTTCCTGGAACACCCGCCCCTCTATACGGCCGGCACCAGCGCCCAGCCGGGCGACCTCCTGGCCCCCGACCGCTTCCCGGTGTTTTCGACCGGCCGTGGCGGCCAGTACACCTACCATGGCCCCGGTCAGCGGGTGGCCTACGTGATGCTCGACCTCAAGCAGCACGGCGCCGACATCCGCTGCTACGTGCGCGACCTGGAGGAATGCATCATCCAGGCTCTTAAGACCCTGGGCGTGGACGGCGAGCGCCGGGCGGGGCGCATCGGGATCTGGGTGGCGCGGGAAGAATTAGGCCGCGAGGACAAGATCGGCGCCATCGGCGTGCGCGTACGCCACTGGGTCAGCTACCACGGTATTTCCATCAACGTCTCACCCGACCTCACCCACTTCACCGGCATCGTGCCCTGCGGGGTGACCCAGCACGGTGTTACGTCGCTGAAGGACCTAGGTGTGGCAGCGGACATGGCTGCGCTGGACCGCGCGCTCAAGGCGGCATTTGAACAGGTCTTGAAGATCACGTTCATCTGACACTGTGTGATGGGCAAGCCAGGCAAATAGAAGTCCTGCAGCAGCACGTGGTCGACTTACACATGGCCTGCAACCACCAAGCCTGAGATCAAAATGATCGTGACGGTCCAGCGGACCCGCCATGACACGAAACCTTCATGCCTCCGTTACAAAACTGACGCGGCCCCCAGCTAGTTTCCACCCGAACGGCAACGGCATGTAACCGGTTGTAACCGGTCGTTACCGAGCGAAAAAGAAGTGCGGTTTCCCGCGCTTAGTATAGGGGGTTTTCAAGTGACCACTGAGTTTCGATCCGCGTTTGTACGGCATCTCGCCTACACAACGGCGCTCTATTGCGTCGCGATTCTATCAGCGTCTTCACAGGCGGCTGAGATAAACGTCGCCGATGCGAGCGGGGAAAAAGCGGCCGCGGCCGATGTTTCCTCAGCCGATGCCTCAAACTCCCGGATGATCGACGAGATTCTCGTATATGGCCGCGGCATGGCCATGGATCTCGCCCCGATCAAATCATCTCTGCAGGCCACTCAGCCGACGTCCATCGTCACGCGAGAGTTTATTGAGGAGGCCATGCCACAGACGGCCGACTTCTCGCCGATCGCTCAGATCGCCCCCAGCATGTCAGGCACGAACAAGAACGGCCCGGGCTTTCAGGAATCCAAGACCGTTATGCGCGGCTTCCAGGACGGCGAATATAACATGACGTACGACGGTATCCCCTTTGGCGATACCAATAACCCCACCCATCATTCGACATCCTTCTTTCCCGGCTCGACAATCGGCACGATGGCGGTTGACCGCGGCCCGGGCAATGCGGGCCAGCTGGGCCAAGCCTCCTTCGGCGGCTCAATCAACATGTTCTCGTTGAATCTCGCCGACGATCCTTCTTTCAGCCAATCCGCGACTCTCGGCAGTTTCAATTCAACCAATTTTGTCACGACAGCGAACAGCGGAGAAATTGCTGCCCTTGGCGGCGCCAAAGCCGTCGTGAACTTGCAGGAGCTGAACACCGACGGGTACCTGACGCACTCATACAATAGGGCGTTCAATCAGACGCTGAAAATTCAGGTTCCGATTGGCGATGATGTGAAATTCACGGCATTCGGCTCGCACAACACCATACGCTACTTCCAGACCGACAGCGACGGTGCAACGCTGAACCAAGTCGCACAGTTCGGCAAAAACTTCGCTCTGAGCGACGACCCCAAGAGCGCGACCTACTTCGGCTATAACGTGACACATAAGGAAACCGACTTCGAATATTTCCGCCTCCAGGCCGATTTGCGGGACAATTTCTACGTCGATGAGACCGCCTACACCTACTTCTATCAAAACGACACGCTCTCTGCGGTACAGGCCAACTATACGGGCGCGACTGCGCTTGGCACCAAAGCCGGTCCAGCCGGAAACAAGAACGTGCCCGGTTACTCGAAGAACAACGAGTATCGCGTATGGGGCAACATCTTCCGGGCCGGCAAGAAATTCTCCTTCGGGGAATTACGTGCGGGATTGTGGTACGAACGCGCAAGCACGAAGCGCTATCGCTTCGACTATGACTTCACGCTCTCGCCGCCCTTGACCACCGCCACCGCGCAGTTGGTTAAGGACAATCGCGAAAAGACAGCCCCCCTGAATATCAACTATCTCCAGCATTCGGGCTGGAATAACTACCAGCCATTTGTGGACTTCGAATTCAAACCGATCGAAGGCCTGACAATAACGCCTGGCTTTAAATATGTGAGCTTCGAGCGGTTCACTGACGCCTTTGTTCAACAGACCTCACGGGTACCGTTTGTCGGCTCCGGCACATTCACTAAAGCCCTTGAATTCGCGACCATAAATTACCGGATTCAGGAGAGCTGGTCGGTCTATGGACAATACGCCACGGGCTTCTTGGTCCCGGATCTCAATGTCTTCTACCAGCCCAAACCCAACGTTCTGGCCCTCAAGCCGCAAACATCGACCAACTATCAAATTGGCACGGTCTTCAACGCCGACAAATTCACGTTTGACGGCGATCTGTATTACATCGATTTCAACGACAAGACCTCTTCAACCGTTGTCAACGGCGAGACCATATTCTCCAATCTCGGCGGCGCGATTTACAAAGGCGTCGAGGGTCAAGGCACTTACGCTTTCGACGAAGGAGTCGCCATATTTGTGAACGGCTCTCTCAACGAGGCAACAACCAAAGACAATCACACGCAGATCGCCAAAGCGCCTAAATGGACGGCCGCAGCAGGAATAATATTGAAATATGGCGCAGCCGGCGCAAGCTTGATCAACAAGGTTGTCGGCACGCAATGGAGTGTTGCCAACGAGCCCGCAGCCTACAAAATCAGTCCGTACAATACGACAGATCTCACGGTGACCTACGACTTCCCCCACTTCCGGGTCATCGCGGGTGTCTACAACATATTCGACCACACAAAGATTACAGCTCTATCGTCTCAGGGCTCCACTCCCGCATTCGATCAGTATTACTTCCAGGGCGGGCGTTCCCTTCAGCTTACCGGAAAAGTCTCGTTCTAACCCTTCTGCGATGGGAGTGTATTGGATATGAACATCCTGAACGTTGCCCTCACCGCCCGGCGCGTCGCCATAGCTTGTCTTCTCGCTGCACCGCTCTTGCTTGTTCATATCCCAAACGGGGCTGGAACTGCATCGGCGAAGGACGCCAGAAAGGCGTTCTTTTTCGACGCTTCAAAGTTGCATTTGCTGACTCTCCTTGCGCCGCCGCCCGGCAACGCCTCGGCTGAAACGCAAGGGGAGCTTGCGGAATTGCGGCGGCTTCAGGCCACGCGCACCGCAGCACGGGAGAAGCAGGCTAAGGCCGATGAGGTTGAAACCGTTTTTGCCGTCATGAGTGGCGATCTTGGTCCGGCGTTTACGGCGGACAATCTTCCGGTTACCGCGGCGTTTTTCGATCGCGTTCTCGCCGACGAAAGTCCAGTGATAGGCCCAGATAAGGATGCATGGGGGCGCCCTCGCCCGCCCTTGCTTGATCCGTCGCTCAAGCCGTGCGTCAAACTGACGGCAAGCAACGCCTATCCAAGCGGTCATGCCACTGTCGGCTATCTGTCGGCAATTGTGCTGGCGGATATGATCCCGGAGAAGCGGGAGGCTGTATTCTCCGCTGCGCGGAGATTTGCAGAAAGTCGTGTGATCTGCGGCGTGCACTATCCTAGCGATATTGCCGCCTCACAGACAGCCGCCGCGTTAATCAGCGTTCAAATGCGCGACAGCCGTACGTTTCAAAAGGAATTCGCGGACGCAAAGAATGAAGTACGTCAGCGCCTTGGCCTAGACCAGTAGCGCCAGCTTTGAGAGCCAGCTGCCGGGGGCTAATAATCCTTCCGCCAAAACACGCCCAAGTCCGCCCCCGTCTGATCGCTGGCTGAGGAGCGCAGCGAGAAGTGCGAGGTCAGGCGCCAGCTCAGCACGAAGACGCGGCTGGTGCTGTTGACGCTTTGCTCGATGCTGAGGAAGACGTTCCGCCCCAGCTGACGTCCCACCACCACCGCATTGCCCGACTGGCCGCCGAAGCTGAAGGTATCAAGGCCAAAGGTGCGGCGGACCATGCCGCTGATACCGCCGCGCGCGAGCCCGGACATATCCGCTGCGGCGCTGGCCAGCTGCAGGGATTCAAGCGGCCCCAGCTCGCCGGCGCTGCGGTTGAACATCAGGCGCGCGAGAACCTCGTCCTGGGGCAACGCCGGGCGCGACGACAGCACAATGGTCGGCGCATTGGCCCGGCCGGTAATGTTGACCGTGACGGTGATGCCGGTCACCTCGCGCACCGCCACGATGTTCAGGGTGGGGTCGATGCGCCCGCCGCCGGTAAAGGTCACCGTGCCCGACTCAAGATCGAAAGACTGGCCGAGGAACGTGAAGGTGCCGCGCTCGCTGCTCACGCTGCCCACCACATTGGGGGCGGCGATACTGCTGCTGATATAGAGTTGTCCGCGCCAAGCCGATAGGAGCCCGCGGCCCTCGACCCGCAAGGGATCGGCCATGCTGAGAGATATATCGAAGGTGATCGGCGACGGTGGCCGGACAACCACATCGGTATCACCCTCCGCCTTGGTGATCGCGTAGCTGCGCAGCAGCGGTACTTCGGGCACGCCTGTTGCATCCAGATTGATAGCACCCCGCGCCACTGCAAGATCGCCCTTCAGAAGGCCGCTCGCCAGCGGGCCCTTGTAGGTAATCTTGCCGCTGACAGCGCCGCTGGCATCGTCACGCGCCAGCACTTGCAGCTGTTGCAACTCGCCGGCGAGATCGGCGCTCCAGGAACCATTCTCGCCGCGCACCAGCCGGCCCGCGACGCTGGCGGTGCCGTTGCGTGTGTCGCGGGCGGTCATTGCGAGCACCAGGTCGTCGCCGCGCTCGGTGCTGAGATCGAGGTCGAGATTCCGCAGCACCGTGCCGCCGGGAATATTCTCATAGCGGCCGTCCTTGAGATGCAGCTGGCCTTGGATCTGCGGCGCGGAGAACGTGCCCGCCACCGCCAAATCGAGCATCACCGTTCCCGCGAGAATGTGGTCATCCAGCGGCAGCAAGGCCCAAAGGGGCGCGATGCTGCCGTTCCACGTGGCGGTGCCCTTGATCGGCCCGTCGGCGGCGACGATGACGCGCGGCCCCGTAAGATCGAGCTGGAACGGAATGTCGGCGGTGACGCTGGCCGGGGCAGGCGAAAATCCCTCGGCGTTGGCCGTCACCGCAAGGCGGCCGTTTTCACCCCGCAACGTGGCGGCCACGGTGAAGGCCGGCGTGCCGCTTCGTCGCTCGGCGGCGAAGTGCGCGGTGACCGAAGCGTTCACAGTGGCTTCCGTCACCTTGCCGCCAATGGTGAGCGCGCCGTCCGCGACGCCCGCCGGCGCGCCCAGCCCGGGCGGCACGAAGGGCGCGAGGGAAATGTTTTTCGCCGTCGCCGTTCCCCTGACGGCGCCGCTCGCCCGGTCGAGACTGAAATCCCCGTTTAATGTGCCCTCGTCCACGGCAATCTGAATGCGCTCGGCGCTGATGCTGCTGTCGCTGATCGTCACCGCTGCCGGCGCGGTCAATGCCCCTTTGACGGCGCTGTCCTGCACCGCGAGGCGCGTGAAGGTGACAAGCTTTTGCGCACCACCTGTCACATGGGCGTCGATGCCCAGCTTGAAGAGGTCCCCGCCATTTGCATCCAGCGACGCGGTGAAGTCCGCCGCGGTGCCTGCCGCATGGGCGCTGAGCGCCGATATACCTCGACCCAGCAGCGTGCCCGTCGTGGCCTTGAGGGTGCCGTCGAACCGGGGCACACCCCAGCCGTTGTCAACCCGCGCGTTCAGCGTCAGCCGGCTGCTGCTGAGGGGATTGCTGGCAAGAGCGTTGACGGCGACGTCGAGCGCCGCGCGCTGCTTGCCGTTCACCACCGCGAAATTCGCCGCCGCATCGAGGCTGCCCCGTGCGTCGATGCCAAAAGCGGCGGCGAGATCGTGCACATCTGCCAGGTTCGCATTCAGCGCGCCGCTCGCAAGTCCACTGCCGGTATCAATGTCGAAGCCACCGTCGATGCGCCCGGCGATGCTCTCGGCCTTGATCGGCGTGATGCGTAGCACCGGGCCTGCATCCTTCGCCGCCGCCGCCGACAGCACCAGCGGCGCATTCTTCCAGGTGCCGTGCAGATCCAAGGCCGCCGTGATGGTCTTGCCTTGACGTCCTGCCTTTAATGTCGCCGCCAGATCGCGCAGGGCATTGTCGCCCGCGCCGACCTGAACGGCCGTGGCACTCAGATTGCCCTGCAACTGCGCGAGCAGACCTTCGAGCTTGAGGGTAACGCGCAACGGTTCGCCCTTTTCCACTCCCACCTGCGTGGCGGCGATGGTCAGCGCTGCGGTGGTCGTGCCGTGGTCGAGCAGATCACCGCTGCGCGGCCAGGTGCTTTCGCCGCTGAGAACGATGCCGGGGGCAAGACCCGCGAGATTCGTGACATGCAAAGCCTCGGCGCCAGCCGTCCATTTGGCCGTGGCAAGAAAATCGCGCGGCAGCCCGCCTGCAATCAGGCCTGTCACGGCAACATCGATGCCGCCGTTGCCCATGCCCGTATCGGCAAAGTGCTCGGCATTCACCGCGATGGTCGTCAGCGATTTATCCGCCCCCCAACCCGCCAGCCGCCCCAGCCCGCGCGCGGTGACGGTGAGTGTCGCCGGCTTGAGCTCTCCCCGTGCGAAGACCCCGCTCGCCTTGAAGGTCGCGTCGCCTGCATCGATGACAAATGACTCCAGGGTCGCCGCCGCTTCGGTCTGGGTGGCTGCGAGCGACCACCGGCCTTCGCTGCGCAAAAGCACTGCCGCCTCAGGTGCAAAGGCGCGCAGGTCACTGATGGTGCCCGACCCCGTCAGGGCGTAGACGCCGTCACGGCGCTTTACGCTCTGCAGCATTCCCGCGACCCGGCTGATGGGCCGTCCATCGGCCATCATGTCGCGCGCCGAGAAATCCGCCGCCACGGTCGGATCGGCGCGCGTCCCGCCGAAGGTAAAATCGACTTCACCCGTCAAAGGCGCGCCGTCATGGGCGAAACGGATGGCGCCCGAGAGGGCCGCATCGGCCTTCGCGATGGCCACGTTGCCCTTGAGCGTGAAGCCCACGGTCGCCGCGTCGAGGTCGAGCGCCACTCCCGACGGCGCGCCGTTCAAGCGTATGCGGGCCGTGCCGGGCAGGTCGTTGCGCTGGACATCGAGCGCCAGAGTCAGATTGTCCGCGACGGACTGCAAACTGCCGGCAGCCTGCAAGGTGACCGGCTTTCCCAGCACCGGCTCCGCCAGCGATAGTTTTTCGAGGGCGAGCTTGGCGATGGTCACCCGACGCAGGTCGCTGACAAGGCCTTGCAGGTCGAAGGGTGCTACCGGTGCCGTGTTGGCGTTTCCCAGCGGCCTGCGCAGCATGGCCGCCTGCCCGATCTCCAGACTCTCGACGGCGATGCGCCCGTGCAACAGCTGAGTCGGATGCCAGTGCAGCGCGACGCGGTCGATGTCCAGCCACACGCCGTCGCGGTCTTTGACAGTCACGTCACGCAGCAGAATTTCCGCCGGCCACTGTCCCTCGATGACGCCGATGCTCATGCTGCTGCCCGGCGCGTTGATCAGGCTGAGCACGCGCAGGGTGATGAAGCCCTGCCCCACGGTCGTCAGCAGCATGAATGCAATCGCGCCGACAAAGGCGAAGACCACTAGCGCCGCCATCACCGTCACGCGCGACCGCGCGCCCGAGAACTTGAACTGCGAGTCCTGGCGGTACATCAGAAGGCCTGCCCGAAGCTGATGTAGAATTGAAAGCCTTTGTCCACGCCCGGCCGCCGATTGAGCGGCATTGCAACGTCGACGCGCAGCGGTCCGACCGGCGTGTAGTAGCGCAAGCCGAGGCCGGCGGCGGCACGCAAGGCACCATCGACGCCGGGGATACTCGAGGCTGACGCCATGCCCGCGTCGAAGAACGGCACGATGCCGATGGTATTGGTGATGCGGTAACGCGCCTCGAGGCTGCCTTCCAGCAGCGAGCGGCCGCCGGTCGGCGAATTGTCGGCCGCCAGCGGACTGACCAGCTGATAGGCGTATCCGCGGATGGAACCGCCGCCGCCGCCGTAAAAGCGCCGGTTGGCGGGGATGTTGCCGGTCTCGGCGCCGACAATGCTGCCGGCCTTGAGGCGCGCCGCAAAAACGGTGCGCACGCCGTCGACCGGCATATAGACGCTGGCTTGGGCTTCGGACTTCAAGAAGAACACCGTCCCGTCGAAAGACCCGCCGTACGGCGTCACCGCCGCCGAAACCCGCCAGCCGCGCGTGGGGTCGAGCGGTGTCAACGGATCAGTCGTTGTCCAGGTGGCGGTCACCGGCAGGCCGGCGAGATAGGAGCGCCGCTTGACGCCGGCGTCTTCGATCTTGGCCAGGTCCAGGCTCACGCCGCCGCTCACCACCCAGAAGTCATTCAGCCGGCGTTCGAGCGCAGCGGTGTTGATAGCGCCCCACTCACGGTAGGCGTCCGTGTCCTGGTGGTGCAGGTCGATGGCCAGCTTCAATGTCTGCGTCGGCGCCCAGAAGCCGGGCTTGCTGAAGGTCATCAGCGCCGTCTGATCGATCTGCGTGCCGTCCAAGGTCACGCTGAGTTTTTCGCCACCGCCCAGGATGTTGCGATGCTCCCACAACAGCGACGCACCGGCGCCCTTGTCGCGCGCGTATTTCGCGCCCGCGGCAAAGGTGCGGTGCAAGGCATCCTGCACGGTGACATTGATGTCGAGCGGTGCGCCGTTCGGCATGTCTTCGCTGCCGGCCGGCTCCACCAGCACCGAGGCATAAATCCCGGCGGTGACCAGCGTGGTGCGCAGGGTTTCAAGCCGCGTCGCGTCGTAGCGCGCACCCGGCTTCCACGACACGAGGTTGGTCACATAGCTGCTGTTGACGTCAGTATCGCCCAGCACATGCACATCGCCGAAGACCACATCGGGACCCAGCTTCACGGGCAGCGTGACGTCGATGGCATGGGCCTCACGGTCGACTTCCACGTCGCGGTCGCCGCGGCGCGCGAAAGCAAAGCCGCCTACCCGCAAGGCCGCCAGCGCCGCGTCTTCAGCCGCGATAATCACCGCCGCCCGCGCCGGTCTGCCGGCTAGGCCCTCGGCGGGCTTCAGGTATGATTTGCCGCGCAGCACCGGCAGGCTGGTGTCACCGCTGCGCGCACCGATGTCGAGCAACAGGCGGCGTAGCACGTAACGCGGCCCGGCGACGATCGACACAATCACCGCCACCTGTTCGCGGGCACCTGCTTTGGGCTCCTCGCCTTCTTCGATGCGCGAGGTGACGTCGGCGTCGTAATAGCCCTCGGACTCCAGGATGGCGCGCACGCGGTCTTCATCGTCGTGAATACGCCGTCCCAGGGCCGCCAGCGATGGCGGCGGACGGTTGCGCAGGGCCAGCAGCTGCGAGGCGCGCTTGATCAATTCGGTGACGTCACCTGAAGGCTCGCCCCTGATGTCCACGCTATAGGCCACGCCGCCGGCATCCTGTTCCGCGGCCTTCGATGGGGCCGCGGCAAACAGAAGCAGGACGAACAAGAAGGCGGTTGTGCGCGTTAGAACGCGAACCAAGAGCATGTCACAACAATCAATACGTCTCCGCTGCGCGTCAGGCGCCCGGCGACCCCTTGGAGAAACGGAATACATCCACAATAACATCGGGCGAACATTGTTCCCGGGCAAAGTGCCCCGGGAAGGTTAAACGCCCAATGTGTATAGTGTTATGTGGCTATTGTTAGGCGTTCAGAGCCACCCGCGCTACTTGGGAATCATCCAGGGGAACACGTATTGCTGGAGCAGGACCAGAAGGCCCAGCAGCAGGGTCAGCACAATGCTGTGCACGAAGGTGCGCGCCAGCACGACGCCCTCCTGGCCCTTGAGGTCGGTTACAGAAGTCCCGGTCGCGATATTCTGCGGCGAGACCATCTTGCCCATGACGCCGCCCGATGAATTTGTGGCCGCCATCAACACCGGACTGAGGTCCAGCTGCTTGGCCGCGACCACCTGCAGATTGCCGAACAGCGCGTTGCCCGAGGTATCGCTGCCGGACAGGAACACCGCCACCCAGCCGAGGAAAGCCGACAGCAGCGGAAACAGCACACCCGCCGACGCCACGCCGAGGCCCAGCGTATAGGTCATGCCGGAGTAGTTCATCAGGTACGCGAGCCCGATGATCAGCGCCACGGTTACGATGGCCATGCGGATTTGCACGAAGGTCGCCTGCGCCGCCTTGAAGAACCGCGCCGGACTGACCTTGAACAACAGCGCCATGAGGATCGCCGAAACCATGATCGCGCTGCCCGACGCCAGGGGCTGGAATGCATAGACCGCGGCATAGGCCTGGCCATAGACCGTGACGAAGACTTGATTGTGCAGCCCCGGCCATTCGATGCGCTGCTGGCCCATGAATTGAACGCCGAAGGCCGTCCACAGCGTCACCACCGCCGCCAGCAGCAGCCAGGGCACCCAGCCCTGCCAGGGTGCAACCGAAGTGCTGTGAGTCTTCAGCGTCGGGGCATTCAACGCGAATTCCGGATCGGCCGGTACCTTCCACACTTTCAGGAACAGGGTTGTACACACGAGGGAAACCAGCGCCGACATAACATCGGTCAGGGTGTAGGTGATGAAGTTGGAGGTCACAAACTGGGCCAGCGCGAAGCTGCCGCCGGCCACAAGCAGCACCGGCCACAATTTGCGGATCGAGCGCGCGCCGCCGTACAGCCCGATGACATAAAACGGCAGCAGGATCGCGATGAACGGCAGCTGGCGTCCAATCATCTTGCCCAGCGTGACGTCGGAGAGCTGGGTCACCGCGCCCAGCGTCGTCACCGGAATCCCCAAGGCGCCGAAGGCCACCGGCGCGGTGTTGAAGATCAGCGTGAAGGTCAGCGCCTCGAGCGCCGGAATGCCCAAGGCAATCAGCAGCGCGCTGGTGATGGCCACCGGCGTGCCGAAACCCGAGATGCCCTCGAGCAAGGCGCCGAAACAAAAGCCGACGACGATCAGCACCACCCGGCGGTCATTGGGCAGGTGCGCGATCATCCAGGCGCGGAAGGCATCGAAGCGCCCGGTATCGACCGCGAGGTTGTAGAGGAGGAGCGCGCTGAAGACGATCCAGGTGACCGGCCACAGCGCAAAAGCCATCCCATTTGCCGTGCTGTCGAGCGCAAGGCCCACGGGCAGCTGCCAGACAAACACCGCGATCAGCAACCCGACCA
>CANJPG010000053.1 GCA_947476065.1 Fidelibacterota bacterium
AAAGCCGTGAATGCCCGACGGGTAGACGTGGGTGGTGACGCTAAAGCCCTCACGCTCCAACCGCGCGGCGTAAAGGTCTTGCGAGGCCAGCAGCGGGTCGGCGTCACCGCAGACCAGCAGACACGGCGGATGTTTCGTGAAGGCGAGATCCATGGGCGTGATGGCGTGGTCGGCATCGACGGTTTCACCAAGCGCACCGGGCCCGGCGTAGGATTCGATCATAGTATCGCCCGCCGGGAACGAGCCGTTGAGGCAGGTGTCGCGGTCGAGTACGCCGTAGATCGAGGTCACGCTCAGCACCTCGGGCAGCTGCGACATCTTCAGGCCGGACGGAATGGCGGCGAAGAACTCCGGATGCTGGAGGAGAAGCCCGGCCATGACGGCAAGATTGCCGCCGGCTGAATCACCTATCAGGTGCACGGCTTTGGCTTCGGGGAAATTGCCGCGGATGAAGGTCAAGGCCTGTAACACCGAGCGCAAAATGCCCGGATGAGGATGTTCGGGCGCCTTCGGATAATCGACGTTGAAAATCGGATACCCGGCCTCGGCGAGGAACAGCAGGTCATGATGGTAGGTATCTGGACTGCCCATCATCCATCCGCCGCCGTGCAAGAATACGACCGGGGCCCGCAGCGGCTCGCCCGGATGATCATGGGCAGGCGTGTGGTCGAGGGTTTCGTCGCGCAGAATGCCGTAGCGCACGTTCGCCACCCATCGGGCTTGCACGCCCTGGGCGATGCGGATCACCCCGGACAGCGCACCGAAAAACATGCGCGAGCCGGCGATCGTCAGGTGCTGGCCGAAGGTCAGGAGCCTCATTTTGGAGCGTGGCATAGATGCGGAGGTATCACACCACGCGGCGAAAGACTACCGGCTGGGCCCTTTGAGATTGGCAGCATATTTCTGCACATCGTCCATGACGCGCAAGAAGTTGCCGCTCCACAGCTTGCCGATTTGCTCCTCGGTATAGCCCCGGCGCACCAGTTCGCGCGTGACCCCGAACAGATCCTCGGCCCTGTCCCAGCCGTCGATGCCGTCACCGCCGTTGAAGCTCGACGAAATGCCGACGTGGTCGATGCCGATCTTCTTGACCGCGTAGTCGACATGGTCGACCAGGTCGCGGACATTTGCTCGCGGCCAGGTCCTGTTGATCTCGGCCATTTTGGCGGTATAGACGGCGAGCTTTTCGGGCGGCAGTTTGTCCGCATCGCGGGGTCCAAAGACACCGATCTCGAGGCCCATGTCTTTAGCCAGCGCCGCAATCGCCGCGGTCTTTTCCTGGGGCACGGCGTGGACATAGTCATCGAGCGCCACGAGCTGCGCGACGCCGCCGGATTTGCCGATGCCCAGCAACACGGCATCACTCAGGTTGCGTGCGCTTGCCGATACCGCCGCCACGTTGGAGTGGCTGGCGAGCACCGGCGCTTTCGACGCCGCGATCATGTCGAGGGCGGTTTTTTCCGAAGCGTGCGACACGTCGACGATGATGCCCAGTTCATTGAGGCGCTGAACTGCCTCCTTGCCTAACGGTGACAGGCCGTTCCACTCGGTGGGCGGTTCGTTCTTCTTAGGCTGGGAAGAATCGCCCATGTCGCTGTGCCCGTTGTGCACCAGGCTCATGCAGCGCGCGCCGTAATCGTAGAGCTGATCGAGCAGGCGCAGATCCTTGCCGATGGGATAGGCGCTTTCGACGCCTACGACGGCTACTTTCCTGCCCCCGGCTTTAATCCGCCGAACATCGGCAGCCGTCAGTCCGATTCCGATCTTATCGGGCGAGGTTTCTTCCGCCAGCTTGTGAACGGCTGCGATTTGGGTGAAGGCGTCGCCCAGCGCGGCTGCATAGCCCGAGGTCGTGCGCGCGCCCTGGCGAACAAAGATATCGACATGCATATCGATCTTGAGGATCTTGCCCTGAATCGCGCGCGCCTTGGCGTCCACAGCGGCGTCGTCCGCCGCCAAGGCCCCGCCGCAGAGCAGCAGCGTGCAAATTAGAAGTCGCAATATCACTTTTTCTTGGAGGCGGCGGCCTTAAGCTGCACCTCGTCCATCACTCGCAGAAGATTGCCGCCCCAGATCTTGCCGATCTGCTCTTCGGTATAGCCACGCTTGACCAACTCCAGCGTCACGTTGAAGGTTTCGCCGGCGTTGTTCCAGCCGTCAATGCCGCCGCCGCCGTTGAAGTCCGATGCAATGCCGACGTGATCGACGCCGATCTTCTTGACTGCGTAGTCGATATGATCGACCAGATCCTTCACGTTAGCCTTGGGCCATGTCTTGTTGATCTCGGCCATCTTGGCGACGTATGCCGCCAATTGCTCCGCCGACAGCTTCTCAAGACTCCCGGGCCCCGCGATGCCCATCGCCTTGTTCAAGGCGTCCACCGCAGCGGTCTTCTCGGCCGGAGTGACTTTGAGATAGGGATCGAAAGCCACGATCTGCGCCACACCGCCGGATTTGCCGATGCCCATCAGCGCGGCGTCGCTCAGGTTGCGCGCGTGTACCGACACGCCCATCACTGCCGAATGGCTGGCGATCACCGGCGCCTTGGACGCCGCGATGATGTCGAGCGAAGTTTTGTCTGAGGAATGAGACACATCCACCATGATGCCGAGGGCATTCAATCGGCCAACCACTTGCTTGCCCAAGGGCGACAGGCCGTTCCACTCGGCTGCCGGCTCGTTCTTCTTCTGGTCGGGCTGGGCGGAATCGCCCAGGTCGTTGTGGCCATTGTGCACCAGGCCCATGTAGCGCGCGCCATAGTCGTAGAATTGATCAAGCAGGCGTAGGTCCTTGCCCATGGGGTAGCCGTTCTCGACGCCTATGAAGGCGACACGCTTGCCGGCGGCAAAAATCCGCCGCGCATCGGTGGCGGTCAGCGCCAGTTCGATCTTGTCGGGATAGGTCTGCTCGGTGAGTTTGTGAATGGCCGAGAATTTGGTGAAGGCATCGGACAAAGCCTTGGCATAGCCCGCCGTATTGCGCTCGGCTTGGCCGACAAAGACGATGAGGAACGGCGCATCCAGGCCGCCCGAGATCATGGTCGGCAGATGCAGCTGCTGGCCGCGCGGGCCCGGCTTCATCATGTCGTAGGCGGCGGAGTTGAAGTTGAACGGGATGTCGACGTGCGTATCGACCGTCAGGATTTTGGATTGGATGGCCTTGGCGCGGGCCACCAGGTCGGCGTCCTGGGCGAAAGCCGGCCCGGATAGAAGACCCAATGTCAGCAGCGATGCGTAAGTCAGACGGCGCAGCATGGTAGCCCCCATTCTCGCCGCGGGCTACAACTACATCCCGAAGGCTTTGAGTATCTGTTCCACGGCCAGTGTTGGCGTCAGTTTGCCTGCACCGATGTCCTTTTCCAAGGACGGTACCAGCGCTTTGACCGCCGAAGCGGCCTTTAAACTGGTCATCAGGCGATCCTCGACCATAGCCCACATCCAGCGGATCATCTGGCCTTTGCGTTTTTCAACGCGCTCGCCGCTGTCGGTCAGCAGCTGTTTGTGATGCTGGATTTTCTCCCAGAGCGTATCCAATCCCTGGTTCAGCATCGAGCTCACCGTCACCACCGGTGCGATCCAGGTGGGGCTGGCTGGCGTGATGATCCGCAGCGCGTGCTGATAGTCGGCGGCGGTCAACTTGGCGCGGGTGATGTTGTCGCCGTCGGCCTTGGTAATGGCGATCATGTCGGCGATCTCCAGCACGCCTTTCTTGATGCCCTGCAGTTCGTCGCCGCCGCCCGCGATCATCAGCACCAGGAAGAAATCGACCATCTCGGACACGGTGATCTCGCTTTGGCCGACGCCCACAGTTTCCACCAGGATAATGTCAAAGCCGGCCGCCTCGCAGACCAAAATCGCCTCGCGGGTCGCGCGCGCCACGCCGCCCAGGGTGCCGCCCGTGGGCGAGGGGCGGATAAAGGCCTTGGGATCAATTGACAGCTGCGCCATGCGCGTCTTGTCGCCCAGGATGCTGCCGCCGGTGCGTGAGGACGTGGGGTCCACGGCCAGCACGGCGACCTTGTGGCCCTGGCCGGTCAGCATGGTGCCGAAAGCGTCGATGAAGGTGCTTTTGCCCGCGCCAGGAAGTCCGCTGATTCCAATGCGCAGGGAATTGCCGGTCTTGGGCAACAGTGCCACCAGCATCTCCTGGGCCAGCTTCTGATGATCGGCGTTGCGCGATTCGATCAGCGTGATGGCCTGGGCCAGACGTGCGAGGTCGCCAGACAGCACGCCGTCGGCATAGTCGGCGGCCGTCAGCGTTGCGCGGGTTTTGGGCCGGGTGGCTTCGCTGGCGGACAAACGGTGCTCTTAATGACCGAGGGCGGCGTTGAGTTTGTCGAGCAAGCCAATGGCGGCTTCGCCGATCACCGTGCCCGGCGGGAAGATCGCGGCGGCACCGGCTTGCATGAGTTCGTCGAAATCCTGGGGCGGGATGACGCCGCCGACGACGATCATGATGTCCTCGCGGCCCAGCTTCTTCAGCTCGGCCTTCAGCGCGGGCACCAAGGTCAGGTGACCTGCGGCCAGCGACGAGGCGCCGATGATGTGCACGTCGTTCTCCACCGCTTGCTTCGCGGCTTCGCCGGGGGTCTGGAACAGGGGGCCGATATCGACGTCAAAGCCCAGGTCGGCGAACGCCGAAGCAATCACCTTCTGGCCGCGGTCATGGCCGTCCTGGCCCATCTTGGCGATGAGAATGCGCGGGCGGCGGCCTTCCTTTTCAGCGAAGGTCGCCACCATTTCCAAAACCTTGTTCACGGTTGCCGACCCCGTCCCCACTTCTTTGCGGTATACGCCCGAGATGGATTTGATCTCCGCCACGTGACGACCATAGACCTTTTCCAAGGCACTTGTGATCTCGCCGACGGTGGCTTTCGCCCGTGCCGCGTTGACCGCCAGCTCCAGCAGGTTGCCGGTGCCGGATTTCGCGGCCTCGGTCAGTGCCGCCAGAGTCTTGTCGACAACAGCCTGGTCGCGTTCGGCGCGCAGGCGTTTCAGCTTTTCCAGCTGCATGCCGCGCACGGCGCTGTTGTCGACTTTGAGGACGTCGATCTTTTCCTTGCCGTCGGGCTTGTACTTGTTGACGCCTACCACTGTCTGGCGGCCGGCGTCGATGCGCGCTTGGGTGCGGGCCGCAGCTTCTTCGATGCGCAGCTTCGGGATGCCGGCTTCGATAGCTTTCGCCATGCCCCCAAGGCTTTCGATTTCTTGGATGTGATCCCAGGCCTTCTTTGCCAACTCGGCGGTCAGGCGTTCGACGTAGTAGCTGCCACCCCAGGGGTCCACACTCCGGGTCGTACCAGTTTCCTGCTGGATGAATAGCTGGGTGTTGCGCGCGATGCGCGCCGAGAAGTCCGTCGGGAGTGCCAGTGCTTCATCGAGGGCGTTGGTGTGCAGCGACTGGGTATGGCCTTGGGTCGCCGCCATGGCTTCGACACAGGTCCGTACGACGTTGTTGTAGACGTCCTGGGCCGTGAGGCTCCAGCCGGAGGTCTGGCAGTGGGTGCGCAGGTTGAGCGATTTGTCGCTCTTGGGATTGAACTGCTTAATCAGCTTGGCCCACAACATGCGCGCGGCCCGCATCTTGGCGACTTCCATGTAGAAGTTCATGCCGATGGCCCAGAAGAAACTCAGCCGCGGCGCAAAGGCGTCGATGTCGAGGCCGACCTTCATGCCGGCGCGGGCGTATTCAACACCATCCGCAAGCGTATAGGCCAGTTCCAGGTCGGCGGTCGCTCCGGCTTCCTGCATGTGATAGCCGGAGATCGAGATGGAATTGAACTTCGGCATGTTCTTCGAGGTGTAGGCGAAGATGTCCGAAATGATGCGCATGCTCGGCGTCGGCGGGAAGATGTAGGTGTTGCGCACCATGAACTCTTTCAGAATGTCGTTCTGAATGGTGCCCGTCAGCTGCGCGGGCTTCACGCACTGCTCTTCGGCGGCGACGATATAAAGCGCCAGCACCGGCAGCACCGCGCCGTTCATGGTCATCGACACGCTCATCTGGTCGAGGGGGATGCCGTCGAACAGCGTGCGCATGTCGAAAATGGAATCGATAGCCACACCGGCCATGCCGACGTCGCCGATCACCCGCGGATGGTCGCTGTCGTAGCCGCGATGGGTGGCGAGATCGAACGCGACCGACAGCCCCTTCTGACCAGCCGCCAGGTTGCGGCGGTAGAAGGCATTGGAATCTTCCGCCGTCGAGAAGCCGGCGTACTGACGGATGGTCCAGGGCTGGGTGACGTACATGACGGGGTAGGGCCCGCGCAGGAACGGTGTCATGCCGGGGCGCGTGTCGAGGAAGTCGAGGCCCTCGAGATCCTTCGCGGTGAACAAGGGCTTCACAGCGATGCCTTCCGGCGTCTGCCAGGCGAGGCTGTCCAGCTGCGCGCCCGCTTCGGCTTCGGCTTTGCCCTGCCACTCGGCAGCGCTCAGCGCGCCGGAGTTTGACGTGGACGCAAGGCCCACATCGGCGAAGTTGGGAATTTTGGCGGTGATCTTGTTCATGATCCGAATTCCTTAGACCTTCAGCCGCTTGTGTGCGCTTTCCAGCATCGCCTTGGCATCGCAGCCGATAAACACGAACTCATCGACACCGGCGGCGCGCAGGGCAGCTTCCGCTTCGCCGCCACGTCCGGCGAGGTAGACCACAGCCGCTCCCGCATCCTTCAGCGCTTTGGCCACATTTACAGCGCTCTCAGCATACACCGCGTCGGTGGAGCAGAGGATTGCAAAACTCGCACCGCTGCCCTTGAAATCCCGGGCAATGGCGGCGACGTCCGTCCCGCCGGCCCCGGACATGGCTTCGATGCCGCCGGCTTCGAAGAAGTTCTTGGCAAAGGTCGCGCGGGCGGTGAAATCGGCCACAGTGCCGATATTGGCGAGAAACACCTTGGGACGCTGGCCGTAGGTCGTTTTGAAGGCGTCGCCGGCGTCACGCAGGTCTTCGAATTCCTGGGCCAGGCGCACCGCCGGCAATGGTGTCGCGCTCAACGTCGGCGCGCCTTGCGCAACGGCTTGGCGGATGGCCACGACATTGGCGCCGGCAGCCGCCTTAACCAGCGCACTCATCCAGGCGCCGGTGCCAGGCGCAGGCAACGGCGGCACAGTTCCTTCAGGCTTCGTCTCGACGACGACAGCGGACACCTTCACAGGCTCCACCGGCGCTTCATGGATATTGGGGAATTCGCTGACGCCGGTCACGGCGTCCTTGCGCTTGGCGATATTCTTGCTGCGTTCGGTCCGCACGCTCCCGATAGCCTTCTGCACGAAGTCGGCCAGCAGGGCCTTCGCCATGCCGCCCTGTTTCTCGATGTCCTGGAAGAACGCCCAGGCCTTCTCGCTCACTTCGTCGGTCAAGCGCTCGAACATCCAGGCGCCGCCCGCCGGATCGATCACTTTTGCCAAGCTCGACTCTTCGAGCAACACCAGCTGTGTGTTGCGGGCAATGCGCCGGCCCAAATCACCCGATGTTCCCAGCGCCGCGTCGAAGGGCAGCACGGTCACCGCATCCGCGCCGCCGATGCCGCCTGCGAAACAGGCAACGGTCGTGCGCAGCATATTCACCCAAGGGTCGCGCTTGCTCATCATGCGCGGCGCGCTGGTGGCGGTGATCGGTGCCGTGCGGACCGTCGCGCCACAGGCTTCGGTGACGCGTGCCCACAAGCGGCGCAGCGCGCGGATCTTCACGATGCTAAGGAAGAAATCGGCATCGACAGCAGTGGTGAAGGCGATTTGGCGGCAGGCCGTATCGATGTCGAGCCCGCCTGCGGTCAGGGCGCGCAGATACTCAACGGCTGTCGCGATGGCGCAGCCAAGCTCCTGTGCATCGGCGGCGCCGGCGGAATGATACACGAAGGCGTTGACGTTGATTGTGCGTGCCTTGGGATAGGCTTTGGCGGCGTGCGCGGCGCTATCGACCAGGCGCGCGTAGACGCCGTCGAGCGCAAACAGTTTGCCGTTGGCGGCCAGCGCCGCCAGGGGATCGAAGCCGAAGTTGCCAGCAAAATTGGCACCCACACCGCGTTGATCCAACAGCGCCATCAGCAAGGTGGCATAGGGCAGCGGTGGCCCGGCGATATCCAGCACCACAGGTGCCAGATCGAGCATCACGCCCTTCAGGGCGGTGTCGAGGTCGGCTAGCGACTGGATCAGCACGCCGTTTTTGCCATTGGGATCGATCTTTAAGACAATGGAGGTGACGCCGCGTTCCAAGTCTTCGAGGATTTCGGCATTGGTCGCCGCGGGGTTCGCGTGACCGTGACGCTGGCGCAGGTCCCAGCCGCCGACCGAGGTGCCCAACACGCTGCCGCCACGGGTGAAAGGTACGCCGCCCGGCAGACCAGACGGATCGCCGTCCGCATTCCAATCGCCGCGCGTGTACAAGGGCTGCAGCGCGAGGCCGTCATAGGTGCGCGAGACGAGTTTCTTCTCGAAAGGCGCGCCGGCCAGGACCTTGTCGACGAGTTTCAGCCATTGCTCGTGGGAGGCGGCTGGAAAATCCGCGGCGAGGCTTAAATCGTTCGCGCCAGAGTGCTTGTCGTCGGCCAAGGTGCGTTCCTCAATGATGATCGCTGTTCGCGCGGTGGGCGTGGCGGACGGCCTCTAGCCCATGCCGTTTTCGTATCAGTCGGGGCCTCTTCTTAGTAACTTCATCCCCGCCCGTCAAACCTGTGTGAAATATGCAACAAGCTATTGAATTCAATCGTATAATGCCGTCATGACGACCCCCGACGCCCGCGGCAGTTTCGACCGGCCGGCCGATCCTTCCATTACCCCTTCGCCCTGGGTCATGGGCTGGACAGCGATGGTCCGGCCTGGCGGCGCGGTTCTTGATATAGCCGCGGGGCATGGACGCCATGCGCGGGCGCTGGCTCAAGCAGGCTTTGCGGTGACCGCCGCCGACCTGGACGTCTCAGGCCTTGCCGACCTGACTTGTGAGGTCGTGGCCTTCGATCTGGAAGCCGGCGTCTGGCCCTTCGCGGGCCGCTCCTTCGATGCCATCGTCGTCACCAATTACCTGCACCGGCCTCATTTTCCCCACTACGTGCAAAGCCTGGCCGCGAACGGCGTGCTGATCATCGAGACCTTCGGCAAGGGCAATGAAAACTTCGGCCGGCCGCGCAATCCGGACTTTCTGCTGGCGCCCGGCGAACTGCTGACGGCCTTCGCACCGCACCTCAAGATTGTCGCCTATGAACACGGCGCCGAGTTCAGCCCGCGTCCGGCCGTGCGGCAAAGAATGTGCGCCGTCAGAGCATGAAATATCTCCTTGGATATTTCGACGTTATATCCCGTATAATATTTCGATGCGCCGTCTTGCCCCCTTCGTCCTGCTGTTCGCCGCGTGCCTTGCACTTCTGACGCCCGCGCGCGCGCAGGAGTCCGATAAGCTCATCGTCTTTGCCGCCGCCAGCCTCACCGAAGCCTTGAATGAAATCGGCGATGCCTTCGCCAAAACCGGCAAGCCGCGTCCGGTGTTTTCCTATGCCGCAAGTTCCGCGCTCGCCCGTCAGATCGAGAACGGTGCGCCGGCCGGACTCTTTGTCTCCGCCGACGAAGAATGGATGGACTATCTCGCCCAGCGCAAATTGATCATACCGGAAACCCGAACATCGTTTCTTGGCAACACCCTCGTGCTCATCACGCCCGCCGACCGCCCGCACCAGGTGACAATCGGACCGGGCTTTGATCTCGCCGCACTCCTGGGCGCTGGCAAGCTGGCTCTGGCCGATCCCGAGAATGTGCCGGCCGGACGCTATGCCAAAGCCGCACTCGAAAATCTGAAAGTCTGGTCGCCGGTCGAAAGTCACGTCGTACGCGGCGACAGCGTGCGCGGCGCCTTGGCCCTTGTGGAACGCGGCGAGGCCACCGCCGGTATCGTCTACGGCACCGATGCGGCGCTGACCAAGAAAGTCGCCGTCGCCGGCATATTCCCCGAGGGCAGTCATCCCCCGATCTCCTATCCCCTGGCCGTTGTCGGCGCGCACGATACCGCTGCGGCGCGCGCCTTTCGGGATTTCCTGCTGGGAGAGACCGCCAAGGTCGTTTATCGCCAACACGGCTTTGCCGTGAAATAATGTGTACGGCTTTGCGGTGAAATAGCCCGATGTGGGGACCATGTTCGAACTGTCGACGGCGGAATGGGAGGCCGTGCGCCTCAGCCTGAAGGTAGGGCTGTGGAGCACGCTCTTGAGCTTGCCGCCGGGTTTTTTTCTCGCCTATGTGCTCGCGCGTTGCCAATTTCCGCTGAAAAGCCTGCTCAATGGCCTGGTCTACCTGCCCCTGGTCCTGCCGCCGGTGGTGACCGGCCTGCTGCTGCTGATGGCCTTCGGCACGCGCGGACCTGCCGGGCGATTTCTTGAAGACGTCTTCGGCGTCACGATTGCCTTCCGCTGGACCGGCGCGGCGCTGGCTGCTGCGGTAATGGGTTTACCGCTGATGGTGCGCGCCATGCGGCTGTCCATCGAAGCCGTCGATACACGCCTGGAATTGGCCGCGCGCACGCTGGGCGCCGGCTGGTGGCGCGCGTTTTTCACGATCACGCTGCCCTTGTCGCTGCCGGGCATCATCGCCGGCGGCATTCTGTCGTTTGCCAAAAGCTTTGGCGAATTCGGTGCGACGATCACCTTCGTCTCTAATATCCCCGGCGAAACCCAGACGCTGCCCATTGCGATCTACAGTTTCTTGCAGTCGCCGGACGGCGAAGCGCCGGCCGTTCGGCTGGCCATACTTTCGGTTGTCGTCTCGATGATCGCCATAGTCGGCTCCGAATGGATGGAGCGGCGCGTCGTCAACCGCGTGCGGGCGGCCTGATGAGTTTCGATATCGATGTCACCCTGCGCCGCGGCGATTTTGAACTGGCTGTGGCTTTTCAGGCAGCGCCCGGCCTGACGGCGCTCTTCGGCCCCTCGGGTGCGGGCAAGACATCAGTCCTCAACATGATCGCGGGCGTTCTCAAGCCTGCGCGCGGGCGCATTGCCGCTGACGGGCAGGTGCTGTTCGATTCCGCAGCCCGCATCAACCTGCGGCCAGAGCATCGTCGTGTCGGTTATATTTTTCAGGACGCGCGCCTCTTTCCGCATATGTCGGTCGAGGCCAATCTGCTGTACGGCTACAAGCTCGCCGCCAACGCCGGACGTTATGCGGCGCCGGATCAGGTCATCGCGCTCTTGGGCATTGCTCACCTCTTGCCGCGCCAGCCCGCGTCATTGTCGGGCGGCGAGCAGCAGCGCGTGGCTATAGGCCGGGCGCTGCTTTCAAGTCCGCGCCTCTTGCTGATGGATGAGCCCTTGGCGTCCCTGGACGACGCCCGCAAGCAGGAGATCCTGCCCTATATCGAGCGGCTGCGGGATGAGCTGAAAATCCCCATCCTCTACGTCACCCATGCACGGGCCGAAGTGGACCGCCTGGCGGCCGCGGTGATCAAGATTGAGCAGGGCCGGGTCGTCGCGGCTTAGTTGTGGGACTCGCTCACCGGCGCGTCCGCTTCGATGGCCGTGTCGATCACGGGCGTTGTCGCGGGCGCGGCACGCTTGCGGTGCGGTGCCGGCTTTTCGCCGGTAGCTGTTTCGGACGCCGGACGTCGCATCGCGCCAGGAGCGGCAAAGGACCGGCCTCGAGCTGGTTGCGGCAGATGCGGCATGGTGTGAACCCTCACTGAAACTGGCGGACTCTATTGTAACGGAACGGGACGCCCGATCGTTCCCCTCGGCTGGCTTCAGCAGTGGGGCCGGCGCTTACATCCGGCGTCCGGCCCCTTTTCCGCAAGATCCCCTGGGTGAGGGAGCTCGCGGGAAATGCTGCATTGCATATAAATTAAGGCGGGGGTTATGTATCGGACAAACGAATAATTTATATTAATATAATCGGAATATCCGATATTATAGCGCACGGGTAAGGAACAATAAATCGGGGGTCGCGATGGATATGGACCAAGTGCGGACCTTTCGCGAGGTCGTCGAACTGGGCAGCTTCGTGCGCGCGGCTGAGTCCCTCAATGTCACCCAATCCACGGTTAGCGCCCGAGTCAAAGAGCTCGAGGCCCGCCTGGGCCAGCCGCTTTTTGTGCGCCGCAAGTCGGGCGTCACGCTGACCACCGCCGGCAAGCGCTTTCAGCCCCACGCCGCCACATTGCTCAGAGTCGTGCAGCAGGCGCGCCAGGACATCGCCCTGCCCGCCGAGATGCAGTCCGTGCTCAACATCGGCGGCCAGTTCAGCCTGTGGGAGCGCATCCTGCTGAAATGGATGGGACGCTTCCGCACATCGCGCCCCGATGTCGCCCTGCGCGCCGAAGTGGGCACGCCGGAATCGCTGATGCGCCATCTCGCCGACGGCCTGCTCGATTTCGTCGTGATGTATGCGCCCGAAGCGCGGCCTGGGTTCACCATCGAAAAGTTGCTCGACGAAAGTCTGGTGATGGTCGCCACACGTCCCGATCACGCCGGCTCAAGCGAGCCGGATTATGTATTTGTCGATTGGGGTCCGGACTTCGGCGCTTGGCACTCCGATCAGTTTCCGGGATACATCGCGCCCGGTCTGCATGTCAGCCTGGGGGCCTTGGGCCTGCGCCATATTCTCGACTACGGCGGCGCGGGCTATTTTCCGGCGCGCGTGGTCGCCGGGGAAATCGCCGCCACGAAACTGTTTCCGGTGCGTGCGGCGCCCCAGTTTGTGCGCCCCGCCCATGTGATTTATCCCAGCGATAGCATCAGCGATGCGCGCACCGCGGCGCTTGAAAGCCTGCGTGCGGCCACCGCCGTCGATGCCGCGGCTTTGGATTAGCAGCAGTGGATTAAGGCGCGCGCTTTTTACGGCTGGCCAAAAGCGCCTTGGCTTCGGCCTCGTCGATCACCACGATTTTCTCGATGATGCACTGGCTGCCGATGGGCTCCTGCACGACGCGCAGGATATCCTGCTTGCACAGCTGGCTGATGGATGTCGCCGACATGAAGCTGTCGGCCATTTTTAGGCCAAAGCATTCGTGGGCCAGATCGATGCGCCGATAGGGCGAGCCCACGACCATGCGTAGAAGAATGGTTTTGTCGTCGATGACGCGGCTGTCGTCGATCTGCTGCAACGGCAAGCACATCTGCACGTCGCCGACTTCGGCGGCGTATGCGGATGCGGTTAAGCTCGCGAAGGCGGCGAGCGTCACCGCCAGCCGTCCGATAAAACGTGAGACCATACCCATCTCCTCGACTACCCGATCACCCGCTTCGCTCCTGTTCTTCGAACGCGGCAGCAGCGGCGGTTCTGTGGTCCTTTGAGCGGACTCTTGGTTTTCAGGCGCCGCACTCCCCCTCAGGTATGCGCCCAAACCATCCCCAGCCGGTCCACTATTTCAGAACCGGCTTACCGCCAAGTGTACGCCCGCAATTGGGGCAACATTTTGATCAGAGGGCGCCCAAGGGGCGTGATTATTGGGGAATCGCCCCGGGCGGGGCCGAAACAGGCGCCCCAATTGGTGGATCCTGGGCGTATTTCAGCCAGGTGCAGCCCGTAGGCGGCGGCGCCTTGCCCAGGCCGTGGGTCATAAGGCCCAGGACCCGTTCATCGCCGTCATAGGCGGTGTGGGCGACCTGGGGCGAGGCGATTGAGGTCACCGCCAGGGAGACCTGTTTGGCGACCGAGACCACGACATTCGTTGTGGTCGCGCACAGACGTGAGTCCATGAACTCGTCGGTGAAGCTTTGCGGAATGGTGTAGCTCAGGATGTCGTTGGGATCGCTGAAAGCCACAATCGACAGGCTTTTGAACCAGCGCTCGCGAATCTTCGGGGCATTCACGCTGCAGTACAGGGGCATCTGCCCGGCAACGGCCGGGGGCGGCTCGCCCATCTGCAGCAAGGGCAGCTGGTTGGCGAGCATGAAAAAGGTGATGTCCTTGTCGCGCATGGAGTCGAGCGCCTGCAATCCGGCCCGGGCCTTGAGGTCGCCCCCCATGGAATCACGCAGCGTGCCCAGCGTCTGCATGGTGTCCAGCGCGACGCGGCTGCCCAGGCTGTGGGTTGAGATCAGGATGTCGTCGGCCTGGATGACATTGCGTTTGGTATCGCGCCAGCTGCAGGCCTCGTGGGCCTGGGCGGGATAGTCGCTCCAGGCGCCGCGCGCCATCCAGCAGAAGGCCTGCAGCATGCTGCCACGAATGATGTCTCCCTTGGTGCCGTTGTAGGCCAGGGGATCGGTGAAGCTGTTGATCAAACCCTTCAGCGTCTTGTTCAGTTCGGCGCGGTTCTTGAACGAGGTGCCGTAGTCGTCGAAGGCCAGGGCCTTGCGTTCGGCATCGAGCAGGTCGGCCCAGGTCAGCTCAAAGGTCAACAGCTCGGCGCCGCTGGTATTGCTGAACCGCGAGATGCGCAGGGTGCCGAGCGCCACATTGGGGCTGGTGGTCTTGGCATCCAGCGGGGCCTGTAAGGCAATGGTTTTTACGCTCGGATCGATGCTGTCCAGGCCCAGGTGCAAGGCGACGTTGCGCTGCAGCCGCTCGGAGTATCCCAGCGCCTGGGCGCCGATGCCGTGCACGATGACCAAGCGGGTTGTCTTCGGCGCGGCGGCGGTTGCGTTTTTAAGGGCGGCATCAAGTCCCGGGAATTCCGGGCCGGTCACTTCGCAAAAGCTGGTCTCAGGCGTCGGTTTCTCCTCCGCCTTCTCCATGATGGCTTTGGTGACGCCCTTGCCGAAGCTGCTACACCCGCCCAGAAGGCAGGCGGCGGCGAAGGCGGCGAGGCAATATGTGAAACTTTGGCGCACGGGGAAGTCTCGCGGGCTGGCTTGCATGACGCAAAGCAAATGGGCGATGCGGGTTGCCAGTATAACGTCCCAACACGAGAAAGGGTCGGCTGCTTCCCGCGTAAAAGTACATTTCGAGCGCATTGCACCCCGCCGCAGGCTGGGGCATCCTGCCGCCAGGACAAGTCTTGGGGATGTTTTCATGAAAAAGTTCGCTGTTTTGGTCGCCGCCGCCGCCCTGGCCGGACAACTGGCTACGCCCGCCTTCGCCGCGGGCACCTTCAATGATGCCACCATGCTGGGCTGGCAGCAGCGCTCCGCCCCCGCCGCCATGGCCTATTTCAGCGTGCCCTTCCACGCCGCGCGCAATGACCGTCTGCAGCCGCGGGCCGGCCTGATGATCACCGCGCCCCAGGCCTACTATCCCGGCGCCAAGTCGTCGCTGACCAGCGCCCCAGGCATGGTCGATTTTGCCTTCACCGGCAACGACCTCAACACCCCGTGGACGGCAACCCTCAACGTACAGAACCAGGTGGCCTGGGCGAGCGATCCCAAGGCGCTGCCGAAGAACTCCAAACAGCTGTTCGAAAGCGGCGTGTCGTGGGTTGTGGTCGGCGTGCTGTCGGCCGGCATCATCGTCGGCGTCTATGCGCTGAGCGACCGCTCGAAATAGGCTGTCCTTAAGCGTCTTCTGCGCCTTGGCGGCGCGCCATGATTTCATCGAAGCGCTGATAGGTAGCGTGGCCATCGCTGCTCACGCCCTTGCCGGTCAAGATGATCCATAGCGTTTTGAACGCAATTTTTATGTCGAGCCACAAACTGATGTGATCGACATACCAGACGTCCATGGCGAACTTGTCTTCCCAGGTGATGTTGTTGCGTCCGTTCACCTGCGCCCAGCCCGAAATCCCCGGCAGCACGTCGTGGCGGCGATGCTGCTCGGCAGTGTAGTAAGGCATGTATTCGTGCAGCAAAGGCCGCGGGCCGATCAGGCTCATGTCACCCTTCAGCACGTTCAGCAGCTGCGGCAATTCGTCGAGCGAGGTCCGCCGCAGGAACTTGCCGAACTCCGTCAAGCGTTCGCCGTCGGACAGCAGCGCGCCACTTGAGTCCTTGGCGTTGGTCATGGTGCGCAGTTTGTAGATATTGAAAGGCTTTCCTTTCAAGCCTGGACGAGATTGGGAAAACAGGACTGGCCCGCCCATCTTCAGCCGTACAGCAATCGCCACGACCAGCAGCAGTGGCGTCAGAATGATCAGCGCCGTCAGCGACACCACGACGTCGATGACGCGCTTGGTACGCAGCATCCGCCGGCGCAGAACCGCATGGCGCGGATCGGCAGCCACGCTGCTTTCGATCAGATCGCGTATGGTCGAGGTGACGCGATCCAGGCTGAAGCGCCCCGCGGCCAGGGCGCCCGCCTGCTGGCTCGCGCGCCGCAAGCCGTCGCCATCGCGGAGGAAGTCGACCAGTTCACGGGCTGCGGCGGGCACATCGTTCTCCGGTAATCCGATGCCGGCGCCGCGCCCTTCGATCAGCTCGCGTTGCGCACCGGCGGTGCCGACGATCACCGGCTTTGCTGCGGCCAGGGCATCGAAGAAGCCGGCCGAGGCCGTTCCGCCATCGACATAGACCGCGGTAGCCGCGGTTAAAAGTTGAGCTACGTCACGGCGCGCCAAGGGATCGAGGAACCACACGCTTTTATTGAAGACGCTCAATTCAAGCGCGCGCGATTCCAACCGGCCGCGCGCGGGACCGTCGCCGCAGAAGGCAAAGGCGATGTGCGGCGCAGCCATCTGAAGAGCGCTGGCGACGCCGATGAGCGTTTCGAGACGGCGATCTGGCGTCATGCTGCCGGCGAAAACCACCAGCGGGCCTTGCGCGAACTGGGGATAAGACGTCAGCGCGGGCGAATTCGATCCCGTGGGCGTTGCCATCAACAGTGTATCGCAGCCCGGCGTGCTCAGGGTGATTTTGCCCGTGCCGATACGCTCTGCCGCAAGGGCCTGTTCCACATCGGGTGATAGCGCAATCACGTGACGGGCAAAGCGCGCGGTAAGGCGGAAAGAGGTCCGCGCGCACCAGGCCGCCAGACGTGTCATGAACAGAGCCTGGCGAGGCGCTCGCGCCGGCGGGCCGGTCCGCACGTCGAGCAGCAGCGGGATGGCACGCAAGCCACAGAACAGCACGACAATCGGCAGAGCCGCGGCGGGCACATCGGCGGCCAGCACGGCATCGACCTCTTTCGCCCGCCAGAGTCTCCAGGCAAGGCTGCGCGCATATGCGCCGTACTGCGCGTCCGGCGGCGGATGCCCAAAGCGCGCGCGGGCCGCGACGCGCACGATATCCAGTGCAATTTTGTCGATGGAGGTCCCGCCCTCGTGCAGGGCCGCCGACGTAGTGATCACACTGACGTGGTGACCGGCATGGACAAGGCGCCGGGCGAGATCGTCGCTGCGGGTCGAGCCCGGCTGCGAGCTAAGCCGGAAAAACGGATCGAGCAGTAGGATGTGCAGGTGGCCGGCGCTGTTCTGTGATGACGTGGACGAGGCGGGCGACGGGGCGGCGTTCATGACGTGGTTATACAGCGTCGCTGTTCCACTGGGATAGCGCGAAACCGCTACTGACCGGCTTTACGCTTGTAGAGATACAGCACGGCGCCCCGATAAGAGGTCGATGCGGCCAGGTCGAACTTGGCGGTGACAACGGCCATCCGCGCGCGGTGATCGGCCGCTCTATCGTCCTGGACCAGGACGAAGTCGTAGTCACGGTCGATCCAGCGGCTGAAGGTCGCATCACTCCAGAACGACTCTTCTTCGAGCGCCGCCTGGACGGCTTCGCGCGCCGCCCCCTGCAGCCGCGGATTGATCACGCGCCGGCTGGCGGCGGGGGTGATGCTCTGCGCCGGTATCGGATGTTCGGCCAGGACCGCAGCAAAGGCAATCGACGGCAGCGCGCGGCTGCCCAGGCCGTGTAGAACCAGAAGTGGTTCCCGCGGGGGAGTGTTGCTGTTGATCCAGCGGGCCAATGTCTCGACGTCCTTGCTGTCGGCCACGCTACCCCCGTCCACCAACATCGGGATCGGAAAGGCTTTGTCCTCGGCCCGCAAAGCCAGCATCGGCGCGAAGGTATTGAGCGCTACGGCGAG
>CANJPG010000054.1 GCA_947476065.1 Fidelibacterota bacterium
GAAGTGCAATGTCCATCACCAAGCGCAGAGCTTCTAGGCTACTCGCGGCAGCAGTATTCCCAGCCGCATTGTTTTGCGCTTCCTCACCAGGATGGGCGACTCCAATACTCGGAAACGCGAGTCCCTTCGCGATTATTGGGGGTGCATCAGTAACCAATACCGGTTCTACTGTGATCACAGGTGAACTCGGGGTAAGCCCCGGCACATCGGTTACCGGATTCTATTCGCCCGGCGTCGTGAACGGCGGCACGATTCACTTGAACGATGGGCTCGTAATTGGAGCAGCGGCCGATTTCCACTCCGCCTACACCACCCTGGGCGGCTCGACGGTCACGCAGAACCTCACCGGCGGCGACCTCGGGGTTGGCATTCTTGGAAGCCTGACACCCGGTGTCTATAAATTCGATACGACGGCCCAATTGACGGGCACGCTCACACTCGATGGCGGCAATGATCCGTATGCCCAGTTTATTTTCCTGATTGGATCGGCGCTGACGACGTCCAGCGCCTCGTCCGTACTTCTGACCAACGGCGCGTTTTTTGAAAATGTGTTTTGGCTGACCGGCACCGATGCGACGCTCGGCGCGGGCACCGCATTCTCAGGCTCTATCCTTGCAGGATCGTCGATTACTTTCGATGCGGGCGCGTCCATAGTCTGTGGCAGGGCTTTGGCTAAAGCCTCGGTGACGATGATCAACAATCAGGTATCAACTGATTGCCAACAACCTACAGACGGCGGTCCTGGCACAACGGATGTCCCCGAGCCTGCATCGCTTTTTCTGCTCGCTCTCGGTTTTTTCGGCCTAACTGGAATGATGTTGAGCCGACGTCGTAATCTCAACGCGATCACGGGTATTGCGTTTCCGGCACGAGCCTAAGCTTTGCGAAGCTGGGCGACTTGCGGGCCTTGACGCTCTAGCTAAGTTGTCCGCGTGAGGGGAAATTGAGCCGATCGCACGCTGCGGGGTACAGCACAGCGTCAAGAAGATGGCCAAAAAGTCTCGTGCGTGCCGGGGCATGATTCCCCGGCACGGCAGGGCCTCACTAAGGGTGCGAAATGCCCGAGATGCTTTGGGCCCGCGATGCTTTAGGAGAGTCTATTCTGCGCTAGGTAACAAGATTCGCGGCGATTGCTTGTCGGGTTTGCCTCCAGATAACTCAGCTATCCGACATAGCGAAAAGGGTTCCCGTCTTTCGATGGGAGGCCTTTATTTTTGTTTAGATATCACCATACGCCCGGACCTTGGTCCGGGGTTTCTTATTCCTATTTCATTCTCAGGATATGTATCTGATCCCCGGCGGGGTCCGTCGCTTTCCGGACATCCGCGACTTCTTTCACCGTCACCGGAGCGGCTTTGTTGCCCCAGCTGTTGCGGATGAAGGTCACCGAGTCCGCGATCTCCTGGTCGGAGAGCAGTACGCGGTACTGCGGCATGCCGTAGGCATCGGGCATGCCGTCAACGACGATGCGCTGGGTGCCGTTGAGCACGATGTTGATCAGCGAGGCCGGGCTCGGATCGACGGTGATCGGATTTCCGGCGAGGGGCGGCAGGTAGGGGGCATGGCCGGCGCCGTCGGCCAAATGGCAGCTCAGGCACTGTTGCGCATAAACCAAGGCACCCGTTGAGGTGTACTCGCGCGCCAGCAGGTTCTTCGCCGTCTCGGCGTTATAGGCATAAGGGTTGTCGTTCTTCTCGCGCCCGCCCGGGATGGCCTTCAGATAGGTGGCGATGGCGGTGATGTCGGCATCGGTCATGTATTGGGTCGAGTTATTGATGACCTCGGTCATGGTGCCGAAGGCGGTGCCGTATTTGTTGTGACCGTTCTTCAAGAACTCGGTCAGTTCGCCCAGGCTCCAGCGCCCCAGACCGGTGTTGACGTCCTGGCGTAGGTTCGAGGCCGACCAGTTGTCCAAGGGTGCTCCGATCAGGAACTGGGCGTCGTCTTCGTCGTAGCCCTTCTCATTGAACGCCAGCCCACGCGGGGTGTGACAGGCGCCGCAGTGACCCAGGCCCTGCACCAGATAGGCGCCGCGGTTCCAAGCCTCATCTTTGCCGGCCTTGTTTTCATAGCGGTCGTCTTCGGCGAACAGGATGTTCCAGATGGCCAGCGGCCAGCGCATGTTCAAGGGCGCGGGGATTTCGCTCGGCTTATTCTCGACAGCGGCAGCCGGCACCGACTTCATGAAGAAGTTATACAAAGCCTTCATGTCGTCTTCGTTCATCTTGGCGTAGGACGGATAAGGCATCGCCGGGTAGAGGCGATGGCCGTCCTTCGCAACGCCCAGGCGCATCGCCTTGTCGAAGTCCTCATAGGTGTAGCTGCCGATGCCGGTCTTGGCGTCGGGCGTGATGTTGGTGGTGTAGATCGCGCCCAGCGGCGTGGCCATCTTGAGCCCGCCCGAGAAAGGCGGCGCGTCGGGGATCGAGTGGCAGGCGACGCAGTTGCCCAGGCGCGCGACATATTCGCCGCGGTCGGCCGGCGCCTCGGTGGCGAAGGCTTGACCCACAAAGGCCAGGCTGACGGCGGCTATGGCTAGGCAATGCGTCGCAAGTTTCATGGGAAACTCCAATTTTTGAGAGCATTTATGCAGCAATACTAGGCGATTGACCGCCTCGTGCCAATCGCTCCAAAGCCTATAATAAAAAAGGCCCCAGGCACGGGGGCCTGGGGCACAAGTTGGACCGCCCAGCAGGGCAGTCAGACAGATAGGCTTATCTTAGGAGACGGCGAGGCGGCCAAATGGCTGGGCGCCGGCGCGTATGTAACGGTCGCCGAACTGCTTCACTGCGGACATGGCTTGTGACTGCTGAGTTTGCGGGCGTGTCGCCCGGCCCGGCCAGGCAATGCGCCGGCAGGCGTCCTCGGCCTCGGCGGGCGAGCGGTAGAGATTGCGCTCCAGATCTGCGTAGCTCTTGGCCGCCGCATAAAACCTAAAGCGGTTGCCTTCCTTGACGATCAGGCCGGCAGCTTCGCCGCCCAACTCGATCACGTAATTGATACCTTCGGTCATGACACACTCCGTAAATGTAACTGTTCGCACTGGTGCGGGGCGCGTTGCCCGCCAAGCAAATCAGCCGTTACATCGCTGGGATGACAGGACCGAGGTGTCGCGAACCGAATGGAAACGGTGCGCGGAGGCGATTGTTGCGATTGCTTTTTTGTCAGCTTCAAGGATGTGGCGCATGGGTGTCTACGGTGTTCACAAAGACAGAATGGCACCGCTTAAACGCCCCATCCCGCATTTTTACTTAATCCCTATCGAATTAATAGAGAAATAGGAAAGTTTTCTACGGGCGGGCGGCCAGGGGGTGGATTTTCGGCTGAATGGCCTGGCGCTGCCGCCTAGGCGGTTGGGGCCTGCCGCTGGGCGGCCCTCAGCGCCTTTGTGATGGCGGCGTTGAGGTCATCCTGCCAGAAAGGCTTTGCCAGCCGTTGCATGTTTGGCGGCGCCCCCGCCGGGAGTTCGGCGTAACCCGAGGCCAAAATCAGCGGCATGTGGGGCCATTGTTTTGAGAATGGCTTCGGCCAGTTGGTGGCCGGTCATCTGCGGCATAGCCTGGTCGGTGATGACCAGGTCGATATTGGGTTCGCGGGCGAGGATGGCCAAGGCTTCCTCGCCGGAGCTGGCCGTAAACACCCGATGCTCCAGATCCTCGAGCGTGGCGGCTGTGTTCATCAGCACCAGCATGTCGTCATCCACGGCCAGGATTGTCAGCGGTTTGGCCGGCGCCTCGGCTCTGGGCGGCGCGGGCGCTTCGGCGGGTTTCTCGCCGGCTTTGGCGGCCGGCAACCACAGCTCGGCGGTAGTGCCCGCGCCGGGTTTGCTTTTCAGCACCAAGCGTCCGCCCGACTGCTCGGTGAATCCATGCACCATCGACAGGCCCAAGCCCGTTCCTTTGCCTGCGCCCTTGGTGGTGAAGAAAGGTTCCATGGCGCGGACGAGCGTGGCTTCGTCCATGCCTTCGCCTTCATCTTGCACCGACAGGCATATATGTGGACCGGGCGGTAGATTGAGCGGGTGATCCGCGGCGATGATGTCTTCGTGTGCCGCGATCGTCAGCGTGCCGCCCTCGGGCATAGCATCGCGCGCGTTGACCGCGAGATTCAGCAGCGCTAGTTCCAGCTGGTTGGCATCGCCCTGCATGGCGCGCAGCGCCGGCGGGAAGCGCGTCTCGATTTCGATCTTGGGCCCCAGACTGCGTTGCAGTAGGTCGGTCATGCCGCGCACCAGGTTGGCTACATCCACCGCCGTGCTCTGCAGCTCCTGTCGGCGGGCGAAAGCCAGCATGCGCTTGATCAACGCGGCGCCGCGCTGGGCGCCATAGACGGCGTTCTCGATCAGGGCCACAAGCTTCGGGTCGTCGGGGATGCGCTTGCGCATCAATTCAAGACTGCTCAGGATTGCCATCAGCAGGTTGTTGAAGTCGTGGGCAACGCCGCCCGTCAGCCGCCCCACGGCCTCGATCTTCTGCGACTGGAAAAGCGCTTCGCGCGCGGTTTCCAGCTGGCGTTGGGCCGCCAAGCGTTCGGTGATATCGCGCGTGACCTTGGCAAATCCCAAAATCTGCCCAGTGTCGTCGCGGATCGGATCGATCACGGCGCTGGCCCAGAAGCGCGTACCGTCCTTGCGTAGGCGCCAGCCTTCTTTTTCGAAGCGGCCGTCGCGCAAGGCGGTCTCCAGGGCGCGCTGCGGCTCGCCATTGGCGCGGTCGTCAGCCGTGTAGAAGCGCCCGAAATGCTGACCGATGATCTCTTCAGGGCGGTAGCCCTTGATGCGTTCGGCGCCCACATTCCAGTTGGTCACGATCCCTTGGGGATCAAGCATATAGATAGCGTAGTCGGTCATGCCCTGTACCAGCAGGCGGAAGCGCTCCTCGCTGAGGCGCAGGGCTTCGTGGGCCTGTTTGCGCTCGGTCAGGTCGCGGGTGATCTTGGCGAAGCCAACCAACTCGCCGCTTGGCTCGCGAACGGGGGCGATGACGACGTGTGCCCAGAACTGCGTGCCGTCCTTGCGCAGACGCCAGCCTTCGCTTTCAAAGCGGCCTTCGCGGGCGGCAATATCGAGATTGCGGCGAGGGATGCCCTGACGCTGGTCTTCGGCGGAATAAAACCGCGCGAAATTCTGGCCGATGATTTCGCGCGCCTGATAGCCCTTGTAGCGCTCAGCGCCGGCGTTCCAGCTGGTGATGACACCGTCCAGATCGAGCATGTAGATGGCATAGTCGGTGACCGCTTCCACCAGCAGGCGGTAGCGGCTGTCATCCATTCCAGGGGAAAAATGAGACGTGGTGACGACCATGAGCGGTATGTATCGCATTAAACATCCCGCGCAGCCAAGTCTGCCAGGTCCCCAATCACCCTGTCATCATCGGCACTACCAGCGGCTCAGTTGGGACAACGGTCAGGAGGGGTCGATTGTTCCCGCGCGTGCTATTTTTCGGCGAAATATGCGTCGGCTTTGGGCCGCTGGCTTTGCACCAGCGCGATACAATGATCGATGCCTTCCAGGGTCGCGGCGAAGACCCTCGGCGCGCCGGTGAGGTCGTTGATCTTGGGCTCGAAAAAGCGCTTGTAGTCATCACGCTCGGCGGTCGTGCAAAAGTGCCCGCCCAGGCCGGCCATGCCGCCCTGGCTGAAGGTCGGCATGCGGTCTTTTATTTTGGCATAGTTGCCCTTGAACCAGTTCCAGGCGCTGGCGGTGTTAGCGTGTTCACCCATGCTGGCGTAGACGATGATCGGAATTTCGTTGACGCGCAAATCGCCGGTGAGGGCCAGCTCGCGCACCCGGGCGGCGATGGCGGGATCCGTGGAACGTGTCAGCGCCCCCAGCATACGGCTGCGCGACGTGCCGTCACGCTCGGTCTTGAGGTGCGTGAGGATGGCCTCAACCGCGGGCGCGCCGATATCTTGCACGGCGACACTCATGGCCTCGTCGATGAGATTTGCGTCGATCGCTTCGGGATGCAGCTTGCCGTCGCCCCCGAGGCCGAGATAGGCCGCGCCGCGTTTGGCGAGATCGCCGCGCGCGGGCTCGGCGCGGCCTTCGATGGCATACATGCTCACCACTGGCTCGCGCAGCAGGGTCGCCTGCACCGGATTGCTGTGGTCCAGCGCTGAGGTCGGCTCTAGCCCGACTTTGTTGTACAGCGGTCCGTAGAGTGCGGCGATCAGCTTCTCGGCCGCCGGCTTTGATTTCTCCGACACCAGCACGTCCTTGATCCAGATAAGGCGTCGATTGAGCATGTTCACCGCGTCCCAGGTGGCGTTCCCGCCATGACGCGCCAGCAGCGTTTTGACGCCGTTCAGATAGTCGGCTGCATTCAGATCGTTGTTGCTAAAGCCGGCCTCGAGGCTGTCGAGGGCCGCCAGCACTTCCTTGTCGGTCAGCGTATCGGCTGCGGCGGTCAGCGCGCTCCAGCTCTTTTTGTCGAGCGCGAAGCGGTAATACCCGGCGCCATCGGCATTGGGCATGAACCAGCCGGGGCACGTATCGCCTCTGAGGGCGATGGTGCTGTTGCGCTCCTCCACCACCGTGCAGGTCTGGGTGCGAGTAGCGCCATCGCCGTAGGAGATACACAGCGGCACCTTCCAGATTTGCGTCTGGGGCAGGGGATGCTCGCGCCCCATTTGCGGCAGGAAGCGGCTTTGGCGCACGGCGACGCTGTTGCCATTGGCCGCGCACTTAAGCTGTGCGGTGATCAGCGGCACGCCGGGCTGATTGAGGAAGGTCTCAAAGGCCGCCACACCTTTGGTGTCATTGTTGGCGTCGGCCACCGACTGCAGGAAGTCGCGTGCCGTCGCACTTCCGAAGGCATGCCGCGTCAGATGCAGCTTGACGCCTTTTCGGAAAGCCTCAACGCCGTAATACTGCTCGAACATCGACAACACGCCGCCGCCCTTTTCGTAGGTGATGCCGTCGAAGGCATTGTCGATGTCGTCATTGGACTCGATGGGTTGTGCGATGCGCCGGGCATTGGTCTTGCTGTCCTCCTGCATCGCGCCGAGCGCGCCGCGGAAAGACGAGCGTTCGTACTCGCCCTTGGGGTCCCAGGCCGACGCTGCCTTGTCGGACATCCAGGTGGCGAAGGCTTCGTTCAGCCAGATGTCGTTCCACCAAACCGGCGTCACCAGATCGCCGACCCACTGATGCGCCATCTCATGGGCATGGGTGCTGACATAACGGCGCTTTTGGTTGAGCGGTGCATTCTCATCCATCAGCAGCAAGGTCTCGCGGTACACGATGGCGCCGGCGTTTTCCATGGCGCCCGCCGAGAAGTCCGTCGCGGCGATGATGTCTAGCTTCTCGAAAGGGTAGGCGATGCCGAAATAGTCCTCCAGCGTCAGCAACAGGCCCGCGGTGTTCTTGAGCGCATAGGTCATCTGCCGGCCTTTGCCTTTGGCGGCGATTCCGCGCAAGGGAATGACACGGTCGCGTACGGCGCTTTTGCCGACGGGCTCCCACTCCACGACATCAAAGGGTCCGGCCAGGAGCGCAATGAGATACGTCGGCAGCGGCTTCGTGGTGGCGAACTGCACGCGTTTCATGTCGCCCGGCAGCAGGTCCGTGTTCACCGCCGGCGCATTCGATATCGCACTGTGCGCGGTACGCACCGTCATGGTGATATTGTAGGGCGTCTTGAAGCGCGGATCGTCGAAGCCGGGAAAGGCCAACCGTGCCGAGATCGGCTCCATCTGGCTGTAGGCATAGTACTCGCCGCCGTCCTGTGCGCGGTACAGGCCTTCGAGCTGTTTGTTGAACGGTGCTGTGTAGCTGACACTGATCTTGGCCGTGGGCCCCCGCACAGTTTTTGCGAGAGTAAGTTTGACCACGCCGTCGCTGCTGGGAATTTCCGCCCATGTGCCGTCGATCACTGCGGCGTCGTTGTCGGTGACGCTGACGCCGGCGACTTTTAAATCCCGTCCGTGCAGCCATATCTGCGCCGTGGGGGCCTTCAGCGCCACGTCGATGACCGCCTTGCCTCCGAAGGTTTCCTGATCGGGCACAACCGTGAGATCCAAGGCGTAGTGCGTTGGAACAACGTCGTCAGGCAGTTGGCCTGAGGGATAGCGCTCCGCGGCCACAGCGCTTGTGGCCCCCAGCATCATCACGGCCACAAGAATTCTGAGCATCGCTGTCTCCCGCTTTGAACACACAAAGTCTACCGTGGTTGATATACTGGATCAAAGGTCGAGGCTTTAACTCCCCATGGCGCATATCTTTTTACCCGACGGGCGTGGCCTGCGTTTACGCCTGTTTCCCAAGCCCAAGGGGGTAGCGCGCCGCAAGAAGGCGCCGCCCACGTCGCTGGCGCTATTCGACACTCCCGATGACGATGACACCGCCGCAACGCCGGCGGAGCGGTTGGCGGCGCGGGTGACTGAGCTCTGCCTGATCAACCGCATCAACGTCGAAATTCTCAATCGCATGCCCGACCTTGGCTTGCGCGATTGGTGGCTGGCCTCGGGCTGCTTGTTTCAAACCGTCTGGAACCTGCGCAGCGGCCGGGCCGCCGAGCGCGGTATCCTCGACTACGACGTCTGTTATTTCTCCGAGGATCTGTCCTGGGAAGCCGAGGACGACGTCATCCGTACCGCCGCCAAGCTGTTCGCCGACCTGCCGGTGAACATCCAGCTGCGCAACCAGGCGCGCGTGCATGTGTGGTTTCCCGAAAAATTCGGCGTCGCCTATCCGCCGCTGACCTCGGCCAGCGAGGGAATCCTGCGCTTTCCCTGCTCGCCGCAGACCATCGGCCTCAAGCGCAGCGGCGAGGCCTTCATCGACGTCTACGCGCCCTTTGGCCTGGGGGACGTCTGGGACATGGTTGCGCGCCCCAATCGGGCCCTGCCGCTGGCGCAGGTCTATGCTGCGAAAACCGCCCGCTGGCAAAAAGAATGGGACAAAATCGTGTTTATCAATGGGTTGATAAGGACTCTGAGCGCCGCAAGACGCTATAGCCTCCCCCCCGCTATGGCTTTGCTATGGGCAAGCAGGAGTGCTACACGGATGCCGCCCGAGATGAGGGGTCCCGACGACGGGATGCGGGCTGGCTCTGCGCCCCCGAACGGCGCGAGTTAAGTTTTGAGCGTCACGTAGTACGCAGAGGCAATGGATCAACAATCGACCTCCGCCGCCGCCCCAATGCACGGGGCGTGCAGTAAGCCAACTATGGCCACGCTTATGATCGGCGCTATTGGCGTGGTGTACGGCGACATCGGCACCAGCCCGCTATACGCCATCAAGGAAGTTTTCAGCGGCACCCACCCGCTGCCGGTGGACAAGGGCCATATCCTCGGCGTGCTGTCGTTGGTGTTCTGGTCGCTCATTCTTGTGATCTCGGGAAAATACCTGCTGCTGCTGATGCGTGCCGACAACAAAGGCCAGGGCGGCAGCCTCGGCCTGCTCGCCCTTGCCAGCCAGGTCACGCAGAAAACCTTCATGGCCCCGATCGTGGTGATCCTGGGCATCTTCGCCGGCGCCTTGTTTTACGGCGACAGCATGATCACGCCGGCGATTTCGGTGCTGAGCGCGGTCGAAGGCTTGGAAGTCGCCGTGCCGGGCCTCAGCGTTTACGTCATTCCGATCACCATTGCCGTGATCGTGATTCTTTTCATGTTTCAAAGCCGCGGTTCATCGGTGGTCGGGCGGTTGTTCGGGCCGATCATGATCGTGTGGTTTGTGGCTCTCGGCGCCATCGGCGTGCTCAAGATCATCGAGGCGCCCCAGGTGCTCGCGGCGATCAATCCCTGGTACGCCGTCACTTTCTTCTTGCAATACAAACTCATGGCATTCCTGGCGCTGGGCTCCGTGGTGCTCGTGCTGACCGGCGGTGAAGCTCTGTACGCCGACATGGGCCATTTCGGCATCGAACCCATCCGCCGCTCGTGGTTCATTCTGGTGCTGCCGGCGCTGCTGCTCAACTATTTCGGCCAAGGTGCGCTGCTGCTCATCGACAAAGCCGCCGCCGAGAATCCCTTTTACCTGATGGTGCCCAGCTGGGCCGTTTTGCCGATGGTCGGGCTGTCCACCATGGCCACCGTCATCGCCTCCCAGGCCGTCATCACCGGCGCCTATTCCATCACACGCCAGGCGATGCAGCTGGGCTTCCTGCCGCGCATGGCGACGATCCACACGTCTGAATCCGAATCTGGCCAGATCTACATTCCCTTCGTGAACTGGCTGCTGCTGGCGGCGGTGATCGCTCTAGTGCTCGGCTTCCAATCTTCCACCAGCCTTGCCGCCGCTTACGGCATCGCGGTCACGGGCACCATGCTGATCGCCTCGATCCAGCTGACGGTGGTGATGTTCAGGATGTGGAAGTGGAACCCCTGGATCGCCGGCTTCATCGGCGGCGCTCTGACCATCGTCGATCTCGCTTACTTCGCCGCCAACATGACCAAGCTCACCCACGGCGGCTGGTTCCCGCTCGCTGTCGGTATAGCCATCGTCGTCTTACTGACCACCTGGAAAAAGGGCAGGGAGCTGTTGTTCGCCCGGCGCGCCGAAGACGCCATGCCGGTAGATGTGTTCCTAAACTCGCTCAATCCCAACGTCACGCGCGTGCCGGGAACCTCTGTGTTCCTGTCGGGCACTACCGACGGCGTGCCCCATGCGCTCTTGCACAACCTCAAGCATAACCGTGTCGTTCACGAGCGCGTCGTGTTCTTGACCGTGATCACGGAGGAAGTACCCCACGTCGCCGAAGCCAAGCGTCTTGAAGTCCAGCACCTGGGCCGGCGCTTCTACCGCTTCATCCTGCGCTACGGCTACATGGACGAGACCGATGTGCCTGCTGCCCTTAAAGGCGCGGCACGGCTCAATTTCGAGTTCAACGACATGGAGACTTCGTTCTTCCTGGGCCGCGAAACCGTCATGCCCAGCCGCCGTCCGGGCATGGCCCTGTGGCGCGAGCATCTGTTCGCCTGGATGATGCGCTCGGCCACGAGCGCCATGGACTTCTTCAAGCTGCCGCCCAACCGCGTCGTCGAGATGGGAACGCAGGTCGAGATCTGATTTAGGCTAGGGCAAGACCCATCCGCATGGCGGTGAAGCGAAAGCCCGGGATGTGTTCGGTTCGCCGGCCCTCGGGCACCCAGCCTCTTGAACGATAGAACGCCACGGCATTTTCATTGCTTGCCATGACTTCAAGGACCGCCTTACGGCTGCCGGCTTCTTTCATGGTGCCGATGGCGTCGTCGTAGAGCGCCGAGCCCACGCCGCAGCCCTGATAGGCCGGATGGACGTACAGCATCCAGATGACGCCTGCCGGGTTCACACCGACGGCACCTACGATCTCGCCTTCAAACTCCGCCACGCGCACGCTGAGCCATTCGCCGGCGACAAAGCCGGCCAGGTGATTGGATTGCGCCAGGCGCGCCATTGTGTCGCCGGGCAGTAGCGATTGATTGGCCGCCAGCCAAGCCTCGCGCACAAGGGCAGCGATGGCATTGGAGTCGCTGGCCGCAGCAGGCCGAATTTCCAGGGTGGTCACGGTGATTTCCCTCTCCCGAGCACGAATCCTCAGAAGGTAGGGGCCGCGAGTTTCGGTCTGGTTAACGCGCTGGCGTGTACCCCAAAGCAAAACGGAGCATCCTGGCGGACGCTCCGTTTTGAATTTGGCAGAGGACGCTAAGGCTAGAAGCCTTCGCGCTCCAGGCGCTTGCGCTCCATCTTACGCGCGCGGCGAACGGCTTCGGCCTTTTCGCGAGCCTTCTTTTCAGAGGGTTTTTCGTAGGACTTACGAAGCTTCATCTCACGGAAGATGCCTTCACGCTGCATCTTCTTCTTCAGGGCCTTCAGGGCCTGATCGACGTTGTTGTCGCGGACGATGACTTGAACCAAGGCTGGTCTTCCTCGTGTCTTTTGATTTCACATATAAAAGGCGCGCGGTCCGTTAAGCCGGCGCCTTCTGAGTGGCCGGGGGTATAACATGGGCATTTGGGCTTGGGAAGCGGCCTTTTGCCCGGTTTTGCGTGATTCAAGGCCCGGAAAAGCGGTCTTTTTCAAGACTGTAGCCGGGGTGCCACACTTGCAGGTCCGTCTGGCGCCGGGGTCACCCACCTTATATATAAGTTTATCACGTCCAGAATGAGCGAATTCAATGAGTGTCCTGCCGATTGCCCGCATGGGCGCCGATGTTCTCAAGCGGCGCGCCGCCGAGGTGGCCGATCCGGCCGACCCCGCGCTGGGCGCGTTTGTTCAGGACATGATCGACACCATGGTCGACGCCCACGGCGTGGGCCTGGCTGCGCCCCAGGTGTCGCGGTCCGAGCGCATCGTCATTTTCTTCGTGCCCGCAGCCCGCAATGGAGGCGTCGAAGTACCGCTCACGGTCATGGTCAATCCGGTAATCACGCCCCTCGATGAGTCCAAGAATGAAGGCTATGAGGCCTGTCTTTCGGTGCCGGGCCTCACGGGGCTGGTGCCGCGCTATACCAACATCCGTTACAGCTACCAGGACCTGACCGGGGCTACGGTCACGCGCGAGGCCAAGGACTTCCATGCCCGCGTCGTCCAGCACGAATGCGACCACCTCGACGGCTTCCTCTATCCCCAACGCATGGCCGACATGACTTCGCTCGCCTTCGCCGATGTGCTCCAGAGCGCAGCCAAGGCCAAAGGCCAGACCGTCGAACTGGACGAGGAGGGCTGATGGCCGACGTTGACGCCCAGCGGGCCGAAAAAATCGCCCAGCGCGATGCGCTGATCCGGGCGGTTTTGCCCCATGTGGCTTTCGACGGCTGGAGCCGCAAAACCCTGACCGCCGCCGCCGAGAGCACCGGCCTCGGTGCCGACGCGGTGGGGCGCCTGTTTCCGGGCGGCGCCAAGGACGCGGTCGCCCACTTCATGGAGATGGCCGACCGCCTGATGCTCGAGGACCTGGCCAAGCTGGATCTCGCCGCCATGAAGGTCCGCGCCCGCGTGATCGCGGCCGTGCGCATTCGGCTGGAGCGCTGGACGCCTTATCGTGAAGCCGTCCGCCGGGCACTGGCGCTCTCGCCGCTGCCGCCCTTCGCCGGCGGGTCCCTGCGGGGCTGGTACAAGACCGTCGACTGCATCTGGCGGGCCGCCGGGGACAAGGCCACCGACTTCAATTTCTACACCAAGCGCGGACTTCTCGCGGCGGTCTACGGCGCGACGGTGCTGTTCTGGCTCGACGACCGCTCGCCCGACTGCGCCGCCACCTGGGCCTTCCTCGACCGGCGCATCGCCGACGTGATGCAGTTCCCCCAGGTCAAAGCGCGCATCACCGAGCGGCTCAAAGTCCTGCCCGATCCACGGCGCATCTTGGAGAAAATGTCCGGCCGCCGGCGTCCGACCCCGGCACCCTGATTTTAGATATTATGTTTTACTATCAAGGCATAGTGAATCACTCTGAACACTTAAGATGATGCGTTAACGACGCTCTTATCGCTTCAGATTGACGGCGGATGTGTTATAGGAGGCCCGCAACACAGCAACCCGGAGGCCTCTATGGCTACGAAAACGAAAAAATCCAGCACCAAGATCCGCGCCAATAAGCGCAAGGCCAAGCGCGGCGCCAAGCAGCGCCGCCGCCGTGCGCGCTCCAATAAAGAGGCCTAGTCCGACCGTCAGGTCGCGGCGATAAAGAACGAGCGCCGGTCGCAAAGACCGGCGCTCTTTTTATTGGCCTGTCGGGTCGGTTTTTTAGGCCGGGCGGCGGACTCAGCGGCGCTTGTCGCCGGGCTTGCGCACGGCGGTCAGCCATTCGTAAGGATCGGCTGGTGCCTGGCAGGCGGCGGACACTGACGGCAGCGGGGCGGCCTTGTGCAGGTAGACGCTGACGTGCTGCGGGCCAGCTTCGTAGTTCCGCCACAGGCAGTAGTCCGCGGCCAGCTTGGCCTCCAGCATCGCGCGGCGGTCCGCGGGGATGCGGCTGCTCATGGGGTTCAACACCATAAGCACCGAGGGGTTGTTGTCGAAAATGCGGGTCAGCTCGGCCTTGGCGTCGAACTGGAACGAGGCGGCTTCCAGGTTGCGCAGCAGGTGGTCGGGCAGGGGGTAGCGCGTCGGCAGCGCGATGCCGGTCATCGGGTACATGATGCCGTAGTAGTTAAACACGTACATGGACTGGGCGCCCTGGGCCTTGATGTCCTCGGCGATGGCGGCCGGCAGGTAGGGCGAGCCGTTGTCGCGGATCTTCTGGATGTGCAGGCCGACGTAACCGGCTACGGCCAGGCCCAACACGACGCTGGCCGAGCAGGCAATCGTTCGCGACGAGCGCGGCGAGGTGGCGCGCGACTGCAGGGTGGCACCGGCCATCAGGGCGAGGGGTGCCAGGGTGTCAAAGAAATAGGTGGCGTAGGGCTGCTGCTGGGCCAGGCCGCCGATGAGCGCGGCGATGAACCAGGTGGCCAAGACGACGTGCACCCAGCGCTGGCGGGCGAAGCGGCTGCCGCCTTCCGGGGTCTTGAGCCGCGAGATGAAGTCGCGCGTGCCCAGGAATACCAGCGGGCCGACGGCGGCCATGAACAACAGGGCCCGGAACAGGATCAGCCCCGTGGGGAAGTCCGTCGCCGGGCGGCCCAGATTGACGGTGATGTTGTAGAACCAGAAGGCCTCGCCGTGACCCATGGCGACGTAGACCGCGTAGGCAATCGCGGTCGGCAGCAGGCCGCCGACCATCATGACGCCGGCGCCGCCTAGCGCGGCGGCAATGCCGTGACGGCTGAGGATGCGGCGATACTGCCAGGCGAATAACAGCACCAGTCCGCCGAACAGCACGCATTCAAAGAAGGTGCTGTACTTAATTTGCAGCGACAGGCCGAGGGCCAGGCCCGCCCAGCCGAGGCGCGCGACCGATGGCGTGCGCCCCTGGCGCATGCGCCGCAACTCGCGCAGCACCAAGCCGCCGCCAGCGATGACCAAGGGCATGAAGAACACCGGCGTCTGGCCTGAGTCGCCGTAGAACAGCAGAGCGTAGGTCGCATAGAGCAAGCCGCTGAGCAGGGCCGCGACCGGACCTAAGCCCAAGAAGCGCTGGCCGATGCGGGCCAATATCCAGCTGCCGAGCAGGGTGCTGAGTGCGCCGAAAATGCGCACGCCGATGATGGCGTCACGGAACAGAAGGTCGGCAAGGCCGTAGATCAGGAAAATGCCGATGGGCTTGCGGTCGATGATGTCGACGTAGGGAATGTGTCCCTCGCGCATGCCGGCGCCGATCATCAGATAGACCGATTCATCGGCGCTGAGCACGTTGTAGTCGAAGAACGGCAGGCGCACGGCGATGATGCCAAGCGCCAGAGTCAGCAACATCACGATGGGGGACTGCAGGCTGAAAGAAAGTGGATTAGAAGTTGGAACGCTGGCCGCCTTCTGCGTGCCTGCTCCTGGCCAGATCTTCCCAATGGACATGCCGATATTGGCAGACACAGCAGCAGATATGCCCCGGCTCTCGCCGAAGCGATCCAAAATCGACATAATTCCCCCAACCCCTCGAATCTTCGTGTCCCGCGGCCGCCGTCCCTGGTCAGCCTTTGGGTTCATAACAAGCGATGACGCGGGCGGGATGGCCCCCTACCGCTTTACGGGAAATTCACATAGGCGTCGGAGGGCGGCAAGTGAACGCTAAATCATTGGTTTGCTGCGCCGATTTGCGATATTTTTCCGGCGTGGGCGGTCCAAGAATCGGATGTATCAGGCTTTGAACGATGCGGCGCTCGACCGGCTGATGTCCGCATATCTCGACATGCGGACCGAGCTCGTGCGGTTTTTGACCGCGCGGCTGGGCAGCCATGCCGCCGCCGAGGATATTTATCAGGAGCTGTTCCTACGCCTGCGCGCGGCGCGGCCCCAGGCAAACATCGAAAATCTCCGCGGCTTCATTTTCCGCAGTGCTTATAATCTGGCGAACGAACATGCGCGCGCGGGGCAGCGCCGGAGCAAACGCGACGCCGCATGGTCCGATCTTGCCGGGCACAAATTGGGACCTGAATCGGTTGCCGACGAGCCGCCGGCCGACGACGCTATCGATTCCAAGCGCAAGCTGGAGGATTTGATGGCCGGTCTTGCTGACCTAACGCCCAAATCCCGCGAGGTATTTGTGCTGCATCACCTCAAAGGCCAGAGTCACCGCGACATCGCCGATGGCCTCGGCATTTCCGTCAAGGCCGTTGAAAAGCAAATGACTTTGGCTCTGAAAAGCCTTGCGGCCCGGCTCGGAATTGTTCGGTTGCGGCATTAGGGGTAGGGGGAAATGACGTGGGCGTCATCGCTTGTTACGAGGGCCGACTGTCGGTCCTGGGGAGTTGAGGGTGTCTAACCCGACGACATCAATACTTGGCGGCGAAGACCGGCTCGAGGCAGCGGCCGCTTGGCACGTGCGCCTTGCCGGCGACGTCGCGGATGGCGATTGGCTGGCCTTCACCACATGGTTGGAGGCCGACCCGGCCAACCGCCAGGCCTTCGACCGTATCGAATCCTTTGTTGCCGACGTGGAAGACCATAAGCCGGCCCTGCGGGCGGCTTACGCCTCACCGGCTGTTGCGACGTCCGTTCCGGCCTGGGCTATCCCGCGCCGCTGGGCCGCGGGCGCCATGGCGCTGGCCGCGGCAGTTTTGGTTGCGGTTTTTGTTCAATACAATTTTGACGGTGCGGCGCCGGTCCAGGTCTTTGCGACCAATGTCGGCGAGCAGCGCGATGTGGATATTGCTGACGGCTCGGTCCTACATCTCAATACTAATACGGCCGTGTCGGTAACATTGGAGAAGCACATCCGGACCGTGCGCCTGGAAAAGGGCGAAGCGTTGTTCGACGTTGCGGCAGACGCCCAGCGTCCCTTCGATGTCCTTGTGGGCAGCGAACGTGTGCACGTGGTGGGGACAGCCTTCAACATCTTAAAACACGACGGAAAAGTCGCTGTTACAGTGCTGCGCGGCGTCGTCCAGGTCAGCCATAGCGCCGACAAGCCCGCGGACAACACCGCCGTGCGCCTGACCGTCGGCGACCAATTTGTGCGCCATGAGGGTGCTAACGAATATCAACTGGCCAAAGTCGATCCGTCGCAGGCTCTGGCGTGGCGTGACGGCAGGTTGATATTCGAAGATGCGCCATTATCGGCGGTTGCCTCGAGCCTTAACCGTTATTTTGGCAAGGCCATCGTCATCAACGATGCGGCGCTTCAGGATCTGCGCTTCTCGGGCGTGCTTAAGATCGACGACGAGGCCAATGTGTTGCGCCGTCTCGAAGCCTTCCTGCCGGTCGTTGTGCAGGATCGCGGCAATACCGTAGTATTGGAGGGTAAAGCCAAGGAATAAGAAGTGGCTATCTGATGGGGGACGCTTACTCAGCTTGCGCGCGCGCAGCCTTGCTGCGGCGTCCTTCAGCCATTCTATTCTCGGCTTTTATCTCCTTATCCGCGGTATCGGTTTTTAGCGGCGGCGCACTTGCCGCCGATAAGAC
>CANJPG010000055.1 GCA_947476065.1 Fidelibacterota bacterium
CAGATGTCGGGCGGATGGAAAACCACGCCGCGTCCCAAGGGCGATGACTTCCAGTCGAGCGCCGGCTAAGCGGCTTTAGACCTTCGTCAGCTTGGATTCGAAGACGTGGGCTTCGAGGGGCTTTGAATAGAAAAAGCCCTGGATGCTGTCGCAGCCGTTGTCCTTCAAAAAATCGATATGCTCCTGCAGCTCGGCGCCTTCGGCGACGACCTCAAGATTGAGCCCGCGCGATAGGCCGATGATGGCGCGCGCGATTTCGGCGGTGTTGGGATTGTCCTGAACATCCTTCACAAATGCGCGGTCGATCTTCAGCGTCGTGATCGGGAAGCGCCCGAGGTAAGACAGGCTCGAATAGCCGGTGCCGAAGTCGTCGATCGACAATCCGCACCCCAGGTCGCGCACCGCTTGCATGCGGGCAATCGCGCCCTCGACATCGTTCATCAACATGCTTTCGGTGATCTCGAGTTCCAGCCACTTGGCGTCGAGCTTTGAGTCGGCGAGCGCCAACTTCACCTTGTCCAGCAGGTCCTTGGCTTTGAACTGCATGGACGAGACGTTCACCGACATCTTGATCGGGGCGTAACCGGCATCCTGCCACGCCTTGACCTGAAAACACGCCGCCCGCATCACCCAGGTGCCGATGTCCACGATAAGCCCGGTCTCTTCGGCCACCGGAATGAACTCGCCGGGACTAATCATGCCGTGCACCGGATCGCGCCAGCGAATCAGCGCCTCGGCGCCGCGCACACGATTGCTCTTGGGTTCGACCTTGGGCTGATAGAACAGCACAAATTCCCCGTTTGCCAGCGCCGCGCGCATGCGTTTTTCCAGCGCAAGGCGGTTCTTGGCCTTGGCGTTCATATCCGATGCAAAAAAGCGATACTGACTGCCGCCGTCCTGCTTGGCGTACTGCATGGCACTCAAGCTGTCTTTCAACAGATCGTCGAAATCCTCGCCGTCGGTGGGATAGATGCTGATGCCGATGGAGAAGGTGACGAAGACCTCCTCGCCCTTGAGATGGAACGGCTTCTTGATGGCGTTCAGCACTTTCTCGGCGACGATGACGCTGTCGTCGATGGCGCTGATGGGCGTCATCACCGCGAATTTGTCGCTGTCGAGGCGCGCGGCGGTGTCAGACACGCGGATGACTTTGGCGAGACGATCGGCGACTTCCTTCAACATCTGGTCGCCGGCGGCGTAGCCGAGGGCGTCGTTGATGAGCGTGAAGCGGTCGAGGCCCATGACCAAAAGCGCGATCGACTTGTTGGCGCGCTTTGCGTTCAGGATGTTCTGGCCGACGCGGTCGGCGAGGATGCTGCGATCAGGAAGACCTGTGAGTGCGTCGTGGCCGACGCGCCGTGACTCACCCGTGACTGCATCGGTCTGAAAGGATTCCGACAGGATAACGGCTAGGAATTGGCTGGCCTCGCCCGCGTCGTCCCTGATCGAGGTCATGCAGAGGGCATGCACCTGCGCGCGGCCGTCGGCATGTTTAGAGCGCACCGACGGATAGTGGCGCGGCGCACCCTCGTTCCACAGCTCGTCGCAGAATTCGTCGTCGTTGATGTCGCGGAACAACTCGCGCGCGTCGCGCCCGACGAGAAGGGCCGGATCGAAGCCGGTGAGTTTGCCGAAGGCCTGGTTGACCCGGCGGATAAATCCGGCGCGGTCGGTCACCATCACGGCGTCGGCCGTGGCGTCCAAGACGGCGGTGAACAGGGCTTCGGTTTCTACCATCGGTTTTCAGGCCGCGGGCGCGGCGGTCCAAACGTGTATGCAGTCAAATGTTGGGAAAATTCGGCACGCCGCGGCCGGCGCCGTCCGCGTCCCCATCGTCCCCTGGGCGATACTATTCCATGGGCCGCCCTTGTCCGCAACACACTGTATCCCGGCCGCTGGGCTGAAATTCCCATAAAATCAGCGGCTTAATGTCGCGTCGCATTTGGCATGGGGGGCATGCAGGGCTTGCGCGAGAGCGCCGTTCACACTTGTGATAATTGCGGCGCGCCGGGTTGATATGGGGACGCCATGACCGCCGATATTCATAGACCTGTCGCCACGCCCAAGCCGCCCTATTACGCCGTCATTTTCACCTCCGTGCGCACCGCGGTCGAGCATGACGACTACGCTGCCATGGCCGCCGCCATGGAAGCCTTGGCCGCGCAGCAGCCGGGCTATTTGGGTATGGAATCGGCGCGTGCGGGCATCGGCATCACAATGAGTTATTGGGCGAGCCTTGAGGCCATCGCGGCATGGAAGCGCAACGCCGAGCATCAGGTGGCACAGAAATATGGCCGGGAGAAATGGTACGCCGTCTTTCGCACGCGCATCTGCAAAGTCGAGCGCGAGTACGGTGCTCCCTAGCCCTTGAGATTCTCGACCATGCGGGCTACCAGGCGGAACATGTCGTCCTGGTCGCCCACGGACAGACCTTTCACGGTCTGGTTGGAAACGGCGCGTGCACTTTCCATCACCTTGGCCTGCATTTCGCGGGCGCGCGGCGTGAGGTGAACGAGGCTGCGGCGTTTGTCGGCTTCGTCTTCCGTACGCTTGATCAGGCCGTCGCGTTCCATGCGCTGCAGGGTATTGGCCATGGTCGGCTGCTCGACGTTGATGCGCCGGCACAGTTCGGCCTGGGTCAGGCCGTCCTGTTCAAACAACATCACCAGCGGCGCAAACTGCCCGGGGGCGACGCCGTAATCCTTCAGCACCTCCTGCAGGCGCCGGTCATAGAGCCGGCCGAGGAGCCCAATCTGGTAGCCGAGGGAGTCGATGCGGCGGATGGCCATCGGATATGCGCTTACTTCTTGTCTCGGCTGTAGCCCTTGGAGCGCATGCAGCTTTCGAAATCGCGTGTGTAGGTGTCTTCGGTCCTGGTGCGGTCGACCATCTGCATGGGGGTTTCGCCGCGGTTCAAGCCCGGCTGGATCGAGGATTGCTTGCGGTATTCCACCTTCTGCTGCGCGGCGCGGGTCAGCGCGGTTTCCTCGGCTTCGGCCGAGCAGGCGCGGTCGTCGATCTTGGCCTCCTGCGGGCTCTTGGCCGGGTTCATCCAGGTGCTGGCGCAGCCGGCCAGGCTGACGAGGCAAGCGGCCGTAAGAATTTGCAGGCCGGTTATCCCGAAGCGGGCTGCGCGGACAGCGCTCTTGACCCCGCATTCACGACCTGTTTGTTTCGCCACAGCAACCTCCTCAACCGACACCACGACGCCAGGGAAGATGATCGCATGGCCGACACTTTACAATCCAGTGCGCAATCCAAAGTGCATGTAGGCGGAATCACGCAATTCGAGGACATGGCGCTGGGGATGTCGGCCAGTTTCGCCAAGACCATCACCGACGCCGACTTGGTGTTGTTTGTCGGCGTGTCGGGCGACACCAATCCGGTCCATCTCGACGAGGACTACGCCGCCGGCACCATGTTCAAGGGCCGCGTTGCCCACGGCGCCCTGACCGCAAGCTTCATCTCGACGGTGCTGGGCACCAAACTGCCGGGGCCCGGCTCGATCTATGTGGCGCAGACCTTGAAGTTCAAGGCGCCGGTGCATGTGGGCAATACCGTCACCGCGCGTTGCGAAGTCATTGAACTTATACCCGAACGCAAATTCGTGATTTTCAAGACTCAATGCTTCGTGCACGAGACCCTGGTGATCGACGGCGAAGCCACCCTCAAGCTGCCGTCGCGCGGCTAAGCTCGGTATGGCAATGCACCTCTTCAGGACCTGGAGTGAAGTGCCGGCGCAGTTGAAGGGCGGCGTTTTGTCGCTCGGCAATTTCGACGGACTGCACCTGGGTCATCAGGCGGTGCTGGGCAAGGCGATGGACATCGCCCGTGCCAAGGGTGCGCCGGCGGGCGTGATGACCTTCGAGCCCCATCCGCGGCTCTTCTTCAAACCCGAGCAGGAGGCGTTCCTGCTCAGCCCCTTCCGCACCAAGGCGCGGCTGATCGAGGCTATCGGGCTTGATTATCTTTTTGTGCAGACCTTTGACCGCGAGTTCTCGCAGCGTCCGGCGGAGAGCTTTGTCGAGGATATATTGGTCGGCGGCCTGGCCGTGTCGCACATCGTCGTCGGCTACGATTATGTTTTCGGCTTTCAGCGCAGGGGTAACGTCGCCTTGTTGAATGATCTGGCCGCTAAACACGGCTTCGGCGTGACGTCGGTGGGTGAGCTCAGTGAAGGCGGCGTGCGCTATTCTTCGACCACCATCCGCAATCTGCTGAAAGACGGCGCGCCCGAAAAAGCTGCGCGCCTCCTGGGCCGCTATTGGGAGATCGAAGGCCGCGTCGAGCACGGCGACCAGCGCGGACGCACCTTGGGTTTTCCGACCGCCAACGTGCATAGCCACGGCTATCTGCAGCCCAAGAAGGGCGTCTACGCCGTGCGCGCGGGCGTTGATCGCGGGGCGGAGACCGTCTGGCACGATGGTGTCGCCAACTTCGGCAGCCGGCCCACATTCGATAAAAAGGACGTGCTGCTGGAAGTGCATCTGCTGGACTTCAGCGAAGACCTTTATTCCAAGCACCTGCGCGTGGCTCTGATCGACTATGTCAGGCCCGAGCAGAAGTTTGATGGCCTGGAGTCCTTGAAGGCTCAGATCGCTAAAGACCGCGACGCTGCGCGCAGCCTGCTCGTCGCGCGGAAATTCCCTGAGGCTGCCGCACCCTTTGTCGCGATCCCATGACCGAGCGGCTCATCTTCGGCGCGCGCGTGCCGGGTGAGATCTACAAAACCCGCCATGTCGTCTCGGCGGTCATTGTCGAGGCCGGAGGACTTGTGGCGGTGATGCGTGTCGGCGCGCGGCATTTCCTTCCGGGCGGGGGCATCGAGGACGGCGAGAGCGACATCGAAACCCTCACCCGTGAAGTGAAGGAAGAATGCGCCCGCGCCGTGGTCATCGGCGTCTGCCTAGGGCAGGCCACCTTCCACCAATACGCGCCGGCCTACGGCGGCTGGACGATCCACAGCACCTATTACCGGGCGGCCTTCGGACCGGCCTTGGATGCCGTGCCCGAGGCCGAGCACACGCTGTTGTTCCTGTCGGCGGCGGACGCATCTGCCGTGCTGTTTCGCCGCAGCGACGCCTGGGCGATCACAACAGCCCTGGCCGCCGGGATATGAAAGCCGCAGTTTTCCTGGGTTTTGGACGGGTTTCGGGGGCTTTTGCTTGAACGGGAGGGCGGCCCCTGTTAGACACCCGGCCATGCTTTTGCCTGTCGTTTTCGCCTGTGCAGCGCCTTTGCGAATTAGCCGCCCCATTCCCTGATCGGGATGGGGCCTGCCGACTTCGCTTGACCACCCTTATCTAGGACTCTGCACCTATGGCCGACACGCCTGTTGCTCCCGACTATCGCCCGACCGTCTTCCTGCCCACCACCGACTTTCCCATGAAAGCCGGTCTGCCGCAGCTCGAGCCCAAGTTGCTCGCGCGCTGGGACGAGATGGATCTCTACAAAAAACTGCGGGCGGCCTCCAAGGGCCGCCCCAAGTTTGTGCTGCACGATGGCCCGCCCTACGCGAATGGAAATCTGCACATCGGGCATGCCCTGAATAAGATCCTGAAAGACACCATCGTCCGCGCCCGCCAGATGACCGGCTTTGACGCCAATTATGTGCCGGGCTGGGACTGTCACGGTCTGCCGATCGAATGGAAGATCGAGGAAGAGTACCGCGCCAAGGGCAAGAACAAGGACGACGTGCCCGTCGTCGAGTTCCGCCGCCAGTGCCGCGACTTCGCCGCCAAATGGGTCGAGGTCCAGAAGGGCGAGTTCAAGCGCCTGGCGATCATCGGCGATTGGGAGAACCCCTACACCACGATGGCCTTCGGCGCCGAAGCCAACATTGTTCGGGAACTTGGCAAGTTCATCATGAACGGCGGGCTGTACCGCGGTTCAAAGCCGGTGTTGTGGTCGGTGGTCGAGAAGACGGCGCTGGCCGATGCCGAAGTGGAATACGAAGACCATACCTCGACGACCGTCTGGGTGCGTTTCCCCATCGTCAAAACCGGCGTCGATGCGCTGAAGAACGGTTGCATCGTCATCTGGACGACGACGCCCTGGACTCTGCCCGGCAACCGCGCGGTCGCGTTCGGTCCAGCAATGGATTACGCCGTCATCGAAGTGAAGGCCGTGGGCGAAAAGAGCCTCGCCAGGGTCGGCGAGCGCTTTGCCGTGGCCGTCGAACTGCTCGAGCAAGTTTTGAAATCCGCCGACATCACCGCGCATGACGTGGTGACCAAGGTGAAGGGCGAAGCGTTTGCCGGCACGATCTGTCGTCACCCGTTGCACGCTGGCGGCTATGAATTCGAAGTGCCGGCCTATGCCGGCGACTTCGTCACCACCGAAGCCGGCACAGGCTTTGTGCACATTGCGCCCGGCCATGGCGAGGACGACTATCATCTGGGTCTTGCGAACAACGTCACCATCCCGGAGACCGTGGGCGGCGACGGCACCTATTACAGTCACGTGCCGCTGTTCGCCGGCAAACATGTGTTCAAGATCGATCCGGACATGCTGGCGGCGTTGAAGGATGCCGGCGCGCTGCTGGCCAACGGCAAGCTCAACCACAGCTATCCGCACTCTTGGCGCTCCAAGGCGCCGTTGATATTCCGCAACACGCCGCAGTGGTTCATCTCGATGGAGAAGAACGATCTGCGCAAGAAAGCGCTGGCCGCCATCGAAGCGACCAAATGGGTTCCGGCCCTCGGCAAGAACCGCATCGGCGCCATGATCGAATCGCGCCCCGACTGGTGCGTCTCGCGCCAGCGCCAATGGGGCGTGCCGATCACCATCTTCCTCAATAAGAAGACCGGCGAAATGTTGCGCGACCAGGCGGTCATCGACCGCATCGCCGAAGCGGTGGACAAGGAAGGCGGAGACGCTTGGCTGACGTCACCTCCCGAGCGGTTTCTTGGCAACAACTATACCGCCGACGAATGGACCCAGGTTCAGGACATCGTCGAGGTGTGGTTTGATTCCGGCTGCACGCACGCCTTCGTGCTGGAAAAGCGCCCGGATCTGAAGTGGCCCGCCGACCTATATCTTGAAGGCTCCGACCAGCACCGCGGCTGGTTCCATACGTCCTTGTTGGAATCTTGCGGCACGCGCGGGCGTGCGCCCTTCGATGCGGTGCTGACCCACGGCTTCGTGCTCGACGAAAAAGCCCGCAAGATGTCCAAGTCCCTGGGCAATGTCGTGGCACCCCAGGACGTGACCAACCAGTCGGGTGCGGACATCCTGCGCCTCTGGGTCGTGGCCTCCGACTACAGCCAGGATCTGTCTATCGGCCCCAATATCTTGAAGCAGATGAGCGACCTCTATCGCCGCCTGCGCAACACATTGCGTTATCTCCTGGGCAATCTCGACGGCTTCACGGCGGCCGAGCGCGTCGAGGCCAAAGACACGCCCGAGCTCGAGCGCTGGGTGCTGCACCGTCTGGCGCAGCTGGATGCGATGATCCGCGAAGCCGGCACCAGCTACGACTTCCACGGCTTGTTCAACGAGTTGCATAACTTCTGCGCGGTGGATTTGTCGGCCTTCTACTTCGACATTAGAAAAGATGTCCTGTACTGCGACGCGCCGGCGTCATTGCGCCGCCGCGCCGCGCGCACGGTGCTGGATACGTTGTACGACTGCCTGGTGAAATGGCTGGCGCCGTTCATCTGCTTCACGGCGGAAGAGGCCTGGCTCGCACGCCATCCCGACGGCTGCGTGCATCTTGAGCAGTTCCCGACCATCCCGGACAACTGGCGCGACGACGCGCTGGCGGCGAAGTGGGACAAGGTGCGCGACTTCCGTAGCGTCGTCACGGGTGCGCTGGAGATCGCACGCGCCAACAAAAAAATCGGCGCGTCGTTGCAGGCCCATCCGAAAGTTTTCGCGACCGCCGACTTTGTTGGCGTCGTCAGCGACTTGCCCATGGACGACATCTGTATCACCTCGGCGATCACCATCTCCGCCGGCGACGTGCCCGCCGATGCTTATACCTTGCCAAACGTGCCCGGCGTGGGCGCGGTGGTGGAACTAGCTGCTGGCGAAAAATGCCTGCGCTGCTGGAAAGTGCTGCCCGATGTGGGCAAGCACAAACACCCTGGCCTCTGCGAACGCTGCGACGGCGCCGTCACACTCATAGAGGCGAGGTAGGGCAGATGAGCCTTGCCACGTCCCGTATCGCTGGCATGCCCAAGCTCGGTGTCCTCGTGGCCGTGGCCGGCCTCGTCGTCGATCAGGTGACGAAGTACATCATGGTCGAGCGCGTGATGCGGCCGGAGGGCGTGGCGGAAACGCCCTATTTCACCGACCGCGTCATCGAGCTGCTGCCGGTGTTCAGCCTGCGCCTGTCGTGGAACGCCGGGATCAGCTTTTCGCTGTTCAATTCGGGGGCGGCTATGACCACGGCCCTTTTGCTCGCGGTTCAGGTCGGCGTCACGTTGCTGTTGCTCTGGTGGATGCGCCAGAACGACCGGCCCTGGCTGCAGGTGGCCAGCGGCCTGATCATTGGCGGGGCGCTCGGTAACATCGTCGACCGCGCGCTTTACGGGGCGGTGGCGGATTTCCTCGACTTTTTCTGGGGTTCGTGGCACTTCCCCACCTTCAACGTGGCGGATACGTGCATCAGCGTCGGGGCCACCCTGTGGCTGCTTGACGCGGTTCTCGCCCGCCCTCACGATACGCTTCACAACGCTGCCGATCAGACGACCAACAAGGATCAGGTTCCATGATGTCTTCGCGCACCCTTCAGGTCACCGCCGTTCTGGCCGTGGCAATCGTGATGTCAGGCTGCCAGAGCACGCGCCGCGCCATCGGTCTCGAGAAGAGCGTGCCCGATGAATTCGCCGTCGCCTCGCCGGCGCCCCTGGCCATTCCACCCGACTTCAACCTGCGCCCGCCCGCACCCGGCGCCGACCGCCCGCAGCAGCTCTCGGCCTCGCAACAGGCGCGCACCGCGCTGGTGGGCCGCGCTCGCCTCCAGGATTACATGAACCGCGGCTTGACCAAGGGTGAAGCCACGCTGCTCGGCCACGCTGGCGCCGACGTGGTGCCCGCCAACATCCGCGAGACGCTGGACAAGGAAGTCTCGAGCTTCGCCGCCGAGGAAAAGACCTTCACCGACAAACTCGTATTCTGGCGCCAGGAAGGCGCCGGCGGCACCGCCATCGATCCGGAAGCCGAGATGAAGCGCCTGAGCCAGAATGCCGCCGCCGGCAAGAAGGCCAACGACGGCGCGATTCCTGTGATCACCAAAGGCCGCAGCAGCGTGCTGGGGATTTTCTAAGCCGGAATTTTATAGGCGGGATTTATAGATGTGATGAGGGCCCCGGCGGCGACGCTGGGGCCTTTTTCTTTCTGCCCAGGATCAGGTGAATCACCAGCCAGATAGCGAACAGCGATACGCCCTGACCGAGAAGTCGCGGAACGTCGTCAAAGCGCTCGGGCCGGAAAATCTGCGTGCCCTTCTCAATCCAGAAATTGCCGCCCTCCGGCACGACGGTCGGTTGGAACAGGCCGCCGAGCCATACGAATAACCATATTGCGGCGTTGATAATTTGCGCGCGGCTCCAGCCTCGAGACGGCGATGTGGGGGCGGGTGCTGGCGGCGGTAGTTCAGTCTGAACATCATCGGACGGCGGCATATATGCCGCCGTGCTGAGAGCGTGGGCGGTCAGCATCTTGTAGACGAAGCCGAACAACGTTGCGGTGAAGATCACCGACAACGTGTTCACTAACGTATTGCCCACCAGTTCGATGTAGACGAGGATTTTCTGCAGCTTGCTGTCGGCGGTGATGGCACCCAGCGTGCCGACAATGAATCCCAGCAGTTTGAACCCCAGCCCGACGACAAGTGCGGCAAGGCCCAGCAGGGCCGTGCAGCTGAACAGCCGCCCCGTCACGCCCGTCGTCATGCGCCAGATGGCCTTGAAGTCGATGGGCTCGTCCATGGCGATGAGGGCCATGAGAACGCCGAGCCGCATCAGCGCATATAAAATGCCGATGACCCAGGCGATGCTCCAAACGACGTTGAGGAGCGTAATCGGCAACGAATTCATATTCGCGAGCCATACCGTGATGCCGCCGCAGGCGACAGCGAGGCAGCCGAAAGCGGCCAGCGCGCCGATCTGCCAGGCGATCATGCGCCACTCCAAGCGGCCCAGTGTGAAGACCGGGCGGTTGCGGGCTTCGTCTTCGCCCAGCACCACGATGCGGTACCAGGTGATGGTCGCCGGCGCGAAGATCAGCATCTGAACGAGAGCAAGTCCCGCAATGGCGACGTAGCTTTGGTCGGTGACGGCCCCAAGGGCCAGCGCCGACACCAGTACCGCGACGATGAACGGCGGGCCGGCGAATCGCAGCAGGAGCCGGCGTTCCCGCCAGCAGAATTCGATGCATTCAACGCTGGTCCGCCAGACCGCAAACTTCATGGGCCGTACCCTATTTCTGTCCGTCGCCCAGACTATCCCACAGCGCGTTACAGGAAAGCGCCCGTATGACATCATTTTCATGTGATCGGCCTGCTGGGTTGGCATTGACCCGGCCCCCAGCCCGCCGCATCCTCGCAGCTTCAGACCCGGCATCAAGCCGGGCGCAAAAACCATCCCGAGGGACCTCATGCCGCGCCGCTTTGCCGTTTGCCTTACGCTTCTGCTGGGTTTGGCGGGAGCGGGCACCATCAGCTCGTCTGCCAACGCCGCAGTCTACGGCGCCGAGACCTTCATGCTCGCCAACGGCATGCAGGTGGTGCTGGTGCCCAATCACCGGGCCCCGGTCGTCAGCCACATGGTGTGGTACCGCATCGGTTCCGCCGACGAGACGCCGGGCAAGTCGGGCATCGCGCACTTTCTTGAACATCTGATGTTCAAGGGCACGCCGAAATATCCCGGCACGGCGATCACCGATACTGTCGCCAAAAACGGTGGCGACCAGAACGCTTTCACCAATACCGACTACACCGGCTACTACCAGAACATCGCCGTCGATCGCCTGCCCTTGGTGATGGACATCGAAGCCGACCGCATGCGCAACCTGACTCTCGACGTCAAAGAGGTCGAGACCGAACGCGAGGTAATTATCGAAGAGCGCCGCATGCGCACCGACAACTCGCCCGACGCCATTCTGGGCGAGCGTGTTGACGCCGCGCTGTGGGGCACCAATCACTACAGTATCCCGATCATCGGCTGGGAAGCAGAGATGAAGGGCCTGACGCGGGAGGATGCCTTCGACGTCTACCATGCCTATTACGCGCCTCATAACGCCATCCTGGTGGTGGCCGGCGATATCACCATGGAGCAGTTCAAGCCTCTGGCGGAAAAATACTACGGCGCCATTCCCAAGGTCGGCGAATACAAGCCGCGGGCGCGTCCCACCTTCCTGCAGCCGCGTGTCGACAGCCGCATCACCTTCCATCATGAGCGCGTCGGCCAGCCGCAATGGTCGCGCCAGATCATCGCGCCCAGTTACTCGATCGGCGACCGCACCGACGTGCACGCCCTTGAGCTGTTCGCCGAAATTACCGGCGGCGGTTCAACCTCGAAGCTGTATCGTGAGTTGGTCATCAACCAGAAGGTCGCCGCCGGTTTCGGCACCGGCTACAGCGGCGATGCGGTGTCCTATGGCACTTTCTACATTTCGCTGACACCGTCGCCGGGCGTGAGCCTTGAACAGGCGGAAGCGGCCTACACCAAAGCCATGGATGCGACGCTGAAGGACGGCATCACCGACGCCGACGTGGCGCAGGCCAAACGGCGCATGCTCGCGCGTCTGGCCTATGCGAAGGATTCACCCATGTCCGCGGCGCGTGCCATTGGCGCGTCGCTGGCGGTGGGTGAGACGCTGGACGACATCGAAAACTGGCCGGCGGAGATCGAGAAGATCACCGCCGCCCAGGTGCGCAGCGCCGCGCGCAAGCTTTTCTCGCAGTATTCCTCGGCCACCGGCATTTTATTGCCGCCCTTGCCGGCGGGAACTGTCACCGCCGCCGGAGGCCAATAATATGAACATGTCCATCCTCCGCCGCGGTCTGATCTTAAGCGTCTGCGCCGCTCTCAGTGTCGCGGGACCCGCCTTCGCCGCCGTCAAAGTCCAAGAGGTCAAAAGCCCCGGCGGCATCTCGGCCTATCTCGCCGAAGATCACACCACCCCGGTCATTGCCATCACTTTCGGATTCCGCGGCGGCTCGGCGCTGGACCCCGCGGCCAAGCTGGGCTTGTCGGGCTTTGCCACATCGACGCTGGATGAAGGGGCCGGCGATCTGGATTCCTTCGCCTTCCAGTCCGAGTTGCAGGATCGCGCCATCACGATCCGGTTCGGCGACGAGACCGACATGATTCGCGGCAATCTGGTGACGACCTCGCCCAATGCGCAGCGGACTTATGAGTTGATGCGCATGGCGCTGCTGACACCGCGCTTCGATGCCGAGCCGGTCGAGCGCATCCGCCGTCAGATTCTGGTGGGCATCGCCGCGCGCGAACAGAACCCGGGACGGATTGCGCGCAAGACGCTGATGGAAGCGGTGCTGCCGGGCCACCCTTACGCCCGCGAAAATGACGGCACGGCCCAATCGCTCGCGGCCATCACGGTTGAAGACCTGCGCGCCTGGCGCAAACTCCGCTTCGCCAAGGACCGCCTGTTGGTGTCGGCCGCAGGCGACATCACGCCCGCTGATTTGGGCAAGGCGATGGATCTCATGTTCGGCGAGCTGCCGCAGACCACGGGCCTTGATGTCACGTTGCCGCAGGCGACGGCCCCCGCCAAAGGCCAGACCATCCGCGTCGAGAAGGACCTGCCGCAAAGCATTGTCTATATCGCGCAGAAGGGCATCATGCGCCGCGATCCCGATTGGTACATCGCCAGCGTCAACGACTACGTCTTCGGCAGCGGCAGCTTTGCCTCGCGCCTGATGAACGAAGTGCGCGAAAAGCGCGGCCTGGCCTACAGCATCTCGACCAGCTTGCAGCCCTACGATGCCGGCGCCCTGATGTTCGGCTCGGTCGGCACCCGCGCCGATCAGGCGGACACCAGCCTTTCCATCATGCGCGATGAATGGAAAAAGATGGCCGCCGCGGGTCCGACGCAAAAGGAACTCGACGACGCAAAGCAGTATCTGACCGGCGCGTGGCCCTTGCGGTTTACCTCGACCGGCAGCATCGCCGACATCCTGCTGGCGGTGCAGCGCGACAAGCTGGGCCTCGACTACATCGACAAGCGCAACAGCCTGATCGAGGCGGTGACGCTGGCCGATGCCAAACGGGTGGCGCAAAAGCTCTATGATCCCGAGGGGCTGACGGTGGTGATTGTCGGACCGGCGCCCAAAGCGGCGGGTGCTGCAAAGGCGCCGGCCAAACCCGCGAAACCCTAGCCGCGGGTCTCCGACCGCCGGCGCCGGAGGCCGAATCAGGCAGTTTGTGCTCTACAACTATTTGTAAGTCCTTGATTCGGCGTGTTTTCCATATTCGGTGGTTTGGCTTGGCCACTATGGATTGATATGGTGGCGGCCCACGATGAGCGCGGCACCCGTTTTTAAACTGCATTTTACGGCATGACCGGACACCCGCTGACCACGCTTCCGGCCTGGCAGGCTCTCGCCGCACACGCGGCGGCGCTGCGTGACGTGCATCTGCGCGCCCTGTTCGCCGATGACCCCGACCGCTTCCAGCGCTTTTCCTTCACCCTCGGGCCGCTGCTGGCCGACTATTCCAAGCAACGCGTGACGGGCGAGACCATGGGCCTGCTCATGGAGTTGGCACGTGCGCGGGGCGTCGAAGCGGGGCGCGCCGCCATGTTCGCGGGCGCGCGCATCAACACCACCGAGAACCGCGCCGTGCTGCACGTGGCGCTGCGCAATCGTGCCGACCGCGCGATGCACGTGGATGGTGTCGATATCATGCCCGAAGTGCGCGCTACACGTGCGCGGATGAACGCCTTCGCGGAAAGCATTCGCGCGGGCGCGTGGCTGGGCGCGACCGGAAAGCCCATTCGCCACATCGTCAACGTCGGTATCGGCGGCTCGCACCTGGGCCCGATGTTTGTGGCAGAAGCGCTGAAAGATTATCAGCGCGACGATTTGTCGGTGGCTTTTGTCTCCAACCCCGATCGCGCGCAGATGGACGATGCGCTGAAGGGGCTCGACCCCGCAGCGACGCTGTTCATCATTGCCTCTAAGACCTTCACCACCGCGGAAACCACCTACAATGCTGGCATCGCGCGGCAGTGGATCGTCGATAGCCTTGGAGAAGGCGCTGTCGGCAAACACTTCGCCGCGATCTCGACCAATCTGAAGGGCGCTGCGGCGTTTGGGATATCGGCGGATGCAGTGTTCCCCATGTGGGATTGGGTCGGCGGACGCTACTCGGTATGGTCGGCCATCGGACTCGCGGTGGTCATCGCTTGCGGGCCCGAGGCCTTCGATCAACTGCTGGCAGGCGCAGAAGCCATGGACCGGCATTTTGAAACCGCGTCCCTCGATCAGAATTTGCCGGTGATGCTGGCCATGATCGGCGTGTGGCACGCTGATTTCCTCGGCGCGGCGGCGCTTGCCGTTCTGCCTTACGATCACCGCCTGCGCCTCTTGCCCGCCCACCTGCAGCAGGTGGACATGGAGAGCAACGGCAAGGGCGTGATGGCTGACGGCACGCCTGTTTTGTCCAGCGGCCCGATCATTTTCGGCGGTGGCGGGTCCGACAGTCAGCACTCGTTCTTCCAGTTTCTGCATCAAGGGCCCCATCCGATCCCTTGTGATTTCATCGGTGCCCTCAAGGGCAAGGACGGCACGGGGCCCAGCCGCGATCTGTTGCTGGCCAACATGTTCGCCCAGACCGAGGCCCTGATGCGCGGGCGCACCGTCGCGGATTTAAGCGCCACGCCGCCGGAATTGCAGCCGCACCGCATGTTTTCCGGCAACCGTTCCTCGACCACGCTGTTATTGGAGGAGCTGACGGCCTATGCGCTTGGGATGCTGATCGCTCTCTACGAGCACAAGGTCTTCGTTCAGGGTTTGATTTGGGGCGTGAATTCCTTCGATCAGTGGGGCGTGGAATTGGGCAAGGAGTTGGCCAAATCCCTAGAACCAGCGCTCCTTAATTTAAAGGGGGCTGGAGCACCGTTGAAGAATCGCGACAGCTCGACCGCGGGGCTCGTGGCGGCCTATCTAAAGGCCAAGGGTGTGTCCGCATGACCATCCGCCTGCTGCCGCCCAACCTCGTCAATCAGATCGCCGCCGGCGAAGTGGTCGAGCGCCCGGCTTCGGCGCTGAAGGAGCTGGTGGAGAACGCCATCGATGCGGGGGCCACGCGCATCGACATCGTGCTCAACGATGGCGGGCGCTCGCTCATCGTGGTCACCGACAACGGCTGCGGCATGACCTCGCAGGAGCTGATGGTCGCCGTGGATCGCCATGCCACTTCGAAGCTGCCCAGCGACGACCTGCTCGACATCAAATATTTGGGTTTCCGTGGCGAAGCGCTGCCGGCCATCGGCTCGGTCGCGCGCTTGACGGTGACCAGCCGCACGGCCAACGCCGACTCCGGCTGGTATGTGGTGGTGGCCGGCGGACGCAAGGACGGCCCGGTGCCGGCACCCCACCCGCGCGGCACCCGCATCGAAGTGCGCGACATTTTCTTTGCGACACCGGCGCGGCTCAAATTCCTGAAATCGGCGCAGACCGAGTTATCCTATGCCGTCGATGCCATCGAGCGGCTGGCGATGGCCTATCCGGAAATCACCTTCACCCTTACGGCCGACGGGAAACAACGCCTCAACCTGCCTGCCGGCCTGACCCAGGGAGATTTGTTCGATGCGCACCTCGAACGGCTTGGCGTCATCCTCGGCAAGGAGTTCGCCGCCAATGCCGTGCCGGTGGCCGCCGAGCGTGAGGGCATAAAACTCTATGGCTACATCGGCGTTCCGACTTTCAGCCGGGGCAATGCCCTGGCCCAGTACATGTTCGTCAATGGCCGTCCAGTGCGCGACCGCCTGCTGGTCGGCGCGGTGCGCGGCGCTTATCAGGATTTTCTGGCGCCCAACCGCCACCCTTACGTCGTGCTGTTCCTCGACCTGCCCCAGCGGGAAGTGGACGTGAACGTGCACCCCGCCAAGGCCGAGGTGCGCTTCCGTGATGCGAGCCTGGTGCGGGGCTTGATGGTCGGTGCCCTGAAACACGCGCTGGCCGAGGCCGGTCACCGCGCCTCTACGACGGTGGCACATGATGCGCTGGCGGCCTTCCAGGCCCATACGGGCCGCGCCTTTGCGACACGTCCGCCGATGTCACCCGGCGTCATGGGCCAAGGTACGGCGGCCTATGGTGCGGCTTACGACATGCAGGCGCCCTTCGACGACAACCAGGGGCTGGCCGACGGCGAGGGCGCCAGCTCGCTGTTTGCCGTCACGCCTTCGGCGCCCGATGCGACGCCGGTCGAAGTAGTCGATGCGGACTATCGCTCGCATCCGCTGGGTGTGGCCCGCGCGCAGGTGCATGAGACGTATATTGTCGCGCAAACCGGCGACGGCATTGTCATCGTCGATCAGCACGCGGCCCACGAGCGGCTGGTTTATGAGCGCATGAAACTGGCCCTGGCCGAAGGCGGCATCGCGCGCCAGATTTTGCTGATCCCCGAAGTGGTCGAGATGGACGAGCCGTCCGCGGCCCGCGTCGCCGCCCGCGCTGGCGAACTGGCCGAGCTGGGCCTGGTGCTGGAGCCCTTCGGCGGTAACGCGATTGTCGTGCGCGAAGTGCCGGCCTTGCTGGGCGATACCGATGTCGCCGGCTTGGTGAAGGACCTGGCCGACGACCTGGCGGCGGTCGATGAAGCGCTGTCGCTCAAAGACCGTCTGGGCGACGTTTGCGGAACGCTGGCCTGTCACGGCGCGGTGCGCGCCGGACGCCGGCTGAATGGCGCGGAAATGAACGCGATCTTGCGGCAAATGGAGGTGACGCCCCATGCCGGCCAATGCAATCATGGCCGCCCGACCTATGTCGAG